>NZ_CP040518.1:2305000-2555000 GCF_005848555.1 Blautia sp. SC05B48 | reverse complement strand
ATACGCTATGCCAATCTCGTCCCTGTATTCTTCGATACTTATAGTGGTACGTTGGGCCGATCTCGTTTCTGGATTCTTCGGTACTTACAATGGTACGCTGCGCCAATCTGGTTCTGGAGATTCTTCGATATTTGCAGGAATATTCTGTACCAATCTGGCATTTCAGGACAGGACGCCCAGTCCGCTTCCGTCACCTGTTCTGTTTTTTTCCTGTCGGCTGGAAGCGTCAGCCAGAGGAAGGTGGCATCGGGCCGGGCTGCTGCGGAGGAGGGGTGATTACTACTTGGGCTGCGGGAGACGGCGTTATTGCGGCAGGGTCTGCTGTCTGAGCCGAAGGCGAGTTCTGGCCCTGCCGCAATGCTTTTAGCCGTCTCACGGAGCCCTAGTAGTATCCCCCGACGGAGTCCCTGCCCGGACCGATGCCACCTTCTTCTGGCGTCCCTCTATACATCCGCCTCTCAAACTCCCGACAGCATCCACCCACGGACCGGTGCCACTTTCCTCTGGCGTCCCTCTATACATCCGCCTCTCAAACTCCCGACAGCATCCACCCACGGACCGATGCCACCTTCCTCTGGCGTCCCTCTATACATCCGCCTCTCAAACTCCCGACAGCATCCACCCACGGACCGATGCCACCTTCCTCTGGCGTCCCTCTATACATCCGCCCCACAAACTCCCGACAGCATCCACCCTCAGACCGATGCTTCCTTTGTCCCTCTATACATCCACCTCACGAATCCACAAGCCCTTCCCGGACTCGCTCCGTAAGACTGTCTCCACCCTTACGATACCAATCTTCCACAAAAGAGTCAAAAGAGCTCACAGGCATCCTCCCCATAATAATCTGGATAAATGCATTCTTCTCCAGCAAACGCAAAGTCTGAGGAATCTCCCCGTCACCATCCCCCAGAAACTTTTTCTCCGGAGCACGGTAATTCGCATCCACCAGAAGTCCCACCGCCGAGATTCTGGACTTATACGCCGCCCATGCCTCCACCGAAGGCACCTCTGCCTCAAGATATTCCTTACACGCATCAAAATAAGATGCCTCAATGGCACTGAGATCCTCCCTGGTCTTCTCATCGCCCGGACTGTAAAGAACCTCACGGATATGCTTTGTCACTATATAAGTAGCCTCATTATAATCCACATTGATCATTAGCGGACGCGCCGTAGGATCCACATTCAAGGCAAAATAAGTGTTCATCTCATCCGCATCCTCCGCTTCATATCTGGAATAGTCGAACAACACACTCAAAATCTTCATTGCAATCTCCGGATGCTCATACCCTTTACGCACAACTACATATTTATTATCTCGAAACGTAGAGTATACCTCCACAGTCCGCTTTACATCCGCAGTCAGATAATACGGTTCCCAGTCCGCCTCTTTGTTCTTCCTATACTCATCCATAAGAGGATTATTCGGAGTCCACCAGAGTCCGAAAAACGCTCCGCATTTTCCATTCACCACAAGATCACGGATATTATTCTGTGCACGTAAAGCAAAATCCGGATCCAGTATCCCCTGCCTGTAAAGCTCTCTGAGATACCCCAGAGCCTCCTTTGTCTCCTCCGTCAGCAATCCATAGACAATTTCTCCATCTGCATTTTCAATCCATTGCTGCGGATACGCCCCGAACTTTTCAAACACAGGGTCCACCGAATAGCTGGTGCTGACCGTGCCCACAAGTCCCGGATCACAGACAAGTCCCACAGGATCTTCACCATCCTCTGCACCCATTCGGTTTTCCTGAAATGCACGGATCACTGAAAAAGCCTCTTCCAGTGTCTTCGGTTCTTTCAATCCCAGCTGTTCCATCCAGTCACGTCTCAGCCATAAAAGCTGCGACCCATCATCAATGGCAGTCTCCGGAAGTGCATACAGTTTTCCGCCAAAAGTCCCTGAGTCCAAAAGTTCCTCTCCATAACTCTCATACATTTCCTTTATTTTATCGGAAGCGCAGCTTTTGTATACTTCCGTCAGGTCCTCGATAAGATCATTTTCAACCAGCTCTTCCAGAGTTTCCCTGTCCGACACCAGAAAAATGTCCGGAAGATTCCGATCTTTGACCAGGATGTTCAGGGCTTCGTCATACCGCTCCTCACTCTCCATAAAAACATTCTTATTCTGAATATTCAGTGTCTTTTTCAGATACCGGGTATATGCATTGTCCTCATAGGTCTGCCCGTCCGGAAGATTAGAATTATTAGCCCCTTTCATCTGTCCCAGAGTATAAGTTACAAGCTCCGGATATTTTCCCAGAGGCGAGGTTTCTGCCTGTTCCCAGCTCTTGCTGCTCTTTTCGGACAGAACATCTATATCTGTTTTTTCCATTTCTGCAGTTTCTAAAGAACACCCCGTAAAAAGTGTCAGGCTCAGCATCATACTCAGAAATACCACTGTTTTTCCCAGACTAAGTCTCATCTTTTTTTACCTCTTTCGGGATTCTCATATCAACGCTTGTCCCCTCACCTACCTTGCTCAGAATCCGGATGGCATATTTCTCTCCATATAAAATACACATACGGTCATTGACATTTTTAAGGCCATAGCCTTTTGCCTGATATGTGAGCAGCTTTTCTGCCTGCTCCTGCTCCATCCCTATCCCGTTATCTTCAACCCGGATCACTACATCCCCATTCTCTTCAAAGAAATAAAGTTTCAGAAGCTTTTCCCCTTCCTCCTTCACATCCAGGCCATGCTCCAGAGCATTCTCAACGATGGGCTGCAGGGCAAGCTTTGGAACCAACTCCTGCTGCACAGACGGATCGATATTCCACTCCACCTTAAAATCATTGTCATGCATGATAAGCTGGATTTCCAGATAAGCTTCGATATTCCGAATACAGTTTTCCACAGTCACCATATCTGCTCCCTTACTGAGCGCTGTCCGGTAAAATGTAGATAATGCCAACGTCACACGGCTGATCTCCTTCTGACGGCTCTTAATCGCCATCCAGTTTATAATAGAAAGAGAATTATAAAGAAAATGGGGATTGATCTGGGCAGTCAGCGCTTTCAGTTCAAATTCCTTCAGAGCGATCTTATTTTCATACACTTCTTCGATCAGTCGATTAATTTCATCCATCATATGGTGAAAGCTTCTCACCAGCTGTCCTACCTCATCTCCGGAATCACTGTAAACCGTAACTTCACGGCTTCCCTGGTTCACCTGTTCCATATTTCTGGTAAGCTGCTCAATCTTTCTGGTAAACAGCTTGGAAAACGTCATTCCCAGCACAATGATGATCACAACACAGAAGCCGATCAGCGGGATCTCACTGATCAATACTTTTGAAACCGAGCTCTCGATCACAGCCGGAGGTTTATAAAAATAATAGGTCCACCTTGTTTCATGTCCGCTGCTGCTGACATAGGTATATTCTTCCCTCAGACGATCCAGCTTTTTCGCGGTTTCTTTCTGTACGGAAATATCACTGGCCGCCAGATTTTCTCCATGATAGACGATATTTTGCTGATCATCCACCACAAAGCCTCCGGAATTCCGTTCGATAATATTGGCCAGAGGCTGGAATACTTTTCCGTAATCCAACGAAATACAGAGCACAGCCTCCTTGATCTTACCATCATATATTTCCCTGACTGCCGCGATCTGACGATTATCCCGGTCCACGATCCACTGAACCGTCACGGTATTATTTAATTTGTCACTCCACCATTCCCCATCCACCTCTGAAAGCGGAGCCAAGGTATATTCATGGCGCACGGGAATGCTTTCTGCAAAAAGCTGTATCCCCTGAATTGCTTCGTGGTAGGATTGCGGCACTGTCAACAGCGGATCCACAACTTCCGTATACTGTTCATATGCAGTATAACGATCCATATCTTTGTTGAAGATCACCTCCTGGATTTCGGGAGAATAGGTAAGATAATTCAAAAGACTGGCATAAATTTCGATCTGCCCGTCAATGCTTTCCCTGGTCTGCTCCAGAATGGAGTACATATCCTCCATCTCATTTTTCCGGACAAGACTACTCATGCGACTGTGACTGTACAGTGCCAACACGGTCATCGGCACCAGGGATACCAACACAAGAAGATTTGTCAGCTTGTACCGGTATTTCATATCATTATACTTCTTCAGAAGCCTCTTCATCCTCATTGTTTCCTTTCCGATAGGATTCCGGGCTGCTTCCATAATATTCCCGGAAGCTCCGGCAGAAATACGAAGAATTGGCAAATCCTACCTGCTCACTGACCATGGCTACTTTCATGTTGGTGGTGCGTAGAAGTTCCTTGGCCTTTTCCATGCGGAACACACGGATAAAACGATTCAGGTTCATCCCCGTCTCCTTCTTGAAAATAAAACTGAGATAACCAGAAGAAAGATATACTTTTTCTGCCAGTGTTTCCAGATTCAGATCTTCCGCATAGTGATTGTAAATATAATTTTTTACTGCTGCCACCTCATCTCTGGATTCGCTCATGGAACGGTCCAGGAACTCTTCGTACTGACGGATATTTTTTTCTGTAACCTCAATGATCTCCTGAATGGTAGAACAGCCATACAGATGATCCACTTCCAGATCCAGCCTGTGCTCTCCGGCAAAACGATTCTCCTGAAACAGCTCCCTGATCACATTGGAAAAAACAAATTTCACATACATGGCCGAAAACTGGGTATTGGACTGATATTTTGATGCCAGGCTGCGGAAATGGCTCCACAGCTGCTTCACATCCTTTCTGGAAATATCTTCTGAGATTTTTTCCATAAGTCTGGAATCCTGTTCCTCTTCGCCGGTATTTTTCTCCTCCTCTTCCTCACTGGTATAAACATGGATGTCCGGATGATAAAATTTCTCTTCCATCTGCTGCTCCAGCTGTTCCATGATCCCGGGCAGTTCCCGGTATCCGTCAAAACGTCGGCTTACAGCCAGATGAAAACGGACAGGATGCAGTCGTTTCAGAATACTGTAGACATTTTTTGCCACAAGAGTATAGTCGCAGTACACATCTTTAAAAAGAAGCAGGGACTGGCGGCCATTGAGATTCAGATAGAAAAAAGACCGGCGAAGTTCTTCCTGGATCTCAAGCGGGACTTCATCACTGGCAGAATCAAAAAAAGATTCATCGGATTCAATGAGTATCGCACAGTGCCACTGCTCCCAGGCAGCAAAGTCCACGATTCCTTCCGCTTCTTTCAGACGTTCCTGATCACCGGAATAAATGTAACTCAGCAGAAAATACTGCTGAAGAAAGCTTTTTTCTTTTATGGACTGCTGCTCTTTGTTTTTCCGGGACGCAATCTCCTTCTGGATCTTCTGTATGGTGTCATGAAAGCGGTCCGGATCCACCGGTTTCAGCACGTAATCGGTCACTCCATAACGGATCGCCTCCTGGGCAAAAGCAAAATCGCCATAACCGCTGAAAATGATAATTTCCAGATCCGGATATTCCTCTCTTGCTTTTTTTGAAAGCTCCAGACCATCCATATGAGGCATTTTGATATCTGTCAGCATCAGATCCACAGGATGCTTTCTCAGCTCATTTAATGCCAGCTTGCCATTAGCCGCCTCATAAATTTCCCACTCTCCCTCTTCCATAGACAGAAGAAAGCGGATTCCGTCACGTTCCAGTTTTTCATCATCTACCACCAATACTCTGTACATTCCTCACCTCGCCAAATATGGCCTGATCCACGTAAAAACACGCAGATCAGGCCTTTTTTCTTTCATTTTAACATTATTCAACTGATTTGTCAGCCCTTAACAGCTCCTGCAACCACACCTTCAATGATATATTTCTGGCATGCAAGATAGAAGGCAATGATTGGAATGATGGAAAGGACAAGAACGCCCATCATAGCTCCCATATCAATGGTTCCGTAACCCCCCTTCAGATACTGGATGGCAATGGAAATGGTTTTATATTTCTTGATATCAAGTACCAGATATGGAAGAAGATAATCATTCCAGATCCACATGGTTTCCAGGATCGCTACAGTTACACAGGTCGGTTTCATAACCGGAAGAACTACTTTAAAAAATGTCTGGATCGGGGTACAGCCATCGATCATGGCAGCTTCCTCGATCTCGATCGGAATGGATTTTACAAAACCGCTGAACATAAATACCGCAAGTCCTGCTCCATATCCAAGATAAATGATGATCAGTCCCCACGGAGTATTCAACTTCAAAATGTTTGCAATCTTGGAAAGAGTAAACATTACCATCTGGAATGGTACGACCATGGAAAACAGACACAGCATGTACATGGTTTTTGTCAGCGTGTTGGTAACACGGTTGATGTACCAGGCACACATGGAGGTACAGAGCAGAATTACCGCAACAGAAAATACTGTGATAAATAATGTCCATCCAAATGCCTGGAAAAATCCGGTTTTTGTAAGACCATTTACATAGTTTTCCAGACCTACGAACATTTTATCCGTTGGGATTGCAAAAGGATAACGGCTGATGTATGCTTTTTTCTTAAAAGAATTGATCAAAACCAGAAGAATCGGGAAAATATAAGCAACAGATACCACACTCAGGATCGCAGTCCACAGACCGCTGAATTTTACTTTTTTATTCATTACTGCTGTACCTCCTTACTTCTTGTGAGACGATTCTGGATCATGGCAATTGCTCCAACCAGTATAAAGAAGATCACGGCCTTCGCCTGTCCTACACCTTCCCATCCGGTACGTCCATAGAAGGTATTGAAAATATTCAGCGCAAGCATTTCTGACATATTGGAAGGCTCACCATTTGTAAGAGCAAGGTTCTGGTCAAAAAGCTTGAAGGAGTTGGTAAGTGTCAGGAAAGTACAGATGGTGATGGACGGCATGACCATAGGAATGATCACATGCTTCAGAAGCTGTCCTTTGTTCGCACCATCGATCTGTGCAGCCTCGATCAGTTCACCCGGAATATTCTGGATACCTGCGATGTAAATAATCATCATATATCCGATCTGCTGCCAGCACATCAGGATCACAAGGCCCCAGAATCCGTAAACAGATGAATATGTAAGTGTTTTATTGATCTGAAGAAGCAGACCGTTTAACAGAAGCTGCCATACATAACCAAGGATGATACCACCGATCAGGTTTGGCATAAAAAATACGGTACGGAATATATTGGTTCCTTTGATCTTCTTGGTCAGAAGCAACGCAACTGCAAAACCGATCACATTGATCAAAACTACTGATACAACCGTAAATGCGGTGGTGTACCATAATGCATGTCCAAAGGTTCCATCCTCAGTAAAAATCTTCACATAGTTCTGTAATCCCACGAATTTTGCATCCGTTACTGTGGTAAACTTACAGAAGGAAAGATATACACCCATGATAAAGGGAACGATAAATCCAATGGTAAATGCCAGCAGGGTAGGCAGGACAAAAACCGGAAAATACTTTTTCATCATCTTATTTTGCATGTTTTCTCTTCCTTTCTCCTGAGGATGCATCCTTCCCCACTTTACGCATCCTCTCTCCATTAAAAGAGGCAGGCGGAAACCGCCCACCTCTTCGTGATCACGTTTCAGTTATACCTTATCAGCCTTCATTTGCTGCTTTGTACTCTTTTGCCCATCCGTCAACAAATGCAGTTTTCACAGCATCCCACTCACCGGTACCCTGTGCATACTCAAGCATTGCACTGCCGACCTGGTTTTTCCACTCTTCAGAAGGCATGGTTGTGAAGTTCCATGAAACCGGAGTTTTACCAGCTTTTACATATTCGTTAGCTGCTTTTACAAGCGGATTTGTAGACTCATAATTCTCATCAAAGGTCTTGAATGGTGTTGTAAATCCCATTTCCTGGCTTATAGATTCTCTTCCTTCATCACTTGTGATAACCCAACTGAGGAAATCAAGAGTTGCCTGGATATCCTTCTCATCTGCTTTTTTATTTACGCACCAGTAGTTCTCACTGCCTGTGCAAAGTCCCTGGTCCTCTTCACCATCTACACCAATATAGATCGGAAGCATTCCCATATCCTCGTCTGCTACTTCGTTATCTTTGATGCTATCATAAGCCCAGGTTCCATTCTGATAGAACACAGCCTCTCCAAGACCAAATTCAGCATTTGCATCATCGATAGTCTTGCTGGAAAGAAGGCTTGGCTCACAGGTAGAATCTGTGATATAAAGGTCAAACAGGTTCTTGAAGTTATCAAGATAGGTTCCTTTGATCGCATCTGTGGATGTGATTCCGTCTTCTTTGTACTCATAATAGATCGGAAGGTTTGCAAGGTGTGTCTTGAAGCGCCAGTCACTGGAAGAATCAAAGCCTGCGGAAGTAAATGCACCGTCAACTCCAAGGTCATCTTTCTTAGCCTGGATATCATCTGCAACCTTCTTTAATGTCTCAAAATTGTTGATCTCATCTGCAGACTTGACCACAGCGCCATCCATCTCACAGTATTTCTTAAGAAGCGCTTTGTTGTAAATAAGTCCATATGTTTCAATTACATAAGCAATACCGTCAACTGCACCGCTGTCATCCTTCAGTACGAAATCGTCACTCTCCACATTTTTGTAAACATCGCTGTCTTTCAGGTCATAGCAATAATCCTTCCAGGATGCAAGTCCAACCGGTCCGTTAACCTGGAACAGTGTCGGAACCTCATCCTTGGCCATCTCTGATTTCAGAGTAGACTCATAAGTTCCGGAAGCAGCTGTAACAACCGTAACAGGTACACCAGTCTCATCGGTATATTTCTTTGCCAGATCTGTCCACTGATCTGCCTGCTCCGGTTTAAAGTTCAGATAATAAACAGAGCCTTCACTGTCATCCCCTTTTGCCATAGCCGGAACTGCCGGGATCATGGTAGCTGCCATTAAAGCTGCAAGACCAAATGCTGTTGCTTTTTTCATTCTCATAATCGTACCTCTCCTTTACCTTATATGATATTCAATTTGTTTCGCGAATATGCTTAAAACGTCCATTTCGCATATTCCTGACCGATAAGCTTCAAATCAGCTTCTCGATTGACTTGATATTATTGTAAATCGAAGAGGTCATTTTCACTATATAAAAAAATCAAGAAACATGTTGATTTTTTTATATAGTGAAAATATTGATATTTTATCATGAAAAAAGAAGCCAGAACAGGCTTGCTCCCATTCCGGCTTCTTTCATATATTATTTTCGATTCATCATGCTTTATTGACAGATCCGAAAAGCTCCATTTTCTCTTTAACAGTAGCTTTAATCGCTTCTGCTCCAGGTGCAAGAAGCTTACGTGGGTCATATCCTTTACCCTGCTGATCTTTACCCTCTTCAATGTATTTACGTGTAGCTTCAGCAAATGCAAGCTGGCACTCTGTATTTACATTGATCTTGGAAACACCAAGGCTGATCGCTTTCTTGATCATGTCTGCCGGAATACCTGTACCACCGTGAAGAACAAGCGGCATATCTCCTGTCAGTTTCTGAATAGCATCCAGAGTCTCAAAGCTTAAGCCCTGCCAGTTAGCCGGATATTTTCCGTGAATGTTACCGATACCAGCTGCAAGGAAGTTAATTCCGAGATCTGCAACTCTCTTGCACTCCTCAGGATCAGCGCACTCGCCCATACCAACAACACCGTCTTCCTCGCCGCCGATGGAACCAACCTCTGCCTCAAGAGACATGTTGTGCTCAGCAACGATCTTAACCAGCTCTTTAGTCTTAGCTACGTTCTCATCGATCGGATAATGAGATCCGTCGAACATAATGGAAGAGAAACCAGCCTCAACACATTTCAG
Source organism: Blautia sp. SC05B48 (assembly GCF_005848555.1). Lineage (NCBI taxonomy): Bacteria > Bacillati > Bacillota > Clostridia > Lachnospirales > Lachnospiraceae > Blautia > Blautia sp. SC05B48. Next base: position 2,545,275 of record NZ_CP040518.1, on the reverse strand, counting down.
GCATCCATCATAGCTGCCGTGGTCAAGATGAAGAGCAACCGGAACAGTGATGTTCAGCTCTTCCATCATACCGTTAACCATACCTACAACTGTCTTATAACCTGTCATGTATTTACCGGCACCCTCGGAAACACCAAGGATTACAGGAGAGTTGAGCTCCTGAGCTGTCTGAAGGATAGCTTTTGTCCACTCAAGGTTGTTGATGTTGAACTGACCAACTGCATAATGGCCTGCTTTTGCTTTTTTCAGCATTTCTGTTGCGTTTACTAACATGATAAAATCCTCCTAACCTGTATTAGGATACGGAAAAACCGTGTCCTTTATATCCAACCGTACTCATAATAGCAGATTTCCTTTGGTAAGTCCAGTATTTTACCAAAAATGCTGATGCTGTGGGAATTATTATTTTTTTTGAGAAAAAGCTTGCAATTTTATCAAATGTTATATATAATACATTTGTTGTTCACGGATGGATTCCCGAGTGGCCAAAGGGGGCAGACTGTAAATCTGTTGGCACCGCCTTCGAAGGTTCGAATCCTTCTCCATCCAGCGAATTTAGCTCTTACATCTTTGAGATGTAGGGGCTATTTTTTTGTGAAAAAGGAAACCGCAAAGGGGCACAAGGCCGCGCCCCTCTGCACACCCCTGGGCCTTTTTTAAGGAGTTCTTGGTTGTGGAGGACGGGAGGGTGTTGACTTTTGTCTGTATGCTTCGGTGTTGGACGTGGGACGCTGTGCCGAACTGGTTGCTGTATTCTTCGGTGTTGCATGTGAGGCGTTATGCCGATACAGCCACGTTTTCACAATTCAGGACAGGACGCAAACGTCCGCTTCCGTCCCTTGCGGTTGGAGTTTCAGCCGGGGATGTGGCATCGGTTCGGGCTGCTGTGGAGGAGGTGTGATACTGCTTGGGCTGCGGGAATCGGCGTTATTGTGCCAGGGGCTGCTGTTTGAGCCGAAGGCGAGTTCAGCCCCTGGCACAATGATTTTAGCCGATTCACGGAGCCTTAGCAGTATCCGCCGACGGAGCCCTGCCCGAACCGATGTCACATCCCCGGCGTACGTTCGTTCCACCATCCCAGCGTACGCTCCTTCCACCCTGCGCACACTCCTTCCATGCACAGAAAAAGACGGCCACCCCAAACCGAGACAGCCGCCTTTCCCTCACACATCATACATAGGAAATCGAAACATCGAAAAATACTTATTTATTAACTCTGTTAACTGTATTACCAGCCAGAAAAGCCTTGATATTATCAACCGTAATATCCATAATTCTCTGTCTGGAAGCCTGCGCAGCCCAGGAAATATGCGGAGTGATGATGCAGTTCTTAGCCTTAAGAAGCGGGTTATCCCCTTTGATCGGCTCAGTAGAAACAACATCAAGACCAGCAGCATAAACCTTGCCACTGTTCAGAGCATCCGCAAGATCCTGCTCAACAACCAGCTGACCACGGCTGTTGTTGATAAGGATAACACCATCCTTCATCTTCGCGATATTCTCTTTATTGATCATACCCTCTGTCTCCGGGAAAAGCGGGCAGTGAAGGAAGATCACATCAGACTGTGCAAACAGCTCGTCAAGAGAAACATACTCAGCAAGCTTTGCGCCAGCCTCACTCTGATAAGCATCATAAGCAAGAACCTTCATATCCAGCGCATTCAGAAGCTTGGCAGTAGCCTGTCCAATTCTACCAAGGCCAATGATACCGGCAGTTTTTCCATAAAGCTCGATCATCGGATAATCCCAGTAGCACCAGTCAGCATTATTCTCCCATTTGCCTGCCTTAACCGTCTCATCATGATGACCATAGTGAGAGCAGATCTCAAGAAGAAGACCCAGAGCATACTGACCAACGATCTGTGTACCATAAGTAGGAACATTTACAACCGGAATATTTTTCTCTTTTGCATAGTTGTAATCAACAACATTATAACCGGTAGCCAGAACAGCGATCAGTTTCATGTTCGGGCACTTGTCGATGGTCTCCTTGGAAATCGGAGTTTTATTGATAATAACGATCTCAGCATCGCCGATACGCTCAGCGATCAGCGGAGACTCTTCGTAGGAAGTTCTGTCATAAACAGTAACCTCTCCAAGCTCTTTTAATGCGTCCCAGCTTAAATCTCCAGGGTTCTCTGTGTAGCCATCCAATACAACAATCTTCATATTCGTACTCACCTTTCTTTTAAAATATTTTTGTGATATATATTGATTAAAGTTTTCCATTCAGTCGTTCATCCAGAGCATCCATTTCATTCAACTCACGGATATACAAATCCTGGGCAAGGTCCAGACTGACCTCAACAAAACGTATCTTCTGACCAGGACGTGCCTGGGCGATCTTGGCAAAATCCACAGTGATCACAGTACCGATCTTTGGATAACCGCCTGTACTCTGACGGTCTGCCAGCATAATGATCGGCTGTCCGTTTAAAGGAACCTGAATCGATCCCATGGAAATACCATCTGTATTGATATTACCGTCACCGGCATGCTCTACCGGCTCTCTCTCGATACGACAGCCCATACGATCAAACTCATTGGTGATCGTACCGCTGTACCAGAAAAATTTACGAACACCTTCTTCCGTAAATTCATTCTCCTGTGGTCCCAGAACCACACGGAGAACTACCTCATCAGAAGGATAGATCTCTGCTGGAACATGACGGAGTTCCATATTCGGAAGCTCTGTCTTCGGAGCAGTAAACTCAATGCTGTCGCCCTTTTCCAGTTTTCTTCCGTCCACACCGCCGATGTGGTTACGAAGCAGAGTAGACTTACTTCCCATCACAAGCGGGATATCCAGTCCGCCGGCAAAAGCGATATATCCGCGGCTTCCGTTTCTGGCACCTGCAAACATCAGCTTCTGGCCTTTTTTTACAAGAACAGCTTTATACATCGGGAAAGGCTGTCCATCCAGCATCGGTGTCAGATCTCCACCTGTCACCGCAATAATATTATCACTGGTAAAAGTAAGGGTTGGTCCGATAAAAGTCATCTCCAGAGCACCCTCTGTTTTTTTATTGCCTACCAGAAGATTGGCAATATGGAAAGCACGCGGATCCATGGCACCGGATGTAGAAACACCAAATGCCTGGTTCCCGAATCTTCCCTCATCCTGAACAGTGGTCAGGATCCCGCCGTTTTCAACTGTAATTCCCATATCATGACCTCCGTTCTTAACCGTTATCCTGTGGCGTATAGGTTTTCACTTTATAGGTACCGTTTTCCACGTCTCTTCGGATCTGATCATACTCCGTTTTTGTGACAGGTACATGCTTTACCCAGTCACCGGCACGTACAAGGAACGGATCCTCCTTTGTAAAATTACAGATATCAAGAGGTGTACTTCCGATGATATTCCATCCACACGGCTGCTCAAAAGGAATAAAATCAGACAGAGCCAGCTGGACAACAATGGATCTTGCAGGAATCTTTACCCTCGGAGAGGTTCTTCTCTTAAAGCTGAAGGGCTCCTCAAATCGGGCCATATACGGATGTCCCGGTGCAAACCCAAGCATGTATACATAATATTCGTGCTGAGAATGCTTACGGATAATTTCCTCTGTTGTAGTATTCTCAAGCTCTGCACAGTACTCCAGATCCGGTCCGGTCTCACCGCCATAATAAACCGGAATCTCTTTTACAACCTTCTTCGTTGTTGTGGAAACCTCATGCATGTCTGCAATTCTCTTCTCCAGTTCTTCCACCAGTCTGGAATAACGGATCACCTCCGGGCGGTAATGTACGATCAGTGCACAATAGGTCGGAACTGTTTCCACCATGCCTTCAATTGGAGATTCTTTTAATTTTTCATCCAGTGCACGCACCCTGGCATTGACCTCAAGGCTGATCACACTGCCGAATTCAACGGAAACTGCTCTGTCTCCTGCGATCAGGAACTTCACATCCATTTAAGCTTACCTCCGTTCTTAATTTGACAAAAAGGCCCGTCATACGTGGTGACAGACCTTCCTGTATGTATCTTTTATTCGGTTAGTCTACAAATTCAAATCCGACTTTTTTGAGAGTTTCGTCAACCCATGGACGTGGCCACTCACCGCGTGTCAGGATTCCCTCAAGCTGTTTTTCCTCACCAGCATGGTATTTTCTTGCGATCTCTGCAAGCTCTGCTGTGTGCTCATCCGGTCTGATAGCAAGAAGTCCGTCAGAGTCTCCTACAATGATATCACCAGGATTGATAACGATTCCTGCGAAAGATACCGGGAAGTTCATCTCTCCCGGGCCGTTTTTGTATGGTCCGTTTGGTGTGATACCTTTTGCATATACAGGGAAATCCATCTGACTTAATGTATAGCTGTCACGAACACATCCGTCAATGATGATTCCTGCGATTCCTCTGGATTTCGCATAGTTGCTCATGATCTCGCCGCAAAGTGCTCTGCTCAGGCTTCCTTTGTTTGCAAGAACGATAACATCTCCCGGCTGAGCCATATCCAGTGCTTTATGGAACAAAAGGTTATCTCCTGCCGGTGCATTTACTGTAAATGCAGTTCCCAGAAGTCTTGCCTTCGGGTTCAGAGGGAAAATGCTGGAATCTACAGCAGCGATCCTTCCACAGTTATCATCAATATTTGCAACCGGAATCCCACGGAAGGCTTCTACTAATTCTTTTGACGGTCTTTCAAAGTTTCGTCTGATTCTACATCCTAATGCCATATGAAAACCTCTCTTCTTTTGATTTTCTTTTTGAGTTGTATTTATCATATCATACAAGCTTACTATTGAATAACGAATAATTTCTCTGTATAATATAAATAATTTTTATATTATCAAAGCTTAAACTACCCTATAGATAAAACAAAAGAAAAGGAGCTGTTCATATGAACCTTGCTGAAATCGAAACCTTTCTCACCATTGTAAATACCAAGAGCATCACCCGTACAGCGGATCTTCTTTTTCTTTCCCAGCCTACTGTCAGCCACCGGCTCACATCTCTGGAGAACGAACTGGGTTTCCCCCTTGTGATCCGTCAGAAAGGCCATAAGCAGGTGGAACTGACTGCCAAGGGAACAGATTTTATCATCCTTGCAGAACGCTGGATGTCTCTCTGGAAGGAAACTATGGAGCTGCAGCGCAATCAGGATTCTCTGCTGCTTACCATAGGCTGTACAGACAGCCTGAACGTAGCTGTTTTCGCACCACTGTATGACAGGATCTTAAATGAGCAGACTAAGCTGGACCTGAACATCGAGTCCCATCACTCTTCAGAGCTCTACGGTCTTCTTGGAGAACACAGCATTGATATCGGATTTGTCTACCACAAATTGCATTACAAGAATATCATAACAGAGAAAATCTTCGAAGAAAAGCTTTATCTGGTACAATCGGATCAGCCAGTGATTCCGGCTCCGGCAATACATACCGATGAGCTGGATCCATCCCTGGAGCTGTTTTTAAGCTGGGATGACAATTATCAGATCTGGCATGACCGCTGGCTTTCCTCCGCTTCCAGGCCTCACATTGCGGCAGATACCATCACACTTTTGGACCGTCTCTGGAAAAAGCCGGGAAACTGGATGGTCGCACCACAGTCTGTGATCCTGGAGCTTTCCCATTACCGGCCTCTTTTTATCAGTGAACTGAAAAACACGCCGCCAAATCGTGTTTGCTATAAGATCAAACATAAATATCCAAAATCCACCAGCAAACGTGCCGTGGAATTCTTTGAAAATGCACTGGAAGACTTTCTTGCAGAATCCACTCCGTCCTTCCCGATCGGCCAGGTATGGGAACGGCAGAAATAAAAAAAACGGTAAGCACAAGTCCGTCAGGAACATTTTCTGCTTTACCGTTTCTTCTTATATTAGTTATACCAGGATTTTGATCCACCGCTTTTTACCACAAAAGCGGTGGATATTTTTTATCTGATCATTTGTTTTTCAGCTCTTCCACTGCTTTTTTAATCCTTGCACATGCTTCCTGAAGATCCTCATAGCTGCATGCATAGGAAATTCTTAAGTATCCCTCACCTTCGGAGCCGAATGCGGAGCCAGGTACTAGGGCGATCTTTGCATTGTCAAGAAGATACTCGGCCACCTCCATAGAAGTCATTCCAAGGCTCTTGATATTTACGAAGATATAAAAAGCGCCATGTGGGTTATTGCAGCTGATCCCATCGATCTCGTTCAGAGCCTTTACCACATAATCTTTTCTTCTCTGATATTCCTTTCTCATTGCCTCAACATCTTCTGCACAGTCACTTAATGCGGTAAGTGCTGCTTCCTGTACGAAGGAAGAAGCGCAGGTAACGGTATACTGATGAACACGTACGCATGCCTGGATGATTCCAACCGGTGCACACATATATCCAAGTCTCCAGCCTGTCATTGAGTAAGCTTTTGAAAAGCCTCCTAATGTAATGGTACGCTCTTTCATTCCCGGAAGGGATGCGATGCTTACATGCTCTGTTCCATCGTATACAAGCTGGCTGTAGATCTCATCCGCGATCACAAGAAGGTCATGTCTGATGGCGATCTCACTTAATTTCTCAAGTGTCTCTCTGGAAAACACACCGCCGGTCGGGTTGCTTGGGTTAACAACTACGATCATCTTTGTCTTGTCTGTGATCTTTGACTCCATCTCCTCAAAGTCGATCTGATAATCGTTCTCTTCTCTCAGGCTGTATGTTACAGGTACTGCTCCAAGTGCTGACGGAACATGGATGTAGTTCAGCCATACCGGGTTCGGGACAAGGATCTCATCGCCGGGATCCAGGAAAGCGTCCATGGATGCGAAAGTTGCCTCACCAACACCTACTGTTACAAGAACTTCAGATGCTTCATAATCTGTACCATGGTTCTCGTTCTCCCATTTTGCAATGGCCTCTCTCAGTTTCGGGATACCGTAGTTGGATGTGTAAAACACATGTCCTGCTGCAAGGCTCTCGTTTGCTGCCTTTTTGATCTTCTCAGGTGTATCAAAATCCGGACGTCCGATCTCCAGGTGAATGATCTTTTCTCCTGCCTGCTGCATTTTGTTTGCTTTTTCCATTACTGCACGGATACCGGAAAACGGAAGGCATTCCATTCTTTTCGCTGTCTTGTACTCCATATTCATTTCCTCCTGAACCCTTTTATTTTTCTGCGGCTGTCCCGCTGTTTTACTCTGTAAATTCCGGACTGTGCCTGTGCAGATGAGCAAATCGTCTGCACAGCTGTTCATTCATGTCCATTTAGTATTTAAGCGTATAGCTGATGTCTCAACTATACGCTTAAATGGTATCATCGTAGTAATATTAAGTCAATTTAATAATTTGTATGTATAATATTAAGACTTTTTATATTTACTTACGCGTTATATTTGTTTACGTCAAGCTCATTCTCTTTCTTGTTAACGATAACGTTGACTGTTGCATCACCGATTACGTTAAGCGGAAGAAGTGCCATCTCAACCGGACGGTTGATTGCTACAACAAGTGCATATGCGATCATGCAAAGATCAGATGTCCAGCCCATACCGGAAAGGATGGTTACGATCAGAGTTGTACCTGCGATCGGGATAGCCGGGCAGCCCATTGCTGCACAGATGGAAAGGAATGCAACTGTGATCAGGTTTGCCGGTGTGATGTCGATTCCGGATGCTGTTGCAATAAAGGTTACTGCAAACATATGCATAACTGTTGTTCCGTTCATGTTGATGGTCATACCTGTTGGAAGTACGAAGCTTGTGATCTCCTGAGAGCATCCAAGCTCATCAAGGCATGTTCTGGTGTTCAGCGGAAGGCATGCTGCAGAAGAGTTTGTGGAGAATCCGAATACACCGACCTTAGCGATCTTCTTGAGGAATTTCATCGGGCTTAAGCCTGTTGTAAGACCGATACCGATCGGGTAAATCGTAACTACAAGTACAAACAGTGTCAGCATTGCACCTACAATATAAGCAGCTGCAGGTGCCAGATACTCTGCTCCGTAAATTGCGAATGTACGGGAGATCAGGCAGAAGATTGCAACAGGACCAACCTTGTTGATCAGGAATGTAAGGTACAGGTTGATGATATCGCTGAAATTTTCAAGAACTTTTTTCAGAGGATCCACCTTGTCACCAAGTGCGTTCATGCAAAGTCCGAGAACGATAGCTACTACTACAACTGCAAGGATACTGTTGTTGCTGCTGAATGCGGTTCCGATGTTGGACGGAACTGCTGTTACGATTGTTGCAAGCGGGTTAAACTGATCCAGTGTTGCAGCCTCTGTAACTGCCTCTGCCGGAAGCTTAACATTGAAGAAGCCTGCAGATTTCATTGCAAATGCAACGATACCTGCGATGCATGCGCCTACTACATAGAAACAGAAGAATCCAATCAGTGTACGCCCTGCGATTCTTCCCAGCTTGGAAGAGCTGGAAATACTGCACATTGCAAGGCTTAAGGATACAAGTACCAGCGGTACGATCGCCATCTGTAATCCCCTCATGAACAGCTGTCCGATAATATAGAAGAGACCGATGGAATGAAATCCCTGATCTGCTGTGATATCCTGGAACAGAAGTGCATTGATCACGTTCCATGTTCCCTCAGACATCTGCTGTTTCAGAAGCATGAATCCAAGTCCTACGACCAGACCGCCGACCAGAGCGATCATCATGTTTCTTACTATGTTGTTCTGTTTTTTCTCTTTTGCCATAGTTTCCACCCTTTCCTTTCTTATCCTAAAAAAGTACACATTTTCATATAAAAAGAGCCGGACAAATCATCGCAGTAATCCCTTGTTTTAAATCTCCTTTGATTTATCCGGCATTCTATCTCTCATATGAATGTACTTTATTTAGTTTCTATAAGTGTTTGATCTCAATACCTTCTTCTGTGAATTTCTCACGGATCCTCTGTACAAAAGCAAGTGCCTTCGGTCCGTCTCCGTGTACACAGAGTGTGTCACCCTTGATGTCAAGCTCTTTTCCGTTGATGGATGTGACTTTACCTTCTTTGATCATTTTCACGCATCTTTCGATGGCAACGTTCTCATCTGTGATCATGGATCCCTCCATCTTTCTCGGTACAAGAGAAAGATCATCCATGTATGCACGATCTGCAAAAATCTCAGATGCTGTACGAAGTCCCTTGCTCTCGGCGATATCTCCAAGAACTGCACCTGCACAGTAGTAAACGATCAGATCTTTGTCATACTCACAGATTGCCTCGCAGATTGCTGTGGAAATGTCCTCGTCATACTGGCAGGCATTACCCATTGCTCCATGAGGAGCGACATGCTGAAGCTTCATTCCGTAGCTCTTAGTGAAAGCAGCCAGGGCTCCGATCTGATATCTGACGTAATTCTTAACTTCATCATGAGAGAGAACCATCTTTCTTCGTCCAAAGCCAAGAAGATCCGGATATCCAGGATGGGCTCCAACCATAACGCCACGTTCCTTTGCCATGCGGACTACCTTATCCATTACCATCGGATCGCCTGCATGCCAGCCACATGCTACATTTGCTGTTGTGACATATTTGATGATTTCTTCATCGCCGCCAAGCTTATATGCACCAAAGCTCTCACCCATGTCACTGTTTAAGTCGATACTGTACATGTTGCTACCTTCCTTTCTTTCTTTCTTTACTTGCTGAAAGTATAACATGTTAAATATAAATAATAAAATAGATTATTTTTTCAGAATATATTAATATTTTCTATATTTCTTTTGCAATAAATTTCACTTTTCTTTGATCCGTTTTTTGAAAAGCTGTTGACAAAGATTTTTATATATGATTAAATAGTCATATGAACATTGATTCATATATTCATATAAAAAGACAAACAAATCAGCAAGGAGAGTTCATATGGAAGAAAAATTAAAGAAAGATTCCATGGAGTCCGCAAATTCCTGCGGTTGCGGCTGTGGTCACGATCATGCGCATCACAGCCATGATGAGCATGAAGCACATCATGATCATGAGCACCATCACCACCATGACGAGCACTGCGGCTGTGGCTGCGAAGATCACGACCATGAACACCACGAACACGAGCATGTGCACCTCGATGAACACTGTAGCTGTGGTTGCGAGGAGCACGAGCACAAACACCATGAACATGAGCATGTGCACCACGATGAACACTGTAACTGTGGTTGCGAGGAGCACGAGCACGAACACCATGAGCATGAGCATGTGCACCACGATGAACACTGTAACTGTGGTTGCGAGGAGCACGAGCACAAACACCATGAACATGAGCATGTGCACCACGGTGAACACTGTAGCTGTGGTTGCGAGGAGCATAAGCACGAACACCATGAACATGAGCATGAGCATGTGCACCACGATGAACACTGTAACTGTGGTTGCGAGGAGCACGAGCACGAACATCATGAACATGAGCACCACGATGAACACTGTAGCTGTGGTTGCAAGGAGCACGGACACGAACACCATGAACACGAGCATGTGCACCACGATGAACACTGTAGCTGTGGTTGCGAGGAGCACGAGCACGAACATCACGAGCATGAGCACCATCACCACCATGACGAACACTACGGCTGTGGCTGCGGAGATCATGACCATGAGCACCACGTTCACTCCCACAATGCTCTCACCGCAAAGCGTATCTACATTCTGGAGAACCTCGGCTGCGCTCACTGTGCTTCCAAAATGGAGGAACGGATCCAGGCTCTTGAAGGCGTAGAAAGCGCTACCATTACTTTTGCAACAAAACAGCTTCGCTTAAGGGCTGCAGATCCAGACGCTCTGCTTCCGCATATCCGCAAGATCTGCACATCCATTGAATCTGAAGTTAAAGTTGTTCCGAGAAATCCAGCTCCGGCAGCTTCCACTGACACAACAACTAAGACATATCTTCTGGAAAATCTGGGCTGCGCTCACTGCGCTTCCAAAATGGAGGAACAAATCGCAAACCTTGAAGGCATTTCCGAAGCAACCATCACTTTTGCAACAAAACAGCTTCGCTTAACTGCAAAGAATCCGGATCGATACCTGGATCAGATCCGCAAGATCTGTACATCCATTGAATCCGAAGTTCTTGTAAAAGAAAAGGATCCGAAGCCAAAGGCTCAGTCCACAAAAGCAGTGACTCACCCAACCGCTTCCAAGAAGAAATTTTTCTCCAGGGAAAACGTAGATATCATCTGCATTATCATCGGTGCAGTACTCTTCGTTGCCGGAGAGATCATGGAACACAAAGGCTTAGGCACCAGTGCCACTCTTCCTGTATTTGTGATCGCATACCTGGCACTTGGTGGTGTTATCGTTGTAAAAGCTGCCAAAAACATCTCTCACGGACAGATTTTTGACGAAAACTTTCTCATGAGCATTGCAACTCTTGCCGCTTTTGCCATCAATGATTCCGCTGAGGCCGTAGGCGTTATGCTCTTCTACCGCATTGGCGAGCTTTTTGAGGAAAAAGCCGTTGAACGAAGCCGCGGACAGATCATGGATGCCGTAGACCTTCGTCCGGAAGTAGTAAATCTGGTCACAGGCGATGATATCCAGGTAATTCCCTCTGAAGAGGCTCAGATCGGAGACATTCTTCTGGTCCGTCCCGGAGACCGCATCCCTCTTGATGGTATCGTAATTGAGGGAAACAGCCGCATCGACACTTCTCCGATCACAGGAGAGCCTGTACCGGTTGCTGTAAATGAAGGTGATGAGATCACTTCCGGCTGCGTCAACACCTCCGGACAGCTTAAGATCCGCGTAGAAAAACCTCTGGAAGAATCCATGGTCACTCGTATTCTGGATTCCGTAGAAAACGCAGCAGCAAGCAAACCGAAGATTGACCGCTTTATCACACGCTTTGCCAGGGTTTATACTCCTTGTGTTGTAGGAATCGCAGTGGCAACTGCCATACTCCCATCCCTTGTTACCGGAAACTGGCATTACTGGATCTACACAGCCATTACTTTCCTGGTAATGAGCTGCCCTTGTGCTCTTGTACTTAGTATCCCGCTGGCCTTTTTCTCCGGGATCGGTGCCGGTTCCAAAAAGGGTATCCTTTTCAAGGGTGGCCTTTCCATCGAAGGATTAAGTAAGCTCGGCGCTGTGATCATGGATAAGACCGGCACTATCACAGAAGGCAACTTCCAGCTTCAGAAGGTTGTTGTCACCGGTAAATACACGGAAAACGACCTCCTTTCCATGTGTGCAGGCTGTGAACAAAACTCCACACATCCCATTGCGAACAGCATCGTTGCTGCCGCAATAGAACGTGGAATCCAATTTGAAAAACCGATCTCCCTGGAAGAAATTTCCGGTCATGGGATCGTTGCGGAAATGCCGGAGGGAAAAGTTCTCTGCGGAAATCGCAAGCTGATGGATAAATTCGGAATTACAATCGGAGAATTAAAGGAAGCCGCTTACGGCTCTGAAGTATTTATGGCAGTAAACGGAACCTTCGCAGGATATATGCTGATCTCCGATACCATCAAACCTGACGCAAAGGAAGCCATTGCTTCTCTGAAAAAGCTTGGTCTCCACACTGTTATGCTTACCGGAGACTCCGAAGACAGTGCACAGGCTGTAGGAAAAGATGCCGGAATCGATGAGATCTATGCAAAGCTTCTTCCGGAGGATAAGCTCAATGCCCTGAAAAAGGTCCGCCAGGCACATGGAACTGTTATGTTTGTTGGTGACGGTATCAACGACGCTCCTGTTCTTGCAGGTGCTGATGTAGGTGCTGCCATGGGAAGCGGTGCAGATGCTGCCATTGAAGCCGCAGATGCCGTATTTATGAATTCCAATGTAGATGCGATCCCTCAGTCCATCACCATTGCACGAAGCACAAACCGTATTGCATGGCAGAACGTAATATTTGCCCTGGTGATCAAGATCGCAGTTATGATCCTTGGTCTTGCCGGACATGCCAACATGTGGATGGCCGTATTTGCAGACACTGGCGTTGCCATGATCTGCGTGCTGAATTCCATTCGTATCCTGTATAAAAAATAAGATCCGTTCTGCAGGGCAGATATCCTGCAGTGGATCCATACAACTCCCCAGTGATGCAGAAAAGAATTTGACCGGTGCGTTTTTTTCAGCTACAATAGAAGTTAACAGTTTGGAGGATGCGCAAATGAAGAAAACACATATAGATTACCCGATCAATGATGATACACTGTACCGGCTTGCCGACCTGTTCAAGGTTTTCGGTGATCCTACCAGGATTCGTATCCTGTACGTACTTTCTGTGGAAGAGCTCTGTGTTCAGGATATTGCCGATCGTCTTTCCATGACCCAGAGTGCTATTTCACATCAACTCCGGGTACTGAAGCAGATGTCACTGGTCAAATTTCGAAGAGATGGAAAAACCATTTACTACTCCCTGGCAGACAGCCATGTGGCAACCATCATGAATCAGGGACTTGAACACGTTACAGAAGAATAACCCATAAAACACAATGAAAAAAGCCAATCCGCTTCCTAATGGAAGAACAGATTGGCTTTTTTCTCTGCCTTACTCGTACATCATTTGTATTTATCCCTTGCCCTGTGGTGAAGCACCATCGCTCCGTATGCAGGCATCTTCACCTGAAGAATCCCTGCATCTGCAATATATTCTTCCGGCATTTCCGTATAACCCTCTCCGGAAGAAAGCATCAGGCGCTGAAAAGCCGTTGCTTCTTTCCGGCTTACACCGGTTTTCCAGGCTGTTACCCTTATGTCTCTCTCCTGATCCTGATTATTGAGGATCACTATGATCTGTTCAGAATCAGAAAAACGACCATAGCTCAGGCCCTGATGATCGTTCCACAGAAATTCCAGGGAACCCTTTGCAAGAATCGGATATGCCTTGTGTATGCAGATCATACGTTTATGAAAGTCCAGCATCTCCTGGTCTTCTTTTCCCCAGGGATAAGTTCTGCGGTTATCCGGATCTGTAAAGCCGCAGACGCCGGCCTCATCCCCGTAATATACCGTAGGCGCACCAGGCCACGTCATCTGGATCACAACAGCCTCTCTCATGATAGCAGGATTGATACCTGCAGATGCTGCCTCTGCGCCTGCGTAGGAAAGCCTTCCTACTCTGTGATTGGTCCTTGTCAGAAATCTGGAATGGTCATGGTTTGAAAGCTCATTCATGGCTCCATAAAGCGCTCCCATATGCAAAGACTGCATATGATGCTTCATCGCCCCGATAAAGGCCTCACTGTTGCCATAAAGGTCCTCCCGGTACTCATCACTGTGCTTCTCCATTCCGGTCAGGAACCACGTTACAGGCTCCATAAAAGCATCATAGTTCATAACTGTATCCCACTCATCACCGCGAAGCCAGCTTTCCGGATTTCCGTAGTGTTCTGCAAGGATCACTGCATCAGGATTGGCTTCTTTTACTGTCCTCCGGAACGCTTTCCAGAAGTGATGGTTAAAATCATTGCTGTGGCCCAGATCTGCAGCTACATCCAGTCTCCATCCGTCTACGTTATACGGCGGCGAAACCCATTTTCTGCCCACATCAAGGATCGTCCGGCAAAGCTCCTCAGATTCTTCGTAGTTCAGCTTTGGCAGGGTATCATGGGTCCACCAGCCGTCATAGGTTGGATTATAGGGCCAGCGGTTCTGATCCTGAAAGCAGAAGAAAGAACGATAAGGGCTGTCCGCCGAAACATAGGCCCCCTTTTCGTAGCCTTCCTGATTTTCGTAGATCCGTTCCCTGTCCATCCATTTATTAAAGGATCCGCAATGGTTAAATACCCCATCCAGGATCACTTTCATTCCTCTTCTGTGAATTTCCTCCACAAGCTCCTGAAAAAGCTTATTACTGGCCTCCAAATTCCGTTTATTGGTCACACGGCGGATATACTTAAGGGCATGACTGTTGTCACTGTCTCCGGGACTTAACAGACCATCACAGTCCTCTACGATCCTTCCGATATGCGGATCGATATGATCGTAATCCTGACAGTCATACTTATGGTTGCTGGGAGAGACAAAGATCGGATTCAGATAGATCACATCCACTCCAAGCTCCTGAATATAATCCAGCTTATCCATAACTCCCTGAAGATCGCCGCCATAAAATTCCCGGACACCCATCACAGCCGGAACCTTTTCCCAGTTATCCACTTTTACGGAAGTGTCCCCGATATAGAAATATTCCCCTGTTTCCACATCATTGGAAGGATCTCCGTTACAGAAACGATCTACATAAATCTGATACATCACAGCACCCTTCAGCCACTCAGGCACATGATATCCGGGATAGATCTCAAATTCTGTCCTTTCCTCATGTCTGGTGCTTACACCATTTGTATCATAATAACAGGTAACAAGTCCTGAATGGATCTCAAAGTAATATCGTACAGGATTTTTTTCCATTACGATCTGTGCAGTATAATAATCAAAGCTTCCGGAAGTTTTTTCCCACTTCATTTCCAGATATTCTCCGTCATGCACAAGACAGACGTTGTCCACATTATTTCTCTGGGTACGAAAACGGATCGTAACTGTATCACCTTCCCGTGGCTCCACAGGTGTACGGTAATATTCCGTCCCGTCACTGAACATTGCGTCTTTATTTAATACCGGACTCATATTGAGTATATACCGCATCTTCTTTGCAGTCTCCATGCTTTCATATAACATTCTATTTTCCTCATTCCGTCTTTAGTACCATGTTTTTAAATATATTATCTTAATTTTTTCCATCCCGCAAGCATATATATGTTTTCTCCATAATTCATCTTTTATTTTTGGACAGTAAAAAAGACAGCTGGTTAGGCTGCCTTTTTTGGAGAAGGTATTTCTTCTTATGGGGTGTAGCAAAAACTATATAATGTATTGGGGGGTTTTTACGGTATTTATAGTACCATGTGTCCACCAAAAAGTGTGCACAAAGTTCACAAAATTCAATATGTTTTTTTGTGCATTTTATTCGTTTGTTTTTGCAACCTCTTCTTTTTCTGTTGTAAAAAGTGCTTCGAACTCTTCACGATGTATCTTTTCCTTCTCGAGAAGAAGGGCCGCACAGCTGTGAAGAACGCCGATATTCTCACGGATGATGCTCTCTGCATTCTCATGGCACTCACGGATGATACGGGAAATCTCCCCATCAATCTCTCTTGCCACTTCCTCACTGTAGCCTCTGGTATGTGCCAGATCACGGCCGATAAATACCTCATCGTCATCGTTGCCATAAGCGATCAGACCGATTTTTTCAGACATGCCGTATTTCATTACCATAGAGCGTGCAGTCTCTGTGGCACGTTTGATATCATTGGAAGCACCGGTGGTGATATCTCCGAAGATAATCTCCTCAGCCACACGTCCGCCAAGAAGCGTGGTGATATCCTCCAGCATTTTGTTCTTTGTATTAAACATCTCATCATTATCCGGCAGCGGCATGGTGTAGCCGGCAGCTCCCATTCCCGTAGGAATAATGGAAATGGTGTATACCGGATCCATATGAGGAAGTACATGGAACAGGATCGCATGGCCTGCTTCATGATAAGCTGTGATCTTTTTCTCTTTATCAGAGATGACCTTGCTCTTCTTTTCTGCACCGATCCCAACCTTGATGAATGCTTTTTTGATATCCTTCTGCATGATATAAGGACGACCCTCTTTTGCAGCATCAATGGCAGCTTCGTTAAGAAGGTTCTCCAGATCTGCGCCTGTAAATCCTGCGGTTGTCTGGGCGATCTGGCGAAGATCCACATCATCTCCCAGCGGTTTGTCCTTGGCATGAACCATAAGGATCTCTTCTCTGCCCTTGACATCCGGGCGTCCCACACCGACTTTACGGTCAAATCGTCCCGGACGGAGGATCGCAGGATCCAGAATATCCACACGGTTGGTCGCTGCCATTACGATGATTCCTTCATTTACTCCAAAACCATCCATCTCTACAAGAAGCTGGTTCAGCGTCTGTTCTCTCTCATCGTGGCCGCCGCCCATACCGGTTCCCCTCTGACGGGCTACCGCATCGATCTCATCAATAAAGATGATGCACGGTGCATGACGCTTGCCCTCTTCAAAAAGATCTCGTACACGGGAAGCACCGACACCAACAAACATCTCCACGAAATCGGATCCTGAAATGGAGAAAAACGGAACTCCGGCCTCTCCTGCAACTGCCTTCGCGAGAAGGGTTTTACCTGTTCCAGGAGGGCCCACAAGGATCACTCCCTTCGGGATCCTGGCACCTACCTTCGTATACTTCTGAGGGGATTTCAGGAAGTCAACTACCTCCTCCAGATCCTCCTTCTCCTCCTGAAGACCTGCAACATCTTTGAATGTTACTTTCTTATCATCAGGGGATGACATCCTTGCTCTGCTTTTTCCGAAGTTCATCATCTTCGCATTGCTTCCGCCGCCTCCGGACATCTGCCGGTTCATCATCATAAAGAAAAAGATAAGGATCGCGCCGGTAAGCACTACCGGAAGTACCGTTCCGATCATGGAGCTGTCCTTGGGTACATTGCGGATCGTCGGATCGATACCATGTTCTTCAAGAAGCTCCTCCGCTTCCTTTACATCGGTTACATAGACTGTCTTCTGACCGTCTGAAACAATGTTTGCTGTTACATAACCGGTGGGCACTTCTCTGTTCTGATGGATCACCGCATCCGTCACTTTGTCTTCTTCCAGAGCCTTTTCCAGCTGGCCCATTGTGTAGCTGCCCTGGGTAGATACCTGGTCATTGAGATACAGATATCCTGCGATCAGTGCCACAATAAGCAGAAGGTACAGGCCTATCTTACCTGAATGCTTGCTCACTTGGTTAAATCTCCTTTCAGTCCTGAAGCTCCACTACTCCGATGTAAGGAAGGTTTCTGTATTTCTGGGCATAATCAAGTCCGTATCCTACTACAAACTCGTCCGGAATATTGAAGCAGCAGTAATCTACCTCTACATCTGTCACACGTCTCTCCGGTTTGTCAAGAAGTGTACAGAGTTTGATGCTTGCCGGATGTCTGCCCTTCAGGATACGCAGCAGATAGCTTAAGGTTCTGCCTGAATCAATGATATCCTCTACGATCAGAACATCTTTCCCATCCAGTGGCTGATCCAGATCCTTGACGATCTTTACAACACCGCTGGATTTCGTATCATCACCGTAACTGGACACAGACATGAAATCCAGTGTTACCGGACGTGTGATCCTCTTGGCAAGCTCACACATAAAGAAAACGCCGCCTTTCAGAACGCAGATCATGTGTACATCTTTTCCTTCATAATCCTTGTTGATCATGTCTGCAACTTCCTGGATACGGGCATCTACCTCTTCTTCACTGAGTAAAACCCTGATTTTTTCGCTCATGCTAAAGCTCCTCCTTGGTAATGTAATTCTAACACTCTCCCTGTAGTGGAAGTGATCTTATACTTCTCGTTCATCCGTCCTCCCGGGATCCAGAGTATCTCAGATCCTGCCGCAACAACCGGAAGCCTGTCTCTCATCTCCGCCGGAATCTTCTCATCAATAAAGATCCGGTTCAGCTTCTTTTTTCCGCCTTCACTGTTTACAGTAAGATAATCTCCCTGTCTTCTGGTCCGAACGCATGGACTATTTTTTATTTTATCATAATCAAACCATTTCGTATACTTTTTTTCTTCAATCTTCTGTTTCTTATAAGAAAAAATTTTCGACTCAAAAACTCCGAAAGGACTTTCCAGAATCCCAGGTACCGGAAGCTCCATAGACATTTCTCTGAGACCTGCCAATACTTTTTTTTCAGTGGAAGCAGCGTTCTCTCTGTCTGATGCAGAGTTGTTTTTCAGACATACCCCTCCATACTGTCGTATTACCCGCAGCGATTCCGGAAGGTTGATATAACGACCGTTTTCTTTTTTTTGAAGCGAAAGGACCTGGTCCACATGAAGAGATGTAAAGTCCTTACGTTTTCCTGCCAGTATCTCAAATGCCTCCATCACCGCATATTCCTGAAGGATAGGATCCTGTGCAAAAAATTTTTCATCCAGAAGATAGCCATTTTCTTTCCGGCAGCTTGCCAGAAGCTCCCTTCCCTTTTTCTGAAGATACGAATCTGCTTCTGCCAGAACCCGTGCGGTTTCTGCCATATGCTCCACCGCTTTTGCATTGATCTTCTGTTCCATAGCCGGAAGAATATGGTTACGGATCCGGTTTCTTGTATAGTCATCTGAAAGATTGCTGCTGTCTGTGATATAGGAAATACCTCTCTCCTTCAGATAATTGACGATCTCCTTCCGTTCTAAACACAAAACCGGCCGGATAATCTCACCGTTTACCGCCTGTATCCCGGAAAGTCCCCGGATACCGGTTCCCCTGGCCAGATGATGCAGCATAGTCTCTGCCAGATCGTTGCGGTTGTGTGCCAGTGCAATCCGGAACTGTCCGTTCTTTTCTGACTGTTCCCCGGAAAAACCAAGTCTCTTTTTTTCCTCCTGAAACGCCTGTTTTCGCACGATCCTTCCGGTTTCTTCTTCTCCCAGCTTCCACTTTCCGGAAAGCTCCGGAACCGGATAATGCCTGGACCGGAAAGGGATTCCCCAATCCCGGCAGATTTTTTCCACAAACTGCTCATCCCGGTCCGCCTCCTGGCCCCGGATCCCATGATGGACATGAACCACTTCCATGGAAAAACCGATCTCTTTCTGAAGATTTTTCAGAATATAAAGCATTGCTATGGAATCTGCCCCTCCGGAAATCCCTGCCACAACCATATCCTCTGCTTTCAGCATCTGATGGTCTCTGATATATTTTCTTACACGTGTGATCATTTTTTCTCCTGTAACCAAAAATACTCTATTTTTTCCACAATCCTGCCACAACTACTGTCATATCATCCCTGGCATGATAATCGCTGTATCCCAGGACCCTTTCCAGTATTCCCCGTCCCATCTCCCTGGGCTCTTTTTCCCGGACATCCATAATGATCTCCTTCATAGTTTCTTCTTCCCGTTCTGCAGGAAGTGCATCCAGAACTCCATCTGTCATCATGATCAGGTAATCTCCATGATAAAGCTTTCTTGATGCAGTATCAAAATCCAACTGCTGGACCAAGCCTGCGGCAAGATTTTCCGAAGCAATGGATTCCACCCAGTGATCTCTTTTAATAAATGTGGAAGACGCCCCTGCTTTCAGGAAATCACAGATCCCGGTATAAAGATCCACCGCACAGATATCGACAGTAGAAAACATCCCTTCCCGTCCTTTCAACAGCAGTGCGGAATTCACCATTCTGGCAGCTGTCTCCTGAGAAAAGCCGGATTCCAGAAACTGTTCCAGAAGTTCTACCACGATCTCACTTTCTTTAAACGCTTCTATTCCGGAACCCATCCCATCAGACAGACAGAGAAAAAACCTGCCATCCTCTTCCTGACGACAGATATAATTATCTCCGGAAACTTTTTCCGCTTCTCTTGTAAGCCGCGCTACTCCGTAAAGCATCTGATAACTGACATCCTCCACAAAATGAACCATACGAAAATCTCCATTTACAATACTGCGGCTGCCGGTGTCCGGCGTCATGGAGCTTCCGCAGATTCTGGACAGGATCTGTGCGATTTCCGCCGTGGAGACACACTGTCCGCTCCTGGCTCTCAGATTCAGAAATATCTGCCGTCTTCCTTCGATCTTATCCATGACCCAGACATTTTTTACAAGTACATGCTTTTTACGAAGAGCCTTTTTCAGATCTTCCTGAAACTGCGGATCTGCCGGCATGATATCATACAGCTCTTCTGCCATATGATCCATAATCCTCGAGATCTCCGTCAGCTGCTGTGCAACTGCAAGCCGGCTTTCGATCATCCGGTTGTCCCACACGAGATTCTGCCTTTCTTCACGAAATCCCTCATTCAGGACCTGAAAATACTGGGCGGAACGGCCACATGCTCTCATCCATTCACTGCGGGCTCTCTGGATATTCTCCTCATTGCCTTCCTCCATGGTACGGATCATATTCTCACTGCCCCGCATGGTTTCCCCGGCATGCTCTCCCCAGCAGATCTCTCTCTGATAACATCTGGAACATACAGCCGCACTGGTGTCCGATATGATACGGTTCAACTGTCCTCCGCTCAAAAATTCCTTACGGTAAGGCATTCCGTAGAATGTATCCGCAAGCTTCCGGAAGGATGCTGCATACCGTTCCACTTTTTCCTTCTGGGGATGGCTTTCACAAAGCGGCAGCATTTCTTCTTTTTCCTTCGTTTTTCCCGAAAAGACAGTTTTTGCCATGTCCCGGAGTATCAGCAATATGCTGACTACGAGCATGGCAATGATCCATTCCTGCATATTTTCCCCTCCCCTTATAACCTTCACTGACTGAACATTATAAAGGAAGATCCCTAAAATATCTGTCAAAGCCGCACGAAAATGTCAAAAAAAATTTCGTCGAAACCTTTGATTTTCAGCTATTTTTCTTCCTGAAACACGATCTCGTTGTCTTTCACAAGTCCCAGCTTCTCACGAGCCGCCTCTTCCACATATTCATCGGTCTTCATATATTCTTTCTCTGCTTCGATCTCCTTGGTACGTTCCTTCTCACTTTCAATCGACTTCTCCAGTGCTGTAGCTTTGGAATCATAATAATCCCTGCGCCGTTCCAGAGTCTTACTCTGCAGCATAAGGCTTCCCAGCAACACCAGTGCGATCACCATGATCCCCGCCATGCCAAGATAATTATATCCGATCCGTTTTTTTTCTTTTCCCTTTTTTGGATTTTTCAATCTGCTGCTCCTTTTTTACACGATCTGATCTCTTTACCTTTTACGAGCTTATACATCCAGATTTTACAACTTCTTCAAAAAAATATCAACCGGTTTGCTGTCTTTTTAGCTTTAATGGAACAGTCTTTTTAAAAGGGATCCTTCTTTTTTGTCTTTTTTCCTGCCAAGATAGGTAAGACTGTCGATTTTTCCCTCCAGGCTAAACTGCCCGCTTTTCAGATCAAGATGTTTTACATGAAGTCCTTCGCCTTTTATGGATAACTTTCCTTCCTCTGTATGCAGCAGTATTTCTTTTTCATCGAAAGAGATCACCTCCCGGATTCCCGTTATGGTGCCACCTTTCTGCCGCTCCAGCATCAGACTGTGAAATGCTGCCGTTCTCTTCTCGTCCAATCCATACCTCCCTGGGGATGATTTCTCTTTTATTTTATGAAAAATCCATCCGGAATAGACCATCACGCCCAAACGGCAGCTGTCCCTGCATCAGATATAGCGGAACATGCTTTCCACTTCATCTTTTTTTACCGTTTCCTTAACTTCCAGGACTTCAACCTTTACATTACGGCTTCCAAACTGAATCTCCACAGTGTCACCGGTCTTTACCTGTACAGAAGCCTTAGCCGGCTTGTCATTGACCAGAACTCTTCCTGCATCGCAGGCTTCATTTGCCACCGTACGGCGTTTGATCAGTCTGGATACCTTCAGATATTTATCAAGACGCATAATTTTTCCTCCTAAAAAAGCAGGGGAAACCAAAAACCGGTTTCCCCTGCCGTTATCACTCTGAACCAACAGATTATTTGCCGTTGACAACGTCCTTTAAAGCTTTTCCTGCTTTGAACTTCGGAGACTTGGAAGCCTCGATCGTCATGGTCTCACCAGTCTGAGGATTTCTTCCCTCTCTTGCAGCTCTTGTGCTTACTTCGAAAGTTCCAAATCCAACCAGCTGAATCTTCTCGCCTTTTTTCAGTTCGTCTGTTACAACATCGATAAAAGATTTCAGAACAGCTTCTACATCTTTTCTGGAAAGATTGGTGTCTTTCGCCATTGCTGCCACTAACTCTGTTTTATTCATGGTGTTTCCTCCTATAATTGATGTTCTCTTATTTTTGACTTTGCTTTATATATATACCGCTTTTGGCTTATAATGTCAAGGTTTTTCGCATATTACAGGCGGAATGTGACCCATTTTATTATTTCATGGAATCAACCATTTCAAGAACAGCCTTGCCCATTGCATCGGATTTCTCGTCTGCATCTGCAAGAGATGTTCCCTTAACGCCATAATAAAATTTAACCTTAGGCTCTGTTCCGGACGGTCTTACGCAAACCCATGCATCATCGGTAAGCTCATAGTAGAGAACATTGGAATTCGGAAGTCCTGTCGGCTTCTTCTCACCTGTTGCAAGATCTGTGATCTCGTCCAGCTTGTAGTCACGTACAGCAGTCACCTTATGTCCGGCAAACTCGGCAGGCGGATTCTGACGAAGTGTTGTCATGATCTCCTGGATCTTCTGAAGTCCCTCGATACCTTTCATGGTAACTGCCTGGATGGCATCCTTATAGTAGCCGAACTCCTCATACATATCGATCATTGCATCCCAGAGAGTCTTGCCCTGTGTCTTATAGTAAGCAGCAGCTTCGCAAAGTGCCATGGTAGCAACAATGGCATCCTTGTCTCTTGCATAGGTTCCGATCAGGCAGCCGTAGCTCTCCTCAAATCCGAAAAGATATGTACCCTTGCCACTGTTCTCAAATCCGAGGATCTGCTGTCCGATGTATTTGAATCCGGTAAGCACTTCGATAAGCTTCACGTTGTATCCCTTGGCAATAGCATCTGCCAGGTTTGTTGTAACGATAGTCTTTACAAGAGCTCCGTCCTCCGGAAGGCTTCCGTTTACAGCCTTTCTCTGGCTCAGCTCATAGTTTGCAAGAAGGCATCCGGACATGTTGCCCGTAAGATCATGATACTCTCCGTTTTTGTCCTTTACGCGAACGCCAAGACGGTCTGCATCCGGATCTGTAGCAAGTACGATGTCTGCATCCACTTCCTTCGCAAGCTTCAGGCCAAGCTCAAATGCCTCTGCTGCCTCCGGGTTCGGATAGCTGACTGTCGGGAAATCCCCATTCGGAAGCTCCTGCTCCGGTACTACATATACATTCTCAAATCCAAGCTCCTTAAGGATCCTTCTGGCCGGAATATTGCCGGTTCCGTGAAGAGGTGTGTAAACGATCTTCAGGTTCTTGCCCTCTGCCTGGATCGCATCCATATGGATGATCTGTTTCTTAAGCTCTTCCATGTAAGCGTCATCGACAGCCTGTCCGATCACTTCGAAAAGTCCTGCCTTTACTGCTTCTTCCTTATCCATGGTCTTTACGGTATTCCAGTCGGAGATTGCCTTTACCTCGCCCATGATACCGGAATCATGAGGTGGTGTGATCTGCGCGCCGTCCTCCCAGTAAACCTTGTATCCATTGTATTCCGGAGGATTGTGGCTGGCTGTTACGTTGATACCTGCCACACAGCCCAGATGACGTACTGCAAAGGAAAGCTCCGGTGTCGGACGAAGTGTCTCAAAGATATAAGCCTTGATTCCGTTTGCTGCCAGGCAAAGTGCTGCTTCCTGGGCAAACTCCGGTGACATATGACGGGAATCATATGCGATGGCAACTCCCTGAGATTTCTTGTCAACCTTGGCAATATAGTTGGCAAGCCCCTGGGTCGCTCTTCTTACCACATAAATATTCATACGGTTGGTACCTGCGCCGATGATACCACGCAGGCCTGCCGTACCAAACTCAAGATCCATATAAAAACGCTCTTTGATCTCATTTTCGTCGTCTTTGATCGCTTTCAGTTCTTCCTTTGTCGCCTCATCAAAGTATGGGTTTTCAAGCCACTGATTATAGATTTCTTTATAATCCATGTTCCAAAATACCTCCCTGTTTCTTTATATAAGATACTTAGTATTATATAACAATTTTCAGAAAAAGGGAAGTTTTGTTTTCGTTACATTCAGAATCATTACTGTCTGAAGCACTGTTTTGAAAATTCCTCCCACTGTTTTTTCTGATAAATCAGGGTTCTCAGCTTTTCCACATTTTTTCCGGAGATCACAGCCTTGTTATGTGTATAATAATGGTTTGCCAGTTTCCAGTATTTTTCCGGATAACAGAACCGGACTCTCAGGTTCTGCCACTCAGACTCTGAGAGCGGCCGCACGGAATCATATTCAGAAAGCATCTTCTGCGCGAGGTGCAGATCCCAGCTGTATTTCTCCAGGATTTTCCGCATAAAGCGGTACAGATCTGCCATCTGCACATCAAAGCTCCAGTGGCTGAAATTCGTCACCGCTGTGTTTTTCCCAAGCATCAGCACATTATGCTGATTATATTCGCCATGACAGATACTGCCGCTTTGAAGAGACTGCTGCCGCAGATTTTTATAATCCGTGGTTTCCAGCATAGCTGCCGCTTCTTCTCCTTTTTGCAGAAACCATTCCACGCTTTTCAGATAATCTTTCTCAAAAGAATTGACCGCTCCTTTTTTTCGGATAAAACGGCGTATTTTTTTCATTTCCTGATTATGCCGGATATATTCTTCCTGCAGATTTCTTCCCGCGTAATCCATTTCCACAGGAAGCTGCATGATCTTGTGGATCTGTGCCAGAGTCCGGATGCTTTTTAAAATATCGTTTTCGGATCTCGTGTCACATTCTCGTCCCTCAAACCAGACCTGTGCAGTATATGGAACAGAATCTTTGTCCCTGCTTACCAGTACACCTTCCCTGTTTCTGAGATAGGCGTCCACAAGACAGTTCTGTTCCTTCATTTTTTCAAGAAGCTGCTGCTGCATGGAAAGCTTTTTTTCCGAGCCATGAAATTCCCGGAGTATCACCGGACCTTTTTCTGTCCGGCACAGAAGTGCCCCCCGCACCCTGACGGAGAATGAAGCCGTAAGCTCATACTGCTCCAGCACGCTCAAACCATAATCATACAAAAAAGTTCCCCCCTGCCTTATTTTACGTTCTATCTTATGCAGGGGGGATTTTTGTTATTCTATTCGGTTTTTATGCTGTCTTTTTCTGCTGTTTCAAGAAGTTTTTCTTTTGTATTAAGGGTTGGATCTTTCAGCACACAGTCAAGAAGTCTTTCGAGCAGCGCTCCCAGTGCCGGTCCGGCCGGATGTCCTGCCTTTATAAGATCCTTTCCGGAAACTGCCAGGGTTTTCAGGGATGTACATTCTCCTCTTTCAAGGATCCCCTGATAAGCTTCCGTCACACCGCCTAACCGTGCCAGCTTCTCCTCCCTCTTGTAAGTACTCTGGGATAAAAGATCTGCCTTCTGCACTTTCAGATACAGCGGAAAAAGCTCTTCTCCGATAAGATTCACAGCTCTCCGCACATCCTCGGCGTCCGGAGTGGGACGAAGATCATGATACCGGATCAGACGACAGGTATTTCGGATCGTTACATTATCAAATTTCAGACGGCGCAGGATCTTTCCTGCCAGCTTTTCGCCTGCCGGTCCGTGAGTCTTAAAGTGGTCTCTTCCATTCTCATCTGTCTTTTTTACAACCGGCTTGGCAATGTCATGAAGAAGCATGGTGATACGAAGAAGCCTGTCATTCTCGATCTCCGTAAGGCTTTTCAGGATGTGCTCGCCTACGCTGCAGCAGTGATGGGGGGTATTCTGCGCTGTTTCCATACAGGCATCAAATTCCGGAAGAAATTCCCGGGTAAGGCCTGTCTCCCAGGCTGTCCGGAGGTAATCCGGATGATCGGATACCAGAAGCTTTACAAGCTCTGTCTGGATACGCTCTGCACTGACATGCTCCAGGTTCCCCGACATCCGCGCCAGTGCCGCTTTCGTATTCTCCTCCACAGTAAAACCAAGCTGTGCGGAAAAACGCACTGCACGGAGCATCCGAAGAGCATCCTCTGTAAAACGTTCCACCGGATCCCCGACACAACGGATGATCTTCCTATTGATATCCTCCATTCCGCCAAACAGATCCACCAGTCCATGCCCCGGATGATAAGCCATGGCGTTAATGGTAAAATCTCTTCGTTTCAGATCTTCCTCAAGACTTCTGGTAAAGGTCACAGCATCCGGGTGGCGGCCGTCATGATATTCTCCGTCTACACGGTAGGTTGTCACCTCAAAGCCCTCTTTGCCCATCATTACAGTTACTGTTCCATGCTGAATCCCCGTATCTACAGTTCTGTGAAAAAGCGCCTTCACCTGCTCCGGAAGTGCGGAGGTAGTGATATCCCAGTCCCCAGGCACCCGGTTCAGGATGGAATCCCGGACACAGCCGCCAACAACATATGCCTCATAGCCGGCTTCATTGAGAGTACGCAGGATCTGTTCTGCTTTTTGTGGTATGTTAATCGTCATAATAACTCCTCTTGATGATCGCTGCTGTCCGGTAAAGCGGACATTCGCAATCCGCTTCGCTACTTGCTCATGAACGCAGTCGCTTCGCGATCTGCGTTCAAAACACGTTTACATTTCGCTGTGTTAGCTCCATGTCAGCAGCCGAATAATATTCTGATATGTTTTCCTTAACGCTATTATAACATAGATTCATAAAAACAGCGGAGCATATTTTGCCCCGCCATTGTTTCTACAATATGATCGTCCCACTTTTTTTGAAGTGGCCTGCTATATTTTTTAGTATGCGCGTCCCCAGTAAACCATCTTCTTAGCCGGTTTTCCACAGCATACGCAAACGTCGCTTAACTGCTCCTGCTCAAACGGCATACATCTGGATGTTGCCTGGAAATCTTCCTTGATCTTGTCCTCACATGCACGATCTCCACACCACATAGCTTTGATAAAGCCAGGCTTGCTGTTGATGATCTCGCCAAACTCCTCATAATTCTTTGCTACATAAGTATGCGCCTCTCTGTGTGCACGTGCGCGCTCCAGCATATCATGCTGAATGGTATCCAGAAGCTCTTTTACCTTATCTGCAAGCTCCTCGAAGGATACTGTGTATTTCTCACGGGTATCTCTTCTGCAGAGAACTGCCTGGCCGTTCTCGATATCCTTCGGTCCACATTCCACACGAAGCGGGATACCACGCATCTCCTGCTCAGCAAACTTGAATCCCGGGCTCTTGTCTGTCGCATCAACCTTTGCACGGATACCTGCTGCCTTCAGTGCTGCAAGAAGCTCGTCAGCCTTCTCCATAACGCCCTCTTTACGCTGCTGGATCGGGATGATCACAGTCTGTACCGGAGCGATCCTCGGAGGAAGAACAAGTCCGCTGTTATCACCGTGAACCATGATGATAGCACCGATCATACGGGTTGTCATTCCCCAGGATGTCTGGTGAACATATTTCAGTGTGTTATCTTTATCTGTGTACTGGATTCCGAATGCTTTGGCAAAGCCATCTCCGAAGTTATGGCTTGTACCGGACTGGAGAGCCTTACCGTCGTGCATCAGAGATTCGATGGTGTAAGTAGCCTCAGCACCTGCAAATTTCTCTTTATCTGTCTTCTGGCCTTTGATGACCGGAATCGCAAGAACTTCCTCGCAGAAGTCTGCATAGATGTTCAGCATCTGGATGGTACGCTGCTCCGCTTCCTCAGCTGTTGCGTGAGCAGTATGTCCCTCCTGCCACAGAAACTCTCTGGAACGAAGGAAGGGACGTGTTGTCTTCTCCCAGCGTACAACGGAACACCACTGATTATATACCTTTGGAAGATCTCTGTGGGACTGGATCTCTTTCTGGTAGAAATCGCAGAACAGAGTCTCAGAAGTCGGACGCACGCAAAGTCTCTCCTGCAGCGGATCAAGGCCGCCATGAGTCACCCATGCAACCTCCGGAGCAAAACCTTCTACATGATCTTTCTCTTTATCAAGAAGAGACTCTGGAATAAAGATCGGCATGTAAACATTCTCTACACCGGTCTCTTTGAATCTGCGGTCAAGCTCATGCTGGATATTCTCCCAGATCGCATAACCTGCAGGTTTGATCGCCATACAGCCCTTAACACTTGTATAGCCACAAAGCTCAGCCTTCTTAACAACGTCTGTATACCACTGAGCAAAATCCTCATCCATAGATGTGATGGCCTGTACTAATTTCTTTTCTTTTGCCATGATAAATCTCCTTTTTCTTGTGATCTGTTACATATTGCCGGCTGTCAGGCAGCCACAGCAATCCGGAATCCTTCCGGCTCGCTCTTCTGTCCCATAAACCGTACACTGCATTTACAGTCCCGTTTTACGGACAAAAAAATAAGCCCTCCGGATCCCTCACAAGGGACCGAATGACTTCGGCGGTACCACCCCAGTTAACAGCCAGAAAAGCTGTTCTCTCAACACCCGTTAACGCCGGAAACACACGCCACGCTTCAATCACGCAGAGCTCCGAGGCCGGTTCCACAGTTCACGCACAGGATCCTTCCACCAAAGTAGATCCCTCTCTGAGATAATTCCCTGTGTACTATTCTCATCATCGCCGTATCTCTGATATATTTTAGGTGAAAACCGCCTCAAAGTCAACCCCAAACAAAAAAATATAACAAGTCTTTCTGCTATGAGTTACTGCTCACTCCGTTCTCAGTAACACGCTTCGCGATGCACAGAATTTATGCTAATCGCATAAATTCGCGCGGTATGTCTCGGGTTTTCTGTGATCTTCGCTCACAAAAAACACCTCGCGGGACATTACCTGTGAACAGTAACTGCTATGATCCTATTCCTTCACAGACACAGCCGGCATCTCCAGATATCTGTTCAGATCTTCTGTGAGAATATGAATCTTAGTTCTGGTATCCTGCTCCCGGTAAGTCAGCCGGCCTGCGATCCTGGTGATATAATCCTCTTCTTCGATGATCTCACAGGTCTCAGGAAAATTAATATCATAATACTGAGCAAGATAAGATACCCAGTAATCCACCGGCACATGTCTGTCTGAGGATAACACGGATTCTCTTCTGAGACAGGATTCCCACACTGCCGGTGAGATCAGCCCTTCCCCAGCAGTCTCTTCTGATACACCAAGCATGGCTTCTATTGACGCCTCCAGCTTCACCCGGCAATTATCCAGCTTATCGGCATCACGGATCAATTTTGCATGGAAAAGTGTTCTGGCATCGTGGATTCCTTCCAGTTTGAAATCACTGTGTTTCCGAATTGCTGCATCGATCAGTTCATCAAATTTATCATCCTTCACGAAGCGCCGGATCAGCTTCTCCTCCCCGAAAAGAAGTTCTGCACCGAACACTGCATGATCCATGGTCCCCGGCTCAAAGCTGTGAAATCTACGGATCTGCTCAAAACGGCCAATATCATGAAGCAGACCGATCAGCTCCGCAAGTTCCACATCTTCATCGGAACATTCCATTTTTCTGGCGATCTCTCCTGCGTATTTCACCACTCCATAGGTATGTACGATCTTCAGATAGATCTGTTCATCCTCCCGGTCGTACTCATCCAGATATTTTTCGAATTCCTGTTTTGCATGTGCAATGTCGATCATTCTGCCACATCCCTTCTTTTGTTCATTCTGTAGTTCTGTAAACACTCTGTATTTATTATACCGAAGGTCTCTGACGAATTCTACTGTATTTCCCGGAATTTTAAATCTTCTCTCTGCCTCCTGCTCTGGTCAAAAAAGGCAGCTGCCCACAGCCTATCTTCCGGATAGGCCTGGCAGCCGCCTTTTCTAAAAAATACCTCTCTTTTTTCTTATCTCACAAAATGGATCTCATAATCTCCGGATCCGGTCTCTGCCTGCATAAATCCGTCTGCGGCTGTGAAGTTAAGTCCATCTGCGGCTTTCACTACCTTTGCACCGTCCAGGCAGATAGTTGCAGTTGTATTTGCAGGTATGGAAACATGCAGAACCGTCTCTCCCGGTTTTTCTTCCCAGAAGCTTCTTACCGGTCCGTATACAGAACGATACTCAGCCTTTACATAGTCCAGGTTTCCACCCATTCTCGGATAGATTACTGCATGTTTGTATCCAGGTTCCTTCTCATCCACCTCAAGGCCTGCCATCACACGAACCAGCCACTCTCCGATAGAACCGTAAGCATAGTGATTGAAGGAGTTCATATCTGCACTCCACATGGTTCCGTCCGGCTTCAGGCCATCCCAGTGCTCCCAGACTGTAGTTGCGCCCATTTTTACCTGATACAGCCATGATGGGAAATCATCTTTCAGAAGCAAGTCGTAAGCTTCTTTTACATGTCCGTTCTGGCTTAATGCGTGGCAGAAATACGGAGTTCCCACAAATCCGGTTACAAGATGATCGTTCTCTTTTTTCAGAAGTCTCAAAAGCCCCTGAACGGTTTTCTCTTTATATTTTTCCGGTACCAGTTCGAAGTACAGTGCCACGATATGTGCGGTCTGCGTCTGTGCTGTCATCTCACCGTTTTCATCAAAGAAGGTTCTCTGGAATTTATCTACAACTTTATTGTAAAGATCTGTGTACTCTTTCACGTCCTCAGTGCATCCCAGGGCTTCTGCTGCTTTTACAAACAGACCTGTGGAATATGCAAAGTATGCAGTACAGGTCAGATCATTCGGTGTTGCACCGAAATAGCTGCCTTCCTCAGCATCCAAAGCTACCCAGTCACCGAACTGCAGCTTGTAGTTCCAGATATAATCCACAGAATATTCTCTCATAAAGTTGATCCAGTTCTTCATGCTGTTGTACTGGATCTTCAGAATCTCTTTGTCACCAAACGTCAGATACATGGTCCAGGGATTGATCACAGCCACATCTGCCCAAGCTGCTGCAGAATGACTTCCCTGCTCAAGGAGCCAGTTATCCCCTTCGTTTCCGGAAATGATATCCGGAACAACATGGGCAACACCGCCTTCCTCTGTCTGGTCTGCCTCCACATCACGGAGCCATTTTCGGTAGAAGGAGTAGGTATTTTCAAGGAAGCATGCCGTACGGCAGAAGATCTCTGCATCACCGGTCCATCCAAGACGCTCATCTCTCTGCGGGCAGTCTGTGGGAACATCCACAAAATTGCTCTTCAGTCCCCAGAGAATATTATGTGCAAGCTGATTCAGATCCGGATTCGATGTCTCAAGGAATCCTGTACGCTCCATCTTGGTATGGATGGCATTTGCCGTGAAATTGTCAAGGGATGGCTCGCCTGGAAAGGAAACGATCTTCGCATAGCGGAATCCCATAAATGTGAATGACGGACGGTATGTGATGGTTCCGTCTTCCCCGAATGTATACTGAAGAGATTCCTTTGCCCCTCTCAGGTTATCCAGATATACATTTCCTTTGGAATCCAGCACCTCAAAGCAGTCCAGACGGATTACATCACCTTTTTTACCTGCTGCGGTAACCTGAATAAGAGCACTCATATTCTGGCCGAAATCAATCACCAGATCTCCCTGTGGTGTCTCAAAAATTTTTTTTGGTTTTACTTCATCCATAAGGGAAACCTTTCCGCTTCCCTGTCCGGTAAGAACAGAAAAATCGTAATCCAGTTTACGGACCGGCTTCCACTGTCCGGCTGTACATCCGGCCTCTGCCCATCCTTTGATCTCTTTTGCTCCGTCGTAGATCTCACCATCGTAGATCTCCGCAAACACAACCGGTGCATCTGCACCGCTCCAGCTCTCATCTGTCACAAAAAGCTCTTCGGTCCCATCCGCATAACGGATCACCATCTGCGCCAGAAGTGCCGTATTCTCTCCATAGTGATTTCTGTTCTTTTCAAGGCCTTCAAATCCCATTTTACCTTTATACCAGCCTGCTGCCAGCACGGCACCTGCCGCATTTTTGCCTTCTTTCAGGTAATCCGTTACTTCGTAAGTCTGGAAGCAAAGATGTTTACGGTAGGATGTCCATCCTGGTGTCAGTTCATCATTTCCTACTTTTCTGCCATTGAGATAGAAATGATACAGTCCCAGTGCAGTTGCGGATACATAGGCTTCTTTTACAGGTTTTTTCACTGTAAATTCATTTCTTACATAGGTACCCTTGGAATTATCTTTATCTGCCTCTTCCTCTGCAGATACAAACACCGCTTTCCACTGACTGTTATCCAGAATTCCTGTGACAAACGATGTCTCTGCCCATTCTGTTTCTTCTCCGTTGGCAGTTACTTTTACACGAGCAAAATATTTCTTCTGGGATTCAAGTTTCACATCCTCAGGAATGATCTGCGCAGATGCATCACTGTTCATTCTTCCGCTTTTATAGATTTTTTTCTCAAAATCCTTATCCTCGGCAATTTCCAGTTCCCAGGTATCCTGGCGCACATTTCTCTTATCACTTTCTAATGTCCAGCTGAACTCCGGAATATGTGTGATTCCAATCTGTTCTTTCTCATAATCCATGCGGATCTCATTGATTTTTAACATAGGTTCTACCCCCGATTTTCCATGATATTATCAGTTCTTACAGAGATGGTAACAAAAAAAGCGTCATCCTTCAATAACGCTTTTTCATCAAAATATTAACCATTTATAAGGTGTTTCGATATTCTTTCCGATACTGCGCCGGTGTACACCCCTCTGCCTCACGGAATTTCCGGTAAAAGAAATTCATATTGTTGTAACCACACAGTGGAATCAGCTCTGAAAGCGGCAGTTCCGTTGTTTCCAGAAGCATCCTTGCTTTTTTCAGGCGCTGTTCCTGAACATGTTCCACAAAGCTTCTTCCTGTTTTTTCTTTCAGAAGAGCTGTGAGATAATTTCCATGCATTCCAAATGCCCTTCCCATTTCCGGAAGTGTGCATGTTTCGTAATTTTTTTCGATATAGGAAAGAAGCTCCAGGATCTGTACCTCCTTTGCAACAGATGCCTGTTTCTTTGTCTCGTCACGCCAGGTCCTGAGAAGCTCTGTAAACAGAATGATCACATAGCTTTCCATCACCTCTTCCATACCGATATCCCGGGCATAATACTCAGATATGATCTGCTCCATGATCTCACCCACCCGGTTGTTCCCATGAGTTTTAAAATACAGATAATGCTTTTTCTTCCTGCTTCTGGTCACCGATTCCGCAAGGAACTCCGAAACTATTCCCTGGCGCGGCATCCGGCTCAGAAAGGCAGTGTCAAAGAATTCCCGGCTCATAAGGATATTTACCAGAATATCGTTTTCACCGCCCGCCTCGATCGCGTGCACTGCCTGGGTATCAAAAATACAGACATCTCCCTCGCTGGTAACGATCTTCTTCCCTTCTATGGTCTGACTGCAGCTTCCTGACCAGAGGTAACAAAGCTCTATATAATCATGCTGGTGGGGCAGGACTCTCACATAGCGGTCCTGCCTGCTTACCACGATTTTTTCTCCCGGTGCCATAAACAGGCTTCCCTCAAAAAGATAAGTTCCCTGGCCGGCCTTTGCAAAACGGCAGGTATCCTGCCTTTGCAGTTCCTCCAGGGAAATCCCTTCCAAAATCTCTTTTTCTCTTGGTGTTATCTTTCTCAGATAACGGTCAAGCTCTTCTCTGTCCATCGTATTTCTTTAAACTCCTCGTTTACCGGAAAATGACTGTTTCCGCTCTTTTTTTCCAATATAACACGTTGTCCCTGTCCGGTAAACCGTTTTTTCCGGTTTCTTCTATTCATACTTTACGATTTCTTTCCGCAGCCGCTTCATGATCCGCTTTTCCAGGCGGGAAATGTAGGATTGCGAAATTCCTAAAAGATCCGCTACCTCCTTCTGTGTTTTCTCTCTTCCTTCCCGGTTTCCGATCCCGAATCGCAGACGGATGATCATCTGTTCCCGCTTTGTCAGTTTGCTGATGGCTTTTCCAAGAAGTGCGATCTCCACCTCATCTTCCAGACGTCTGGAGATCACATCGTCATCCGTTCCCAGGATATCCGAAAGCAGCAGCTCATTTCCATCCCAGTCCACATTCAGCGGCTCATCAATGGAAACCTCCATCTTTGTTTTACTGTTTCTCCTCAGATACATCAGAATCTCATTTTCGATACATCGTGATGCATAGGTAGCAAGCTTGATATTTTTTACCGGATCAAAGGTATTGATAGCCTTTATGAGCCCTATGGTTCCGATGGAGATCAGATCCTCCACACCTACCCCTGTATTGTCAAATTTCTTTGCAATATAAACCACCAGCCGTAGATTGTGCTCGATCAGAACCGACTTTCCTTCTTTTTCCTTTTCTGTTCCCAGCATTTCGATCACTTCAGCCTCCCGTTCTGCTGACAACGGCGCCGGAAGGATATCATTTCCACCAATATAAAAAACCTCTCCCGGACGATTGAACATAAATTTCCGGATCACCTGAAACGGATAGGATCTTGCAGCTGCTCTGTTCATAACAAAAGCCCCCTTCTCAATTTAATAGTCTGGAATTCAAAAGTATCTCGTACTCTTCTCCCAAAGCTGAGGGCTCGGATGTTATGGCAAGCACCGGTTTTCCTACATGTATCACCCTTCCGGGAGTCTGGATCAGAAGTTCATCAAGGATCACTGCCAGCAGCAGTCCCTTTTTTCCATCTGCGGTATGACAGCTCAGAAAATGCGGCTGCAGGCTGACAAATCCTGTATTTTCCAGTTCCTCTGGTTTATCTTTTATATCCATCAGTTTTTTCACCTGCTCTTTCGATATCAGGCTTCCCAAAAGTTCCTGTTTGATGATCGATACCGGCTGTTTTTTCACAGGATCCATAAGGAGATTTCCGGTATCATAAAAGCCGTATGTCTGCTTCAGCTTCCCCTGATATTTCAAAGTGACCGGGAAAATATTTCTTCTTCCAAACCGGAAGGTCTCAGTCACACATCCCAGGGTATAAAGTGTGCCATAAATCCCTGACAGAAAAAGCAGAAATATTTTCACTGTCATGGCTCTTTCCGTTTCCAGTGCATGATAGATCCCTCCAAACACAAAAGCTGTGAAATACAGAGCCAGAATGGTTTTTGCAAGAAGGCCGCCTTTTTTCAGTCGAAAAGCAAACGACGCCATAAAAAAAGCGCAGCCGCCATGGATCAGTACAGCGGCAGGAAAAATGATCTTAAAAGGTGCACATACAAGCAGGCAGGATACAAAAGATCCAAAGGCAGCGGATATCACACATCTTCTGCGTTTCCCGTCAAGATGCAGAAATTTTCCCACAAGTCTTAAAAGCATGTAATCCATAAGGAAATTCGTCATAAAAACGATATCTATGTATATCCTCTGATACATAAGCTTCCCCCACTGCTGTTTCGTCTGCCATCGATTCTCAACTTTGGTAAGTGCATTTATTATAGGGCAGGCTCTTTGCATATTTTGTCAAATCCGGATGTCGATTCTCCAAACTTATCGGGTCATTTCTGTCTGTCTCGACATTTATAGTTTTTTTCTATGAATCAACGACAAAAATGTATAAATTTCCGTACAATATTTGTATTTGTTGATTTTCGCACTTTATAGTGCTAAAATATTTTTTATTATATTTCGTAAAGAAATTCTATTTTATGAGATACAGGAGGGAATCGAACAATGATCAATATTACCGGACATACCGGGCTTACCGGCCTTCTGGGAAGCCCCGTCGCACACAGCGTATCACCTTTAATGCACAATGAGGCATTCCGTTATCTTGGACTTGATTATGTGTATCTCTGTTTTGATGTAACAGAGGAGACCCTTCCCCAGGCTGTGGAAGGACTGAAAGCCTGTGGGATCAAGGGCTTTAACCTGACCATGCCAAACAAGAATAAGATCGTGGAGTTTTTGGACGAGCTTTCTCCCACTGCCCAGCTGATCGGAGCGGTAAATACCGTACGCAACGACAATGGAAAATTAAAGGGGTTTAATACCGATGGTTATGGATTTACCCAGTCTGCCAGAGATGCCGGCTGTGATGTAAAAGGACGAACCATCACCGTTATGGGCGTCGGTGGTGCCGGAATGGCGATCTGCGGCCAGTCCGCCCTGGAGGGGGCAAAAAAGATCCATGTTTTTGCACGTCCTACCAGCCGTTACTGGGAGCGCGCCGCTGCCATGGCAGAAAAAATGTCTCATATGACAGAATGTGAGATGATACTTCATGAGATGGATGATCACACTGCGCTGAAGGATGCACTGGAGGAAAGCAATCTCCTCATCAATGCAACTTCTGTGGGAATGGTTCCGGATGTGACAGGCACCGTGATTCCGGATAAGACTCTGTTCCATCCGGAACTTACCGTAGCCGATGTTGTGTATGAACCAAGAGAAACCAGACTCCTTCGGGAAGCCCGGGAAGCCGGATGTCCAACCTTTAACGGAATGTACATGCTGCTCCACCAGGGTGTAAAGGCTTTCCACATCTGGACCGGACTGGACATGCCGGTTGAACTCGTCCGGGAGAAATATTTTAAATAAAAAATATCCGGCAACATTGACCGCCTCCGCATCACAGCGTGGCCTCAATATTGTCGGATCAAGAATAAAGGCGGCCCGCTTATCACACGGGTCGCCTTTTATTTATCTATTGATCATCTATTTTTCTTATTTCTTCTCTTCCTGAACCTCAATCTTACGGATTGTTTTGTTCTTAATCTCTTCCTTGATGAAACTGATGAACTCACCAAGATCTTTCATTCCCTCATCGCCAAGATAACGGCTTCTTACGGAAACCTTACCCTCTTCTTCCTCTTTTGCTCCAACGATAAGCATGTAAGGTACTCTCTCAAGACGTGCCTCACGGATCTTGTATCCCATCTTCTCGGAACGTCCGTCTACAGAGCAGCGGATTCCTGCTTCTCTCATCTGAGCTTCAACCTTCTGTGCATAATCGTTGTACTTCTCGGAGATTGGGATCACACGAACCTGCTCAGGGCAAAGCCATGTCGGGAACATTCCTGCGTATTTCTCAATGAGCCATGCCAGTGTTCTCTCATAGCATCCCATGGATGTACGGTGGATGATGTACGGACGCTGTTTGTCGCCATTCTCATCGATATAGTACATATCAAACTGCTCTGCAAGAAGTGCATCCCACTGGATCGTGATCATGGTGTCTTCTTTTCCGTATACGTTCTTTGCGTTGATATCAACCTTCGGTCCGTAGAAAGCAGCCTCTCCTACATCCTCTGTAAACGGAATATTCAGCTCGTTCAGCATCTGGCGGATATGACCTTCTGTCTCCTCCCATACTTCCGGCTCACCGATGTATTTCTCTTTATTTTTCGGATCCCATTTGGAAAGATGATAGGTTACATCCTCCTCAACACCAAGTACCTGGAGACAGTACTGGGCAAGTGCGATACAATCTTTGAACTCTTTTACCATCTGATCCGGTCTTACGATCAGATGACCCTCAGAGATCGTAAACTGACGAACTCGTGTCAGG
This sequence comes from Blautia sp. SC05B48, assembly GCF_005848555.1. Lineage (NCBI taxonomy): Bacteria > Bacillati > Bacillota > Clostridia > Lachnospirales > Lachnospiraceae > Blautia > Blautia sp. SC05B48. The sequence goes on along the minus strand of NZ_CP040518.1, from coordinate 2,507,351 downwards.
CCGTGCATCTCACCGGAATCCTCATTACGGAACAGTGTGGAAGTTTCGCCGAGACGGATCGGCAGATCACGATAGCTGTGCTGCTCTGCTTTGTATACATAGTACTGGAACGGGCATGTCATCGGACGAAGTGCGTAAACCTCTTTGTCCTTCTCCTCATCACCAAGTACGAACATACCGTCCTTGTAATGATCCCAGTGTCCGGAGATCTTGTAAAGATCGCTCTTTGCCATAAGAGGAGTCTTTGTTCTTACATAGCCACGTTTTGTCTCCTCATCCTCGATCCATCTCTGCAGCTCCTGCATCATGATCACACCGTTTGGCATGATAAGCGGAAGTCCCTGTCCGATCACATCTACAGTTGTGAAGATCTTCATCTCACGACCAAGCTTGTTATGGTCACGTCTCTTTGCCTCTTCCATCTGCTCCAGATGCTCTTTCAGCTCATCCTTTGTAGCATAGGCAGTTCCGTAGATACGTGTGAGCATTGCATTCTTCTCGCTGCCTCTCCAGTATGCGCTGGAAGAAGAAAGAAGCTTGAATGCCTTGATACCTTTTACACTCATCAGGTGCGGGCCTGCACAAAGGTCTGTCCAGTCTCCCTGTGAATAAAAGGAAATCTCTTCTCCCTCAGGAAGATCCTCGATCAGTTCAATCTTGTATGGCTCATTTTTCTCTTTGAAGTATGCGATGGCATCTTCACGGGATTTTGTGAAACGCTCGATCTTTGCGCCTTTTTTGATGATCTTTTTCATCTCTTTCTCAATGGCGTCAAGATCCTCACGGGAAAATGGCTCGTGGTCGAAATCATAGTAGAAGCCTGTATCAATGGATGGTCCGATGGCAACCTTTGCCTCCGGGTATAAGTTCTGTACAGCCTGTGCCATTACGTGAGATGCTGTATGGCGGAGAACTGCAAGGCCCTTCTCGTCTTTTGCTGTGAGGATGTTCAGTTCACAGTCACTGTCAAGAACGGTACGAAGATCTACAACCTCTCCGTTTACCTCTCCTGCACATGCTGCACGTGCGAGACCTTCGCTGATGTCATAGGCGATATCGATCACAGATTTTGCTTCTGCGTATTCTTTTTTTGAGCCGTCTTTTAATGTAATGATCATTGTTTTTTTCTCCTTTCATTTTAAATGAAGTTTCTATGATACACAGCATGTGTCTGCTTTTGCAAGAGATTCTGCAATAAAAAAATCCCTCACAGTACATCACATACTGTAAGGGACGAGTTCATTCATTCTCGCGGTTCCACCCTGCTTGCTCTGCTGCCCGGTCATGCCAGGATACAAAGCCTCTCAATTATGATGATAACGGAATCACCGGACCGGATTGGGGCCACTCAGAGGTAGTCTTCGGCTGTTTCCCGATAAGATGTTTCCAGCACTTCACATCTCTCTCTGTAACGTTTCACAGCTTACTCGTCTCGTCAGCGTGTTTTTTATTTCTTTTTCTGTGGTTCATTATAAGCGCAGCATTTTTATTTGTCAACTCATGTTGACAAAATTTTTGAGATTTCTCTTCTCGCACAGATCTACAGATTTCCCATGAGTTTATCTTTGATAATGGCCAGAATCTCACGGGGAATGTAGATAAAAAGACGCCAGCTTCGATACCGGGAAGGTACCATTATCACTTCCCGAAAGCCACATTTTCTCGCAATGGCCGCGCCCCTCCATACATGAAAATTGTTCGTCACCACGCCTACGGAACAGTCTGTGTTTCCAATCTTTCTGCAGCTGAATTCCAAATTCTCTTTCGTACTGGTGGATTCCTCTTCCCGTATCAGTCTGTCCCCGTCTATTCCGTGACCGGTAAGATAGCGATACATAGCCTCTGCCTCGGAAATATTTTCTCCATCACCTTTTCCTCCGGAGAGCACTGCTTTCGTCCCCGGATTTTCTTCAAGATAAAGAAGAGCCCTTCTGGCTCGTTCCAGAAGGGCAAGTGTCATCCGTGTTCCGTCCACATGGGCACCTAACACGATAATGTAATCCAGATTCTTCTTTACGCTCATTATCTTCCGCAGCAGTGTTTGTATTTCTTGCCGCTTCCGCATGGGCACGGATCGTTTCTTCCGACCTTGTGCGGTTTCACAACTGTGCCGGATTTCTTCTGCTCCATGTAGAGAGTTTTCTTTTTCTCTTCTGTGAAGATCTTGTCCCACTGAGGAAGGTTGTAAAGCCAGTCAGCCTTGGCATCTACCATGTTCTTATAGAGTGCCTCTTTATCAAATGCAAGGTTTACCTTGGTATTCTCATCCATGGTCTCGATCGGGTTCGGAACCTTCAGACTGTCATTGATTCCGTCAAGGAAACCAACCATAGTCATAACATCCTGACCGTATTTCTCAGCAAGCTCTTTTACAGTTCCGGAAACAACCTCATCCGGGTTCTCAAGAAGCTGCTCATAAATATTCTTTTCAATGTTAAAATAATTTGCCCAGAAGCGCTGAAGCTTATTCTTATCTGCATTCTGATTATAAGCAATGGAACGCCACTGCTCAAGAATTGTCATATCGCTCATTGTCTGATCCTCTTTTCCAAAATTTTAGATAAATAAGACGGAGATTTATATTCCGCTTCGCAATTTCTACTTATTATATCATCTTTTGGCGAAGAAATCAAATATATCTGTTTCATATCCGAGTTATTTTATCACACTGAGTTACTGTTCACTCCGTTCTCAATAACACGCTTCGCGATGCACAGAATTTATGCTGATCGCATAAATTCGCGCCCCCCCGCAGGGGACTTACCTGCTTCAGTTAAAATATTTTCTGAGAAGATAAGTCGGAGTGCAGCTCCATGCGTGGCAGTAACTGTTGACAATGCTGCTTCCATATGGAGATTCTGCAGGATTTTCAGGATTATAAAGCTCCCAGAATGTATCCGCACCGTGGTTTATCATTCCGCCCCAGTAATATTTCATATATTTCATTGCCTGGTCTTTTTTACCACACAGCAGAAGTGCTTCCACAAAATGATGGTTCATATACGGAGAAACCATTCCCTTTTCCGGCTTCAGTTCCACCAGACGATCCAGTATTTCTGCTCCTTCTTCGCCGCTGACTGCTTCCGCCAGGATCATCCATACCTGACTTGCATAGTTGATCTGTTTTTCGTCGCCACTGACGAACAGCCCGCTCTCTTCATCAAAAAGATATTTTTTTGCAGACGCTGTTTTTGCCTCAGCCTCTTTTTTCAGTTCTTCTGCTTTTTCCATATCTCCGAGAAGTTCTGCGATCTTCTGTACTTTCTTCGCACAGTAGATATAAACACCCTGCATTGCACTCTGTTTGTTCAGACCCTCTGTCCAGTCGATAAAGCCCCAGAAACCATCTCCGTTTTTCATAAGTCCGTTTTCATCGAACTGCTCTTTTGCGATCTCCATCTGACGGTATGCACAGGCACTTAAATCCTTTAAGGCCTCCTTGTCACCGGATGCTTCGTAGTAGTCACAGAGGGCTGCTCCGAAGAACATAGAGTAATCCAGAAGGAAGGTATCATCCACAATAAATTTCGGTTCTGTGAAAAGGCAGGCACTTACCTGTCCATTGTCCTTTGTCTGGCCTGCAAACAGATACAGGCATCTTTTTACCAGCTCCATGTTGTGGAATGTCTCATAATTTGCAAGCGCCTGAAGTCTTAAATCTCCAAGCCACAGACGGCGGTCTCTCTTGGGGCCGTCCTCAAATACGGTCTGCATGCAGTTTTGCAGGGTACGAAGACTGACACGATCCAGTCTGCGGATCACTTCATCCTCACTTTCCACCGGCTTCACATCTTCCATTCTGACAGAAGAAACACTGGTACAGAATACATCTTCCACTACCATCTGCCATTTCATGGAAGTGTCTATAGCTTCGATCTCCATATAACGGAAGGCATATCTTCTCGGAAGCTTCAGTTCTGCCGGAAGAACATCGATATGGATAAATTCTTCCTGTATCCAGCTTCTGCTGATCCATCCGTCATAGTCTGCAGAATCCTCGGTCATCTCCTTGGCGATCTCTCCGAACTTCAATCTAAAAAATGCCGGTGCGTCCTGAGGACTTCCTACAGAGTTCAGCTTCAGGGTCACGTATCCTACCTGATGATCTCCAAAATCCAGACAGATCTTGTCTCCCTTTGCAAGATGATAGCCTGAAAGATTTTTGATCTCATCCTTTTTGTGAACCTCCGGATAGACCTCCTCTGTTTTTACGATGTCTACAATAGAAACCGGATGAACTACCGTTTTCAGTAACTCCGGTGTACATGCTTCTGCTTTTTTTACAAAATCCTCATTGGTCACACGGACCATATTAAGATCAATACTTACCTCTGCCATTATATGGATATTCTCCTTTCATCCAGTTCTTCGATGATTCTTTCTGCATTACTATACACTTTTTCACTTTTTCTTCCAATTGTGATTTTTTTTATAAAACACTGATGTTTTTTTGGGTGATTATGATATACTTTACTCACCTGTTATGAAAAAGTTACATGGAAAGAGGACAGTCATGAAGCTTACCAGAGAAGAATTTCAGAAATATATTTATTCCTACAACGACGATGAGACTTTTTATAAGACACTTTATCTGCAGGAGAAGGAACATCCGGAGACTTTTCATGAATATTGCCTGACACTGGACCGTAAAAAGATTTATGAACACCGGCTTTATGTACCGGAGCTTCAGACCGAAGCCTGGTATCCCTATATGAAAGAAACCGATCTTTTTCATGATATAAATGGCAATATCGTGCTTTCCAAGCATTACCGCTATACCCCTGTTTTTCCCCATGAACATGAATTTTTTGAGATTCTCTGTCTGTATGACGGAACTGCCCACACTACGATACAGGGGATTGAACACACTTTGCATACCGGAGATATCTGTATCATCCCACCGCATACCACTCACAGTGTGGGGATCTTTGATGACAGTGTTGCTTTTAATATTCTGGTACGTAGCTCCACCTTTCAGTCCACATTCTTCCAGTCACTGACGGCAGACAGTGCCCTGACGCAGTTTTTTGCCCATGTGCTGTACCGCAAGACCGTGGGAAATTATCTGATCTTTCACAGTGGAAATGATGCACAGATCCATGACATGCTGGAAAATCTCTATATCGAATATCTCGGCCACGCCAAATACAGCTGCACCTTTCTCAACTCCATGCTGGTCATGTTCTGGGCCATGCTGCTGCGTTTTCACGAAAATGATATTGAATCCATCCTTACAAAGAACAGCACCGGGAAGTCTGTGACGGAAATCCTAAACTACCTGAACTGCAACTATCAAAGCGTCACTTTACGTGACGCTGCGAGGCATTTTGGCTACAGTATTTCTCACTTCAGTACTCTGATCAGAGAGAGTACCGGGCGCACGTTTTTGCAGATCATCCGGGATATCAAGCTGGACCAGGCATGCCGCGCCCTGCGCGAAACATCTCTCAGCAATCTTGCGATCTGCGAACTTGTAGGATATGAAAGTCCGGAACATTTTATGCGTACTTTTAAAAAAGCATATGGAATGACTCCTGGTGAATACCGGAAGAAGAACAGGGAATAAATCTTATATATTTTCTGTATAACAGATGCCGTTCCGGGATATACTTATCATATCCTCCCCTTTAAAATGCAGAGGGCTTCGCGATGGTGCAGGTCCTCTGCGTTTCTCTTTTCACACTGAAGGTCATTTCACACCAAGCTTCTCAAGCGCCTTCGCCGCCTGCTTCAGATTCTCAAACTGAATGGTATGGATACCGGCTTTTCCGGCTCCCTCACAGTTCACGGCACGATCATCCAGAAATACCGATTTCTCCGGTTTCAGGCTGTAACGCTTCAGAAGTGTTTTGTAAATATCCACCTCAGGCTTGATCTGCTGCACATCACAGGAAAATACCACTCCGTCCATATATTTCAGAAAAGACATATCCTGCTTTGTACGATCCAGCATATAAGTTCCGTAGTTGGAAAGGACATAGAGATGATATCCCTGATTTTTGAGATATTTCACCCAGGTTTCCGCATAATCATACAGATGCATACACTCCGGATCACGTCGTACCACCTCACGGATATCTGCTTCATATTCCGGTGCACTTTCCACAAATTTATCTACATACCAGGACTCCTCATGCTGTCCACGGTCCTGTTCCTCCCAGATCGGGTTTCGAAATACTGCATCTGCGATTTTCTGATACTTTTCTTCCGGGAAGTCATAGCTCCGAAGATACTCTTCCCAGTCATAGCCCATCAGCACATTTCCCACATCAAAAATAATATTCTCGATCATACGGTTTTCATCCTCTCTCGGCTTCTTATTTCCCCAGATCCGGTACGCCATCCAGAAAACATACGCTACGATCGGTACCAGAACTGCTGCCGCAAAAGCCCCCCGGAACAAAGCCTGGGCGTTTTCACTGCTTCCCCAGGCAAATGCCATTGGAAGGCAGAATATAAGAAGTAATATGACAACACCTGCAAGTGCTGCGATTCTTTTAAAATTTTTCATTGAGCTTCCTTTCACATGATACATCCGCTATTCTATCTGTTATTTTAACTGAATATCTCTTTGAAACAAAAGGGCGCCGGAGAAATTCTTCCCCGGCGCTTCCTGTTGTCATAATCCTGATTCTGTAAAAATAATTATCTGTAAATGATGTCGTTTCTTCCTGGTCCGTTAGAGATCATTGTGATCGGGAATCCAATATGTTTTTCTACGAACTCTACATATTTTCTGCAGTTCTCCGGAAGATCCTCATATTTTTTGATTCCACGGATATCGCATTTCCATCCCGGAAGCTTCTCAATAACCGGTTTTGCTTTCTCAAGCTGCACAGTTGTCGGGAATTCTGTTGTCACCTCTCCGTCGATCTCATAGCCTGTGCAAACCGGGATCTCATCCAGATATCCCAGAACATCCAGTACTGTAAAAGCAACGTCTGTAGCTCCCTGGAGACGGCATCCGTATTTGGATGCAACACAGTCGAACCATCCCATACGTCTCGGACGGCCTGTAGTAGCACCGAACTCACCACCGTCACCGCCACGTTTTCTCAGCTCATCTGCTTCCTCGCCGAAGATTTCAGAAACGAATGCACCTGCTCCAACTGCACTGGAGTAAGCTTTGCATACGGTTACGACCTTCTTGATCTCATATGGAGGCAGGCCTGCACCGATGGCACCATAAGCAGCCAGTGTGGAAGAGGATGTAACCATCGGATAGATTCCGTGATCCGGGTCTTTCAGAGTTCCGAGCTGTCCCTCAAGAAGAACCTGTTTTCCCTCTTTCAGTGCATTCCAGAGATAGAGAGATACGTCGCATACGTATGGCTCAACCATCTTCTTGTATTCCATCAGCTCATTCATGATATCTTCCGGTTTCAGAAGAGGCTTATGATAGAGATGCTCAAGTGTTACGTTCTTGGTCTCGCAGATACGTACAACCTTCTCTTTCAGTGCTTCCTCATCAAAAAGCTCACTTACCTGGAAGCCGATCTTTGCATATTTGTCAGAATAGAACGGAGCGATTCCGGATTTTGTGGAACCGAAAGCCTTGCCGCCAAGACGCTCCTCTTCATACTGATCGAACAGAATGTGGTAAGACATTACCATCTGTGCTCTGTTGGAGATCAGGATCTTCGGTGCCGGTACTCCACGGCCTACTACTTCGTTGTACTCCTTGAAGAATACCGGAATGTTCAGTGCAACACCGTTTCCGATGACACTTGTTGTATGTCCGTAAAACACACCTGACGGAAGTGTATGAAGTGCGAATTTACCGTAATCATTTACGATGGTGTGGCCCGCATTGGCTCCACCCTGAAATCTTACGATGATATCGGCTTTCTCAGCAAGCATGTCAGTGATCTTGCCTTTACCTTCATCTCCCCAGTTTGCTCCTACTACTGCAGTTACCATAACACAGTTTCCTCCTTGTGTCTTTCTCTATTATTCGGAACGACATGTTCTCTGCCTGTAATACACAGAGACACGTCATTCCTGTCTGTGTTCATTTCTTAATGTTTATAACATCTTGGAATTATACGTTGATCTCAACCTTAACGCCAAGCAGATCCTTATGTGCATCCAGAACCGGCTGTACCACATTGGCGATAAATGCCTCTGTCTGCTCTTTGGCACGTCCTGTATATCTGGACGGATCCATGGATTTCTGAAGATCCTCAAGAGTCAGGTTAAATGCCGGATCCGCAGCGATCAGCTCAAGAAGATTGTTATCTTTACCCTCTACCTTCACGTTCTTGCCTGCTTCCATGGAAAGCTCACGGATACGTTCATGAAGCTCCTGACGGTCTCCGCCTGCCTTAACTGCATCCATCATGATATTCTCAGTTGCCATAAATGGAAGCTCAGACATCAGTCTCTTCTCGATAACCTTCGGATAAACAACCAGTCCGTCTACAACATTGAGGCAGAGATCCAAGATTCCGTCGATCGCAAGGAATCCTTCCGGAACGCTGAGACGTTTGTTTGCAGAGTCGTCCAGAGTTCTCTCAAACCACTGTGTTGCAGATGTGATCGCCGGGTTCAGTGCATCGATCATCACATATCTGGACAGGGAAGCGATTCTCTCACTTCTCATCGGATTTCTCTTATATGCCATAGCGGAAGATCCAATCTGGGATTTCTCAAATGGCTCCTCTACTTCCTTCAGATGCTGAAGAAGACGGATATCGTTGGACATCTTATGTGCACTTGCAGCGATTCCCGCAAGGATATTCAGCACACGGGTATCAACCTTTCTGGAATAGGTCTGTCCGGAAACCGGATAACAGGATCTGAATCCCATCTTCTCTGCGATCATCGGATCGATCTTGTCGATGGTCTCCTGATCCCCGTCAAAAAGTTCCAAGAAGCTAGCCTGTGTACCGGTTGTTCCCTTGGAGCCAAGAAGCTTCATAGTGCTTAATACATACTCAAGGTCCTCAAGATCCATCAGGAATTCCTGAGTCCAGAGAGTTGCTCTCTTACCTACGGTTGTCGGCTGTGCCGGCTGGAAATGAGTAAACGCCAGAGTTGGCTGGTCCTTATACTTCGCTGCAAACTTGGAAAGCTCTGCGACCACGTTCACAAGTTTCTTGCGGACAAGCTTCAGCGCCTCTGTCATAACGATGATATCCGTATTATCTCCTACATAACAAGAGGTTGCTCCCAGATGGATGATGCCTTTTGCCTTCGGGCACTGTACGCCAAACGCATACACGTGAGACATTACATCATGGCGAACCTGACGCTCACGCTCCTTAGCCACATCATAATTGATATCATCCGCATGAGCCTTCATTTCGTCGATCTGCTCCTGGGTAATGTTAAGGCCAAGCTCACGTTCCGTCTCAGCAAGTGCGATCCACAGCTTTCTCCATGTGCGGAACTTCATGTCCGGAGAAAAAATATACTGCATCTCTTTACTTGCATACCGCTCTGACAGCGGGCTAACATATCTGTCTGTATTCATTACTACCTCCTGATCACATACCTCCGGGCCGGAATGGCGAAAGATCCGTTATCTGCCCGGTTCTGGTTAATTCACGCCTCTTGAAATTATATAACATTGCCTCTTTAAAAGCAACCGTTTGTTACTCCATACCCTGATGGAATTTTCCCAAAAATTCCTTCATTCTGCCATTTTCGGAAGAAAATACCTCCTGCGGCGTTCCCTCCACTGCGATCACACCCTTATCCATAAAGATGATACGGTCGGAAATATCTCTTGCAAAATTCATTTCATGAGTAACGATCACCATGGTAATATGCTCCTGAGCAAGATCCTTGATAACCTTCAGGATCTCACCGGTCAGCTCCGGGTCAAGTGCAGATGTAGGTTCATCAAAAAACAGGATCTTCGGATTCATACAGAGCGCACGGGCAATGGAAACTCGCTGCTGCTGTCCTCCGGAAAGCTGAAAAGGATATGCCTTCTCCTTGTCTGCAAGGCCCATTTTCTTAAGAAGGCTTCTTGCCTGGGCGTAAACCTCATCTTTCTTTCTCTTCTGCACCTTCAAAGGTGCATCCACTATATTTTTCAGTACGGAAAAATGCGGAAACAGATTGAACTGCTGGAACACCAGTCCCACATCACCGTTTTTGATGATCTCGCCGCTGTCCGGCGTCTCAAGTCCTGTGGCACAACGCAGGATGGTTGACTTGCCGGAACCGGAAGGACCGATGATACTTAAAACTTCTCCCTCTTCCACGTCAAGAGAGATATCTTTGAGAACTTCCAGTCCGTCAAAGCTTTTTTTGATATGTTTCATTTCAAATAATTTCATATTTTATACTCTCCATTCCGGTTAGCGGTAGTAATTCATACTTTTCTCAACCTTCTGCATCACAACAGCCACGATCAGGTTGAACACATAATAAAATATCGCAGCGATCACAAATGGCATCATTGTTGTCTGTGCACTTGCGATCTGCTTGGCAATGGTAAACATCTCCGCAACTGCCACAACAAACGCAAGGGAAGTATCCTTGACCAGCGTAATGACCTCATTCGTAATAGACGGCAAAATCCTCTTGATCACCTGTGGAAGGATGATGCGGAAAAATGTCTGTACCTTATTGTATCCAAGGATCTTTGCAGCTTCATACTGTCCCACCGGCATGGATTCAATGCCGCCGCGGTAGATTTCTGCAAAGTAGGCTGCATAGTTGATGGCAAATGCGATAAATACAGCGATCAGACTATATCCCATGGAAATACGGATCCCGAAGATAAAATAAGGGCCGAAATATACAACCATCAGCTGCAGCATCAGCGGCGTTCCTCTCATGATGGATATGTACCCGGATACAATGGTACGGATCACTTTGTTTCTGGACATTCTGCCAAAACAGATCAGAAGTCCCAGCGGCAGAGAAAACAGCAAGGTTACAAAAAAGATCTCAATAGAGACCAGCATTCCTCCTGCCAGCTGCTGGAGCATTACACTAAAACTCATTTTTTTCCTCCTGGTTCGGAGTATCAGTCCCATTTATCGGACTGATACCTGTAATTCCTGTAAACAACAGGAAATGAGCGTGTACGGCAGCTCTTTCTGCGCCGAAGCACCCTCATTTCCTTTTTATGCGGAAGCTTCAAAAGCTTCTGCTATGTTTCTTATTTCTACTGCTGTTGGATAGCTTAAAAAAATATCTTCACAGCTTTTACTGTGCCGGATCTGTACCGGATCATTTGGATTCAGAATCGGTTTCTTTCTCTGTGCTGTCTGCACTTTCTTCTGTGTCAGCTTCTGCTGAATCAGAATTCTCTGTCTTATCCTTGTCCGCGCTGATGCAGAGCATGCTCTTATCCAGTTCATACTTATCTGCAAGCTTGTCAACCTCACCGGACTCGTCAAGCTTCTTGACCTCATCCCATACGAGATCCTTCAGCTCATCATTTCCCTTCTTGAATCCGATGCCATACTGCTCGTTCTGGATCGGCTCGTCAAGGATCACATATTTATCCTTGCCTCTCTGGGAAAGCTGATAGTTAGCAACACCGATATCAACAGCAACAGCGTCTGCAGCTCCGGAATCAATATTCATAAATGCAGTGTTGTAGTCCGGATTCTCTGTAAGAGATGCAAAGCTGTCCTTCAGTTCCTTATTGTCATCGTTGTTCAATGCGTCCAGTGCAGCGGATGCAGCCTGTACCACTACGTTCTTGCCCTTAAGATCCGCAAGCTTCTCAATTCCGGAATCCTTGGCAACTACGATCACCTGCTCATTGTTGATGTATGGATCACTCCATGTATAGTCATCCTCACGTCCGTTGATAGTAAATCCATTCCATATACAGTCGATCGTTCCGGAGTTCAGCTCCATATCCTTGGAATCCCAGTTGATAGGCTTCTTAACAAGTTCCCAGCCAAGATTATCACATACTTCCTGGGCAAGGTCAAGGTCAAATCCTACATATTCTCCGCTATCATCCTTATATCCGAACGGAGGATATTCAGCATCAAATCCTACGATCAGGGTCTTATCCTCAACACCTGCCTGTACACTCACTCCTGTTACCATCATTCCTATTGTCATCGCTGCCGCCATTACTACTGCAACTGTTCTTTTCTTCATGGTCATTCTCCTTTTTTCGGTTATCTCTTTATCACATGGTCACTCTACCACGTGAAAGCGTATGGTTATAGTAACATACCCAAAAGGAGCTGTCAAGAGCAAACCTTCTGCTCTGCCAGATAATCTTTGTATTTCTTTCTGGCCGTTTTCAGATATGTTCTGGAAATTGGGATTTCCGTCTGTCCGACCACAAAACTGTTCTTCTTAAGTGAAGTTACCTTCTCCATGTTAATACAAAAGCTCTGATGACATCTCAAAAAGCTGCTGTCTGACAGCTGTCCCGAAAAATCCCCCAGCCTGGCTCTGCAGCTGATCTTTTTTCCATCGGTAAGATGAAATGTCACACTGTGAAGACTACTGGATATATATGCCAGATGATCGTGCTGCAGTGTATAAACCTGTTTCCTGTAGTGAAAATACAGCGCTCTTCCGCCTTCACGCCTGCATACCTCCAGGATATGTACCAGAACATGTTCCAGTTCTCCACTTTCAACCGGTTTGACCAGATAGTTATAGGCAAACACTTCAAATGCTTCTTTATAGAATTTTTCATTCTCTGCCACCAGCACAACCGGGATATAATGTCCTTTCAGGCGCATTGTCCGTACAGTTTCCAGACTCCTGCCCTGATCACCATCCAGCCCCAGAAATATCAGATTGCAGATCTTGTGTCCCTCTGCCAGTCCTTTCAGAAGACTCTCTCTGGTCCGATACAGAAGGAGCTCTGCATCAGGGACCAGTGTGGAAAGCTGCCTGTACAGCTTCTGTGCATCCTTTCGTATTTCATCACATATCGCGATCGTCATCACTGCCATTGCCGTGTTTTCCTCCCTCATGCTCTTTCTGATATTAACATTTTATTTTCAAAGAAAGACCTACGCAATATGTGCTTCTAATTGTGCCTTGTTTTTTTACAAATTATTGCAATTCATGATCTGTTTTCGTATAATAATGTCATATAAGCACCAAAAGGAGTACTACTATGTCTGATTTCAGCAACAAATGCCGGGAATACCTAAAGGATACAGGAGAAAACGTTTATCAGTTATCTGCTTCTTCGGGACTTGACCGTACCTCGCTACAACGTATGATCACAGGGAAACGTCTTCCCGGTATTGATTTTGTGCGCCAGTTCTGCGATTCCCTCCGGATCAATCCTTCCCAGCGCAGGGAACTGATGGAATTATATAAAATAGAAAAAATCGGAAAAGAAATATATTACAACCGCAAATATATACAAGAGCTTCTGGGTGTTATCAGCTCCCAGCAGGTCATTTCCCGGGAGGGTTTTCTCAGGCTTCCATCCTTTCCCTTTTACCGTGGAACTTTTTCTCTTGATGTGGAAAAGAAGGTCCTGAGCCTTTTTGAGGACATCCTGTCTTCCGGTTCTTCTGAAACGATCCGTACCAACCTTCCGGCCAACTGCCGGCTTCTTGTACAGATCTTTTCCCATCTTTATCCCAAATATGAGAAACTGCCACCGGTGATCCAGATCCTGCCGCTTCACCAGAACCCGTCCGCCTCACCGGATTACAACATGAATCTGGAAACCTTTCTCTGCACACTCCTTCCGATCCTGTCAGGTTTTGTGGGCTACCAGCCATATTATTACTATACTCAGACAGGCCGAGAGTTTTCCAGCTATGAACTGTTTCCTTTTTTCTTACTCACAGAAAAAAAGCTGCTACTGTTATCCTCGGATATGATGACCTGTATTTTTACTGAAAATCCGGAAGCGATCCACGCATATCAACAGGAATTCCGACGGGCTCTTGAGAATTCCAGCCAATTCTTCCTGCAGTCGGATTCTCCGGACAGGATCCTTAATATCTTTGGTTCTATCATGCAGACAAAGATCTCAACAAATTTTGCACTGGAATCTCATCCCTGCCTTGCACTGATGTCCTATGGTCCGGGCTTTATTCAGTCATTGTTTGATAACAGGGATATCGATCTTTCCGATCCGGTCTATACCCAGCTGGCAGCGGTTCTGAACCAGACTTCCTTTTCTTTTACAGAAGCTGCCTTTTCCTGCAATTATTTTACACTGAGCGGGATCCGGAAATTTGCCCGTACCGGACTCCTTGACGGACCTTATTCCTACCATCAGACCCCTCTTCCGAAAGAAGAACGAAAAAAAGCCCTCAAGCATCTTCTTGATACAGATATGGGACATGAAAAATGCAGGATCCTGAAGCCTTCCGTACTTTCTGAAACCGGGATCCATCTGGAAGTTCTGTCTGACTATTCCGTTTTTCTCTGCTTTCTTTCCGAAAAAGATACTTTTCTCTGTATCTATCTGAAAGAGACCAGTATCGGACAGGCCCTGAATGATTACCTCTGTTCCCTGTCCGAGGAAGAATCCGTATATACAAAAAAAGAAGCCCGGCAGATCCTGCTGGGACTTCTTGAACAGCTTTAAGAGCCTGTACTTCTGTGATATTCTCTTGTGAGATTCTCCAGGATCCTGTCGGTTTCTCCGGATGCGATATGCTGCTCCGGGAGACCGGCAAAGCTTTTCAAAGCCTGGTCTATTTCCTGCCTTACCATTTCATCTGTCTTCAGATCTTCCTGTCGTTTCCTATATTCTTCTTCACTGTGAACACTGCGGTAGGCCAGAAGATAAACCTTCATCGCTTTCTCTGAATGATTCTCCTTCCATGCTTTCCAAAAGCAATCCAGCGCCTTATCCATCTGGAACAGGTAACTGTATGCGCATCCCTGATTATGCAGGATCCTTTCACGCATCTCTCCGGTGATTTCTTTCCCGCCATGCTCCAGAAGCTTCTGATAAACACGGAGTGCATTCACATACATCCGATTCTCCATCAGCGCATCACCTTTGCGTTTCTCCCGTATTTCTTCAGGTTCACGTTTTCTGGCTTCAATGCGCCCGTTTAAGGTCTTAAGCTCTTCATAAGCCAGATAATTGATCTCTTTAAATATCGGATACAGTACTTCTTCAAGTCCGACCTCTCTTCCAATATAAGGTTTCAGCTTGGCCGCAAGCTTCGGAAGCTCCAGTTCTTCCTCCAGCCAGGTACAGAGCTTACTGCTGATCAATGAGCTGTCCACAAGATAAAGATTGTTATAAAGATAATAGCAGAGTTCTTCTATAGAATAGATATTGGTACTGATATTTTCGATATAAAACGGCTTCTCTGCTTTTTTTACCTGACATAAAATATATCCGCTCATGCCTGCTTCCTTTCTTCCTGCTCATCCCATCGTACCAGTTCCCTCCAGATCTTCCCACTGGAAGGATACATTTCGCCAAAGCCCAGATCCTCTACTGTGATCTCACAGTCTCTCGGCGATACGTATTTCAGCGTGAGGGAAAGCCTTGAAGTCCGATTAGGCCGCTTTGGCAGACCCTCAAGTGCCATGGCCACACGTTTCTTCTCGGTTTCTTCCGGAATACTTACCACAAATACCAGTTCACTGGTATCATCCAGGATCAGCTCGCAGGATGCACTGCATTCATACCAGTTGCTGCCGCTTTCGATCAGCGGATAGTAAGCCGGAGAGCCCATCACCCGCATATCCATTCCTACATCCGCAGCCACCAGCGAATCGCTTAAATAGCGGTAACCTTTGAGTTTTTTATCCTCCAGCTTGTCCTTACCGGCTATGCAGGCTCCCTTTGCAAAAAGATTGTTTCCGTAAAAAACCTTCCGTCCCTGATGACACAGGAGCTTTACAGACTGCTGTGCCCACTGCTGGTCAAATCCTTCTCCCGTGATCTGCACACTGGAGAAGAGCTCTTTGCCGAGAGTCTTACTGATAAAACGGTAAAATTCCACATCACGGATCTCTTCTTCCGGTTCAAGCTTTGTACTGACCGGATCCTCCAGTTTTACAAGCACCGGTCTGGAAGAGCCGTTGATGGTCAGCTTCCGGAAAGTTACCGTATCGCCTGCAAAGGCATACCAGCCTACACTTCGATTCCAGGTTTCCCGTTTCTGTCCCAGCGCATAATAATAAAAGCTCTCGCCATAGTCCATAAGCATATATTTCTCACGGGAAAAACCTGCAAGGCTGCAGGCCTTCTGATAATTCCGTACCTGAAGTGTACTAAGCTCCGGCGATGTGATACAAAGGCACCGGGTATTCTTTACGATATCCTGGATTCCCAGAAATTTCAGGATTCCCCTTAGAAAATGTGCCAGAAGCTCTGCCGGCTCTTTTTCCTCTCCTGCCACCTGGATCTTTTCTTCCTTCTGACAGATATCATAAATATTTCCGATCATGATTCCGCCCTTTTCCCTGGCAAAATACTCTGCTTCCAGGCCTACGCAGTAATCACCGTGATCGGTACGATAGCAGATACAGCCCGGAGCTTCGTACTGACTGGCTCCTACCTTCATGGAAAGAGAACGGGCTTCTTCTGCTTTTCTGTCATAATAACAGATCTGTGTGTATTCTTTTCCAATATCAATTCCTATGATCAAGTCACGAATTTCATTCATCTTTCCGGTTCCTTCTCTATGACAAACATTTCATTAACGTACTGTTCCTGCCGGAGATACTGTGCCAGCTTCTCCTTCACTTCCGTGTCTTTCTCCAGTTTCCTTGCACAGAGTATCTGATTGATCAGCTGATATTTGCTGGATGCCTGGTCATTACTCTGGTTCATGGTCAGTATTTTTTCTTCCGTTTTGTGTACACCAGTTTCATCTTCTGTCTGGAAATAATATCGCAGGGTCTCTCCATAAAACAATGTAAATGCTCTGGCAAAAATTCCCTCATAGATATTTTTGAGCGGTTCACTTTTATAGTCCGGTACAGTTCCAAGACCTGTATCCAGGGAATAATACAGTGTGACCGAAGCCTCCGGTGAAGTATGATACTCTACAAAAGTCTTATCATCCAGCTGATACGGTCGCAGGATACTCTGATCCAGATTCCGGAAAAACTCAAATATCATTCCGTCCTTTACACAGGAAGAGAGGATTTTTTCCTCCATTTCCAGATTTTCTTCATCAGAAGTTTTTTCTTCGGAAAGCAGCTTCAGAAGGGCCAGGTCACAGATCCGGTCTCCGGGCCACTCCTTTTCTCTGCGATTTTTCAGATACTCCTTAAGTCCAGGCATCTCCGGCATTTCTTTTACAAACATTCCGTAAGACATCAGAGTCAGATACGCACCGATCACACTCTCTTTTCCGGAATGACGGATATATTCTTTCAGGATATCCGCACCCTCTGACCGGTAATCCCAGTTAAACATCAGAAGAGAAAGGATCCTCTCCTCCAGATTATAGGTATCCATCTCAAACCCACAGGCACTTTTCCAGATATCCAGAAGTTCCTCCACAGGTCCAAACCGGAATTTCATCAGATACATGAGGATCACTTCATCATAGATTCCCTGCCGGTATACATGAGAGGAAAGTGCAATCAGCTCTTCGTCCTCCGCACAGTCACAGCGGATGATCATACGGCTTACCAGCTTCAGAAGAGCACGCTCCTCTACTCCTTCAAATCCAAATGCTTCCACCACGCTCATAGCCTGCGGAAACAGTCCCCTCTGGATCAGGATCTCCAGAAGGGTTTTCCGGTCGACCATGGCATATTCCCGATAATCCATCATCTCCAGACAGGCATCCAGATCTTCTCCCTGCACGTGATCCCGATAATAATCCAGGATCTTTTTGCGGATCAGCCTCTTATATTCATCGGTAAACGCCGGTGAAAGGACCAGTTTCTGAAAAATTCCCAGATTCTTACGACTGATCTCCTGACCCTGACAGTAATACAAAAGCACAGCCGGTTCATCCGCCCCTTTTTCCAACACTGCCGGAACCATCTCACGATCATCAAAAAGTGGTGTCAGATTATAATCTACCGTAGCAGCATAACGTCTCTGTTTTTCATCCTGAAATACAACGGCCGCATCTTCGCTGCAGATCCTTGGGTAAGCGATCCCATGGATACACGGATAGATTTCTTCCTGTTTCATCTGTCTGTGACGGACGATCACACTGCGGACCTTCGGATCATCCGTATACAGCCGGCAGGTAAACATTCTGGAGGCGATCACCTGCGCTTTTTCGCTGTCCGATGGTTCCCGCATGAATTCCTGATAAACAGCGGCATAATTTTCATTCATCCGGCCTTCCCGTAACTTACGGAAAGCAAATTCCTCCATGCTTTCACGATAACTTTCGTATGTCTGTGGATCACGTTCCTTCCCTGCAATGATGCATGCATACAGATAGGCACGCTTGGAATCACCGAGAGTATTGTTGTTATAGGTAAAATACATCAAAAGCGGTTTCGGCAGGACTCTCCGATAAGAAGTATCCAGTGTTTCCACATAATATTCATACAGCCGTGTGATCCGGATCCCGCGGTCCACGGCAGCGGAAAACCACTGAAAATATTCCGGTTTTCTTGGATTTCCCTTCATAATATATTTACAGATAGCTTCCACGGTATCATCCGACGGAAAGGCTTCACATCCCATGGCCATAGCACGGTACAGACTTTCGTTAAAAGCTTTCTCATAACCGGAAAGATATGCCAGGCGCATGACCAGCTCTTCCGTCAGCATCTGTTCTTTTCCTGCAAAAAGGAATACCTGGGCCCAGAACCCATTGATTCGATGCAGCAGAGACATATCTGCACAAATACTGTTCCATGCTTCCAGATACAGAAAAGGACTTGTACATCCCCGCTCAAAAAGTTCCTCCATCAGAAAGATCTTTTTTGACGGAGAAAGCGTATGATCCATTTCAAATACCAGTTTCAGAAGGATAAAGCTGTCTTCCTTCTGCATCTGGAAATTCTGTACCTTGCGGAGGGCCTGTTCCTTATCCCGGTACAGCCCGGTCTGTGTACACAGATACAGATAAATCCCTGCCAGTTCCAGTTCATTGTGATGAAAGGATTTATTCTGATAACGCTCAAGGATTTCTGAAGCCTGGTCATCTTCTCCTTCCAGATGAAGAAGATAGGCTTCCAGAAGCTGATATTCCGGATATTTCAGTCCGTTTTCGCCCATACGGTCAAGCTTCTCATGAGTAGAGGCTGTCCAGGCCTGAAAATCTGTTCTTTTACAGAGATATCCCAGGTATTCCTTCATCAGAGATATCCGGTACTGTTTTTCCAGAAGATCCAGGTTCACGGCACTCTCAGTTCCTCTGGATACAAGAACGTGATATACCAGTTTCTGGTATGGGGTTTTTACAATGATCTCGCCGTACTGATTTCCTTTTCCCAGTTTTTCCTGGCGGATCACATAGTTTATTTCACAGGTACTTCCGATAAAATCCTCTTCTGTGACCACATGCTTGCCTGCCTCCAGAAAATCCCCGTTTACCTCAATATCTGCCCGCAAGTGTCCCCATCCGCTCCTGTGGATATAAAGGGATTCCTGAACAGATTCACTGACATCATAAAAACTCGCCTCTTCTCTGTTCAGACTCAATGTCACCTTTTCCTTGGCACCGGCTGCGATCAGAAATTCCTCCAGATGCTGATAGGTCACCGGCTGCTGTGACATTCCTGCATAAAGAGAACGGATCTTCTCACTCTGATCACTCAGGATCAGGGAAAAATGTCGTTCTGTAAAGATCCGGTAAGCCTCATGGAAATCTTCCTTTGCAATATGCAGAAATTCTTCCAGAGAAGATACCTTTCTGCCTGCACTCTTCACCTCTTCCGTCTGTACCTGTACAGTGAACGGCAGCTTATATTCTCCGATACTGGTAGTAAAACACAGCCAGCCTTCAAAGCTCTCTCCCGGCTTCATTCCCTCTGCATCTACCCCATAAGGCATGCGCACTGTGGTTCCGGAAAAGCGGTCAAATCCGGGCACCAGTCTCCGGTCAGATGAAGTCACAAAGCCACTGATCCTGCGGTTGTCATCGGTACCGAAATAAATCTCATCCTTTGTAGTCTCTCCTGCCTTCAGCGTAGCGAAAATACGGTCCTGTGAAAACAGAAGCTCAGGCTGTTCATAAATAAATTTTCCGTTAAGAAGCTGTTCTATCCTCTTTTTCAAAATATATACTCCTCATCAATATACACTGATTGTTGTCACTCGTATTTTATGATTATACACCAGATCAGAATGTGGCGCAACAGGTGTTCGCCTCTGTCCTTTTTATAAAGTTTCTGTTGGAAAAGCACGAAAAGCACGTCCGGCTCATAAGCTATAAGGAAATCCCCTTTGAGGTGAACCCTTGAAAACCTTTCTGAAACCGCTTTCTTTTGCGGAAGAGCAGTTCTATCTTCTACAGCTCCAAAGGGGCGATCCGGAAGCAAAAAATATCCTTATCGAACACAATCTCCGCCTCGTAGCACATGTTGCAAAAAAATATCAGGGATGTGACGAGGATCAGGATGATCTGATCTCCATAGGCACCATAGGTCTGATCAAAGCCATTTCCACCTTTGATCCCAGCCGGACTTCCAAGCTTTCTACTTATGCTGCACGGTGCATTGACAATGAACTTCTCATGATGTTCCGTGCCCGCAGGAAACGTTCCAGAGAAGTTTCTCTCTATGAACCCATCGGCACAGACCGGGAAGGCAACGAGATCAGCCTTCTCGATATCATTGAAAGTCCACCCGTTGATGTTGTGGATGATTGTTTCAAAAAGGACAGCATTTCCTATCTTCTCCGTTATATCCGGACAGTACTCTCCCCAAAGGAATACCAGGTGATCTGCTGCCGCTACGGTTTGAATGGCCAGGAGCCACTGACCCAGCGAGAGATTGCTGAAAATCTCTCCATCAGCCGCTCCTATGTATCCCGTATCGAAAAGAACGCTCTTCGAAAACTCCGTACTCTTTTTCCTGAAAATCAGTAAAGGGGAGAACGTTCTTTTCGTTCTCCCCTTTACTCTCTTATCCACCCTTTCGGATCATTCACCTCTTCGGAGAATATCAAATACCTCCGGCATCTCAGTCAGTTTCACATAGATCCTCTGCTGAGCATGTGGTGCACTCTCCATAGCTTCGCCCTCTTCATTATAAATGGCTTCCACTGTGACCGGAATATTCCTTCCGTCCGGTTTCATGATCTCGATGGTCTCTCCTACAGAAAACTTGTTTCTCTGTGTCAGTCTTGCCAGACCTCTCTCATCGATCTCTTCTGCAAATCCAAGATATGTGTATTCTCTTACATATGTGTTGCTGTCATAGATCTGGGTATTCTCATCCGGCTTTCCGTAAAAAAATCCGGTGGTAAACTGACGGTAGGTACAGTTTGAGATCTGCTCCTGATACCACGGCATATTTGCATGATATTTTTCCGGACTTTCCATACAGTCGTCAATGGCTTTGCGGTAGGTTCTTGCCACTGTTGCCACATAAAGAGCTGTTTTCATACGTCCTTCGATCTTCAGGCTGTCAATACCGCTTGTAAGGATATCTTCCATATGTTCTACCATACAGAGATCCTTGGAATTAAAAATAAAAGTTCCTCTCTCATTTTCAAATACCGGCATGTATTCTCCCGGACGCTTCTCCTCCACAACAGAATATTTCCATCTGCAGGGATGGGTACAGGCTCCCTGATTGGCATCTCTTCCTGCCATAAAGTTACTGAGAAGACATCTTCCGGAATAGGAAATGCACATGGCGCCGTGAATAAACGTTTCAATCTCCATATCCTCCGGAATATGTGCCCGGATCTCCCGGATCTCTTCCAGAGAAAGCTCTCTTGCACTTACCACACGTTTGGCACCAAGGTTATACCAGAAACGGTAAGTCTCATAATTGGTATTATTTGCCTGTGTACTGATGTGACGCTCGATCTCCGGGCAGATTTCCTTTGCATACATAAAGATTCCCGGATCTGCGATGATCAGTGCGTCCGGTCCGATCTCCTTCAGTTCCTGAAGATATTCCCTTACACCCTCAAGATCACGGTTATGCGCCAGGATGTTTACTGTCACATAAACCTTTACACCATGGGAATGGGCAAATGCGATTCCCTCACACATATCTTCTTTTGAAAAATTCTTAGCCTTTGCACGAAGTCCAAAAGCTTCTCCGCCGATGTAAACAGCATCTGCACCATATATGACGGCAACCTTTAAAACCTCAAGGCTGCTCGCCGGAACCAATAGTTCTGGTCGTTTCATAAACCTGTTCTCCTGTTTTTACACTTACAGCCGCTCCGTCTCCAAGAGGAAGCACCGATGTACGAAGCACCGGACTGTGAGTCAGCTGCCAGAGATATTCTCTCATTCTTTTATAGATTGTACGGTTACGCCGTTCCACAAGATAATGAGATTCAATAATATCCCCTTCCTGCAGCACGTTGTCAGATACCAGCACGCTTCCCTCTTTCATCAGTCTCAGCACGTCAGGAAGCCAGTGGATATATTGGCCCTTGGCTGCGTCCATGAAGATCATATCAAAGGTTCCGGTAAGATTCTTCAGGATCTCTCCGGCATCTCCCTCCAGAAGCGTGATCTGTGACTCTCTTCCTGCGCGCCTGAAATTATCCTTTGCGACAGGAATTCTTTTTTCATAATTCTCTATGGTAACAATTTCCATATCTTCCGGCCCATACTCACACATAAGAAGTGTGGAGAAGCCTACGGCAGTCCCCACCTCCAAAATGCGCTTCGGTTGTTTCAGTGCCAGAAGCATCCTCATAAAGCTCTGCATATCTCTCCGGATGATCGGCACCCGGTCTGCAAGTGCCTTTGTCTCCAACTCCTGCAGAAATGGAGTATTCCCCATATCCAGTGAATTGATATAGGTCTGCATGCGTTCTTCTACGATCACTGGCTGTTCGATCCTTCCTTGCTCTCTTCTCCTGACAGCACTGCAATGATCCTGGTCGGTGTATAAGCTGTACTGAGAAGGTATGTACCTGCTTTGATCTGTCCGTGATATGCGGACATTCTTTCCTGTATGGTAAATGCAAGCGCATCCTTGATAAGACCCTTCTGCTCCAGTGTCTTGCCTACTTTATATGCAGAGGCACCTTCTTTTATGACTACCGTGACCTGCTGTCCCTCTCCCGGGCTCATAGCCTGCTGGTTAAACACATCGTAGCCAAACTGATATGCTGATTTTCCAACCCAGATCAGAAATACGATAATAAAGATATATACAGCGGTTTTAAATACCCCTCCAGCCAGAAAAACGCCGGCCCTGCCAACCTTGTCTCTTGTGTCTGCCATAGTCTTTCCTCCTATAAGTCAGGAATCTGTATGTCGATCCCGTCCACCAGCGTCCTGCATATCCGCTGCATCAGTCTGCACAGCGCAAGCTCTGCGTCGAGATAGGCATTTACTTTCAGGTTCTGTCTCAGACTTGCAGACTCCTGATTGAGCTGTTCCGCAATATGGAACAGCTCATCCTTGTCTGAATGATTCTGCAGTCTGAAATTATCTCCACGGAATCTCATCACTCTGGCTTTCAGCTCAGGATCCGCTTCAAGCTGGGCTGCCTGTTTCTGATATTCCTGATATTCATCGCTTCTGTGCACAGCATCGAGAAGCTTCTCGATCTCCATGCTGATCTCATCCATGAACCTACGCCTCCATAATGATAGGCAGGATCATAGGATTTCTCTTGGTCCGTTTCCACAGATACTCTCCAAGGGCATCCTTGACCTCGGTTTTGATCTTGCCCCAGTCCGTGATATTGTTCTCCAGGCAGGAATCCAGTGCAGTTTCCACAACCTGTCTGGCATGCTCCATAAGATCCTCAGATTCTCTTACATACACAAAACCTCTGGAAACGATATCCGGACCTGCGAGAACTACATTACTGTGGCGCTCCAGTGTCATAACTACGATCATGATTCCATCTTCAGACAGGTGCTGACGGTCACGGAGTACGATATTTCCCACATCGCCAACGCCAAGTCCGTCTACGAAGATCGCACCTGTATGAACGCTTCCTGTCACCTTGGCATCCTGTCCGTCCAACTCCAGAACATTTCCGGAAGAAAGGATAAAAATATTCTCCTTCGGGATTCCCAGATCTTCCACAATGTGTTTCTGTGCAGTCAGATGACGGTACTCACCATGGATTGGAATGGCATATTTCGGTTTTACGAGGGAGTAGATCAGCTTGATCTCCTCCTGGCAGGCATGTCCGGAAACATGGACATCCTGGAAAATAACCTTGGCTCCCTTCATAGACAGTTCGTTGATGACCTTGGAAACTGCCTTTTCATTTCCGGGGATCGGATTGGAGCTGAAAATGATGGTATCGTTAGGCTTGATCGTGATCTTCTTATGGATATTGGCTGCCATACGGGAAAGTGCCGCCATGGACTCACCCTGGCTTCCGGTTGTGATCAGAACCACCTTGTCGTCCGGATAATTCTTCACCTGATCGATCTCGATCAGTGTGTTCTCCGGGATCTGCAGATAGCCAAGCTCTGACGCTACGGAAATAACATTGACCATACTGCGGCCTTCCACAGCAACCTTTCTTCCGAACCGGTATGCAGTATTAATGATCTGCTGCACACGATCCACGTTGGATGCAAAGGTTGCAATGATGATCCTGGATGTCCGGTACTCATTAAAAAGATTATCAAATACATGTCCCACTGTACGCTCGGACATTGTAAATCCCGGTCTCTCTGCATTGGTACTCTCACACATCAGTGCAAGCACACCCTTCTTGCCGATCTCTGCAAAACGCTGCAGATCTATGGCATCTCCAAATACCGGTGTATAATCAACTTTAAAGTCTCCTGTGTGTATCACGATTCCCACCGGTGAATAAATAGCAAGTGCGGATGCATCCTGGATACTGTGATTCGTTTTGATAAATTCCACAGCGAAATCCCCAAGATTGATCACCTGCCCGTGTTTTACCTCTTTCAATTTGGTAGAACGCATAAGGTTATGCTCTTTCAGTTTGTTGCGGATCAGTCCCAGTGTCAGCTTGGTAGCATAGATCGGAACATTGATCTCTTTCAACACATACGGAAGAGCTCCGATATGATCCTCATGTCCATGAGTGATCACAAATCCCTTCACCTTGGAAATATTTTCCTTAAGGTATGTTACATCCGGAATGACCAGATCGATTCCCAACATATCGTCCTCAGGGAAAGAAAGACCACAGTCTACAACTACAATACTGTCGCCATACTCAAAAGCGGTAATGTTCATTCCGATCTGCTCCAGACCGCCAAGTGGTATGATCTTAAGCTTGGATGTTGTTCTGCGGCCGTTTTTCCGACCGGATGGCCTGCCGCCGGTCTTTGCCGGTTTCTGTGTGTTTCTGCTGTTTTTTACAACGCCACCGGCTACTGTTTTCTTTGCTGTTGGCCGGAAAGGCTTATCCTGACGGTTTTTGCTGCCACCACGATACTGTCTTGTTCTTGATCCGGCATTCTTTTGTCTTGCTGCGGTTCTTCTGGCACCGCCTGCGGAAACTTGTACTCTGCTCTCCGCATTTTTGTTGTCATCGTTGTTCTCGCTTTTCAAAAATCGCTCCTCCATTCAAAATTCACGTCATCCAGCATCTGCTGAAAAACTGCATATACAGCCTGAAGTTCGTCATCATCCTCGACCATCTCATAACAGGCTTCTGTGCTTCCCGGAGCTGAAATATCCTTCAGAATATATGCGTCTGCTTCCTCATCCTGTGAATCGGACACCAAAAGATAAGTCACACCCGCAATATTGGTCTGCTCCTCTACGTAAAACTCAGCAGCTGTGCCGTCGTCTGACTGAAATATTATTTTTTCCATATTTAATTCTTCCTTATCCGTTCTTGTCAAGCGGATATTCACAATCCGCATTTGCTACCTGATCCGCTCAAAATATCTATTTGCGTTTCCGATCATTCTTCCACGCCTTACTGCTGCTCTCTTCTGTATGCGGCAGCATCCAGATATCCCTGCAGGATAAAGACTGCTGCTACCTGATCCAGATACTGTTTACGGTCTTCCTTATGCACACCGGTCTCCTCCAGAGTACGGTCTGCCGCCATGGTAGTCAGTCTCTCATCCCACATAACAACAGGCAGACCCGTACGTTTCTCCAGCATTTCCTTAAACTCCAGAGATTTCTCGGCCCGCTCTCCTACTGTATTGTTCATGTTTTTCGGGTATCCCAGAACGATCTCCGTAACCTGATACTCCGAAATGATCTCTTCAATACGTGCCAGAGTACGACGAAGCTTGTTTTCCTGCTTGCGCCATACGGTTTCCACACCTTGGGCTGTCAGGCCAAGGGGATCGCTCACTGCAACCCCAACGGTCTTCGAGCCATAGTCCAGTCCCAGTACTCTCATATTACCGTTCCCAGGACTTATTCTTGATATACTCGGTGAGAAGCTCCTCTACCAGCTCATCACGCTCCACCTTCATGATCATGCTTCTCGCACCCTTGTGGCTTGTGATGTAGGTCGGGTCTCCGGACATAATATATCCTACGATCTGATTCACCGGATTGTAGCCCTTCTCATCCATTGCATTGTACACCAGATCCAGGACTTCTTTTACCTGAAGCTCCTGATCCGGTTTTGTTCTGAAATACTGTGTATTTCCCAGATTATTCTCTGCCATTGTCTCTCACGTCCTTAAAATATATTCTTTTTTATTTTAATATAAATTTACATAAATTACAATCTTAAATTTAACGAGGATTGCGAATACAAACTGTCAACGTTACTGTTCACTCCGTTCTCAGTAACACGCTTCGCAAAATATCACCAGTGAACAAACAACCTTTCAACATACGATCCCGTTCTTCACTCCACGGCTTCACCGGTCATGATATGCTCTTCAAGAAAGCCTTCTGCCTTTACGATTACGATATCATTTACGCCATAAGCTTCCGATTTCGGTACAGCAGTTTTTATATACTCCCGGCTGTGTCCCAGATACCAGGTCCGTCCATCCTTTGTATACTCTTCCTCGATCAGTACCTCCAGGTTTTTGCCAAGCATGGATTTCTCATAATCCCCTGCATGACGATGATGCAACTCGATCATCTTCTCACTGCGGAAGGATTTCTCCGCCTCTGTCAGCTGTCCGTCCATGGCAGCCGCCTTTGTTCCCTGTCTTCTGGAATATTTGAAGATATGAGTCTCGTAAAAACGGATGCTGTCCACAAAATCATAGGATTTCCGGAATTCTTCCTCCGATTCCTGCGGAAAGCCTACGATCACATCCGTTGTCAGTGCCGGATTTCCATACACTTCTCTTAAAAGCTCACAGCGCTCTCTGTATTCCCCGCTTCTGTATCTGCGGTTCATCCTCTCCAGGGTCTCATCACAGCCACTCTGCAGGGAAAGATGGAAATGCGGGCATACCTTCGGCAGCGCCGCGATCCCTTCCGCAAATTCTCTTGTAACGATTCCCGGTTCCAGCGATCCCAGACGGATACGCCTGATCCCTTCGATCTCATGCACAGCACGGATCAGAGAAAGCAGTGTCTCTTTTTTCTCCTCCGGGAAATCCACTCCATAGGAGCTTAAATGGATTCCTGTAAGGACCACTTCCTTATACCCTTTTTCCGCAAGTGCACGGACCTCCTTCAGCACACTTTCAATATTCCGGCTTCTGACACGACCTCTTGCATAGGGAATGATACAGTACGTACAGAACTGATTGCATCCGTCCTGAACCTTGATATATGCCCTTACATGTTCTGCAGTACGATCAATGGAAAGTTCCTCATACTCTTTTGTCTGATTGATCTTGATCACATGGGAACCATGGCCCGGTTTATTTTCCGCATATTCGGCCAGTGCCTCCACAATATTGATCTTCTGGTTATTTCCTAGAACAAGATCAATGGCTTCGTCTTTTTCCAGTTTCTCGCCACCGGTCTGTACATAACAGCCCGTTGCCACCACGATCGCTTCCGGATTCATTTTTTTTGCTTTGTGGAGCATCTGTCTTGATTTTCTGTCTGCAATATTGGTTACTGTGCAGGTATTGATCACATAAATATCCGCTCCCGGCTCAAAAGGCACGATCTCATATCCCGCCTCCTCCAGAAGCTGCTGCATGGCCTCGATCTCATAGGCATTTACTTTGCAGCCCAGGTTGTGTAATGCAACTTTATTTCCCATTTTTCCTCACTTTTTTTACACTTTAACTAATTATTAAAACAATTTTTATCTCTTTTCACCTTGACTTTTTGGGTACTGACAGGTAAGATGAAAGCTGTAAAACAACAAAAATTTATCAAGGGAGGTTATTATAATGAAAACAGCTAAAATCTCACTGAATTCCATCGATAAGGTGAAAGCATTCGTAAACGAGATCAGCAAATTCGACTGCGATTTTGATTTAGTATCCGGAAGATATGTGATCGATGCAAAATCCATCATGGGTATCTTCAGCCTGGATCTTTCCAAGCCGATCGACCTCAACATCCATGCAGATGGCGCTGCTCTGGATAACGTAATGCAGATTATTTCCAAATATACAATCGACTAATCTATACTGTATATTTGAGAGGAACTGTATCGGATACAGTTCCTCTTTTTTCATGCTTTCAGAATCCTTCTGTTCTCAATGAACTCCCTTTTCCTGATATATCGGTAATTCCAGGGAACCTCTGCAGCGAGGTTCCCTGTTTGTTTTTTCTTATCTAAAAACGGATCACTGAATTTCAATGATCTCTGTGGTATTCAGAGCCGTTTCCATAAGCTCATCGATCTTCTCAGAAAGCTTCTGCTCAGAACGGCGGATCACCTTAAGATTCGGCTTTGTTACAGGATGTTTCGCTACAAAGATGGTACAGCAATCCTCAAACGGCTGAATAGAAGTCTCAAAGGTATCGATCTTTCTGGAAATACGGACGATCTCCTCTTTATCAAAGCCGATCACCGGACGATATACCGGAAGTGTGCAGACCTCATTTGTAGAAGCAAGGCTCTGTAAGGTCTGGCTTGCAACCTGTCCGATGCTCTCACCTGTGATAAGTCCGAGACAACGGTCTTTTTTAGCGAAATGCTCGGCAATACGCATCATATATCTTCTCATGATAATAGTAAGCTCATCATGAGGACACTGATCATAAATATAAAGCTGTATATCTGTAAAGTTAACTACATGGAGACGGATCGGTCCGCTGTATTTGGCTACCAGGCGGGCAAGATCCACTACCTTCTGTTTTGCGCGCTCACTGGTGTAGGGCGGTGCATGGAAATATACCGCATCGATCTTGACACCACGTTTTGCGATCATATAGCCGGCAACCGGACTGTCGATCCCACCGGAAAGAAGAAGCATGGCTTTTCCGTTTGTTCCGATGGGCATTCCGCCTGCGCCCGGAATGGTCTGGGAATATACGTAAATCTTGTCACGGATCTCAACAGAAAGATCCAGCTCCGGATGATGAACATCTACACTTGCCTCCGGGAACGCATCCAGGATACGTCCGCCAAGCTCAGCGCTGACTTCCATGGAGCTGATCGGATAGGATTTCTTTGCGCGGCGCGTCCAGACCTTGAAGCTTCCGTTAAAGTCCGGATGCCACTGCTTCATATAACCCACAACATCTTCGGCAAGCTTCTCAAAGCCCTGTTCTTCATAGATCATAACCGGGCAGATGCCTACAATACCGAATACATGCTGCAGCGCATCTACAGCCTCATCGTAATCATAATTCTCCGGGCAGAATACATAAACTCTTCCCTGCTCTTTTTTTACTTCAAAATCTCCCTCGATCTTGGAGAGTGCGATCTCCATCTGATGTACGAGAGCATCTTCAAAACGATAGCGGTTTTTTCCCTTAAGGGCAATTTCCGCATATTTGATCAGAAATGCATGTACTAACATAAAAATCCCTTTCTTCTGTATTCTCTATCGACGTGCATACCTGCGCAGCATCGGAATTGTTTTTCCCAGTGCTTCCAGGCAGTAATCTACCTCTTCAAAGGTATTTTCCTCACAGAAACTGATGCGGACGGTACTCTCCACATCCGCTCTTGAAAGTCCCATAGCTGTCAGTGTTGCACTCGGTTTTCTCTTATGACTGGAGCATGCACTTCCTGCGGAAATATATACTCCGAATTCTTCCAGTGTATGGAGCAGGACTTCGCTTCGGACTCCATGAAAAGTCACGCTCATGATGTGCGGTGCCCCTTCTCTTAAAGGCATTCCGTTGATGGTGATGTCTCCAAGCTTTGAAAGTCCCTCTGCCATCCGTTCTTTCAGGTCATAAAGGTGCTGTATTTTTTTATCAAAATCCGTATATACCATCTCTGCGGCAACGCCAAGGCCTGCGATTCCCGGTACATTGTCCGTTCCGGAACGCATGCCGTTCTGCTGTCCGCCTCCAAGGATCTGCGGCTGTACTCTTACTTTTTCGTTAATATAGAGAAAGCCTACGCCCTTTGGTCCATGGATCTTGTGGCTGCTCACGGAAAGAAGATCGATCCCCAGCTTTTTCGGATAGATACGATACTTTCCGAATGCCTGAATGGCATCTACATGAAAAAGTGCTTTCGGACTTTTTTCATGGACAAGCTTTCCGATCTCTTCTACCGGCATCACGGCTCCCACCTCATTGTTCACGTACATCACAGACACCAGAATGGTATCCAGACGAAGAGCCGCTTCCAGTGCATCCAGCTTTACAACGCCCTGATGATCCACAGGAAGAATAGTCACCTCATAGCCCTGTTCTTTCAGATAGGCAAAAGGCTGGGCCACTGCCGCGTGCTCCACTGCCGTTGTAATGATATGTTTTCCCATACGCTTGTTGGCTTCCACGCCGCCGATGATAGCAAGGTTATCCGATTCTGTTCCACCGGAGGTAAAAAGAATCTCTTTTTCATTCACTTTCAGTAATTTTGCAATGGTCTGGGCACTTCTGCGGACATAATTCTCCGCTTCCATTCCCTTTTTATGCATGGCAGAAGGATTTCCGAAATCTTCTGTCATGGTTTTGCAGACAATATCCTTTACTTCATCGAAGCATCTCGTTGTCGCGGAATTGTCAAAATATGCTTCCATAGTTTATTCATCCTCCAGTTGAAACATCAGAACAGAAAGTACTGCGAGTCCCGCAGTTTCTGTCCGTAAGATCCGGTGTCCCAGGGTGATGGGTTTCGCACCGGCTTCCATGGCATCTGCCACTTCCTGCTCTTCAAAACCACCCTCAGGGCCGATAAAGACACCGATGCTTTTTCCCGGTTCGATCGACCGGATCAGTTCTTTCGTCTCTTTCATTCCCTTTGCAAGCTCATAAGGGATCAATAGAACGTCCAGTTCTTTTGCATAGACAAGGGCTTCTTTAAAGGTCATCACAGAATGTACCTCCGGCACCAGCATACGCTTGGACTGTTTTGCCGCACTTTCTGCGATCTGCTGCCAGCGGGATACTTTTTTTTCTGCTTTTTTGTTATCCAGTTTTACCACGCAGCGTCTGGTTGAAACCGGAACTACGGAATATGCTCCAAGCTCTACTGCCTTCTGGATGATCAGCTCCATCTTATCAGCCTTCGGCAGTCCCTGAAAAAGATAAATACGGTTCTGCAGCTCATAATCCGGCTCCTGTACATAGAGGATATGAAGCAGGACTTCATCCTCCCCCGCGTTTTCGATCACACAGTGATATTCTTTTTCCTTATCGCTGATCCAGAGCTCCTCGTCTTTTTTCATGCGGAGCACATTGACAATATGATTGACATCATTTCCTGTGATACGGATCTCATGTCTGTCCCTGTCGATCTGATGAGGTTCCACAAAAAATCGCTGCATGAGATCAGTCCTTTCTTGCTGTCACAGATACCCACTCGCCCTGATGAGTCACCTCAACAAGCGTTAGTCCGGCATCTTTTACAGCCTTCACTACGACATCCTCCTTTACATCCAGGATGCCTGATGTAATGTAGTAAGCGCCTTTTTTCATCTGTGCAACGATCACCGGAGTCAGCGGTACCAGAACATCTGCCAGGATATTTGCAGTTACGATATCATATTTCTCATATCCGACCTGATTCTGAACTTCTTTGTCATCGATGATGTTTCCGATCATCATGTCAAAGGATTTCTCCTCGATCTGGTTGGCCTCCTTGTTCTCAGACACTGCCGGAACTGCACAGGGATCAAGATCTGTACCAACCACATGACCTGCACCAAGCTTCAGTGCAACGATTCCCAGGATTCCACTTCCGGTTCCCACATCAAGGATCTCCATTCCCGGCTTCACAAATTTCTTCAGCTGACGGATCACAAGCTGTGTGGTCTCATGCATTCCTGTACCAAAGGCAGTTCCCGGATCAATGTGGAGGATCATCTTGTCCTTATCTTCTGCCTTCACTTCTTCCCAGGACGGTACGATCAGAATGTCGTCTACATAGAACTGATGGAAGTACTGTTTCCAGTTATTGATCCAGTCCTTGTCCTCTGTCTGGGATTCTGTGATGGTTGCCTCTCCGATATCCACAAAGCTTCTCAGATCCTCCAGTGCAGCCTTCACATCTTTCAGGATTGCCTCGGTATCCGCATCCTCTTCCAGATAGAAGTTCAGATATGCGATCCCGTCATCTGCTGGTCCTTCCGGCATAATATCCACAAACATCTGTGCCTTATCCTCATCGGTCAGCGGCTGCTTGTCCTGGATCTCCACACCTTCAATCCCCACCTCGGCAAGTGTACAGATCACAATATCCTCTGCCTCTGTTTTTGTCTTAAGTGTAAAACGGTTCCATTTCATCTTTTATATCTCCTTATGCTGTATACACATTTACGGATTTTCATTCCAGTCTGTCGCCTGTTTTCTATTGTCCCGAAAACGGGCACTTCTTTTAATATACACGAATACAGAAAAAAAAGAAAGAGGCATTTTGTGCCTCTTTCCTGTTTTCACTTTATTTATTCCTCAAACATTTCCTTTACTTTCTCACGGAAACCTTTTTTCTTCTTTTCGGTTTTTTCGGAAGTCTCGGATGTGCTGTCCTCTGACGGACGGTTTCCACATGCCGCATCAAAAGCTTCCAGAGCTTTCTTTGCTTCCTCATTGAGATTTGTCGGAGTCTGGACTACCAGTGTTACATAGTGGTCACCACGAACGTTCTTGTTACGTAATGACGGAACACCTTTGCCCTTCAGGCGGATTCTTGTATCCGTCTGTGTTCCCGGTTTCACCTCATAGGAAACCTCACCGTCAACGGTATTAATACGCATCTCACCGCCAAGTGCAGCCTGTGCAAATGTGATCGGAGCTGTTGAAAAGATATTCATATCCTGTCTCTGGAAGATCGGATGACGGGCTACATTTACCTCAACCAGCAGATCTCCTCTCGGTCCGCCGTTGGTTCCCGGCTCACCTTTTTCACGGATACGGATACACTGACCATTATCAATACCGGCCGGTACAGATACCTGGATCTTCTTTCTGGAAGAGGTATATCCGGTTCCACGGCAGGCACTGCATTTGTCCTTGATCACCTTACCGGTTCCGTTACAATCCGGACAGGTCTGAACATTACGTACCATACCAAACATGGACTGCTGGGTGTAAACGATCTGGCCCTGGCCTTTACATTTCGGACAGGTGATCGGTGATGTTCCCGGTTTCGCTCCGGTTCCGTGACATGTGGTACACTCATCTTTGAGAACGATTTCCAGCTCTTTCTCGCATCCGAAAACCGCTTCCTCAAAAGTAATGTTCACACGTGCACGAAGGTTGGCACCCTTCATCGGTCCATTGTTGGCCCGTCTGGTTCTGCCTCCGCCGCCGAACAGGTCTCCGAAGATATCTCCGAAGATGTCTCCCATATCCGCACCGTTGAAGTCAAATCCACCAAAGCCGCCGGCACCGCCTCCGCCGCCGTTTTCAAATGCCGCATGACCAAACTGATCATACTGTCTTCTCTTGTCGGCATCACTTAAAACGGAGTAAGCCTCTGTCGCCTCTTTGAATTTCGCTTCAGCCTCTTTATCACCCGGATTTACATCCGGGTGATATTTCTTGGCCAGCTTACGATATGCTTTTTTTAATGTTGCGTCGTCGGCGTTTTTATCCACACCTAAGACTTCATAATAATCTCTTTTATCAGCCATTGTAATTATTTCCTACTTGTCTTAGACTTCCTTGTAATCAGCATCTACAACATCATCGCCGTATCCTGCTTCATTTCCGCCCTGAGCACCAGCGTTTCCGCCCATGTTGCCCATATCCGGTCCAGGACCAGCCTGACCCTGAGCTCCCTGAGTCTGCTCATACATCTTGGAGAACAGTTTCTGAGCGCTCTCCATCATCTTCTCCTGTGCAGCTTTGATATCTGCAACCTGAGAATCAGTAAGCTCCTGAGCATTTGCTGTCTGTGCAAGAAGATCTTTCAGTGCATTGAGGTCAGCCTCAACACTTGCTTTATCGTTTGCGTCAAGCTTGTCGCCAGCTTCTTTCAGTGCATTCTCAACCTGGAATACCATGGAGTCTGCATTGTTTCTTGTGTCGATCGCCTCTTTACGTTTCTTATCCTGAGCCTCGAACTCAGCTGCTTCTTTGACAGCTTTGTCGATATCGGAATCGGACATGTTAGAACCAGCTGTGATCGTGATGTGCTGCTCCTTACCTGTTCCAAGATCCTTAGCAGATACATTAACGATACCGTTGGCATCGATGTCAAATGTTACCTCGATCTGCGGAACACCACGACGTGCTGGCGGGATTCCATCCAGACGGAACTGGCCGAGGGATTTATTGTCTTTTGCGAACTGACGCTCACCCTGTACAACGTTGATATCTACAGCTGTCTGGTTGTCTGCTGCTGTGGAGAAGATCTGGCTCTTCTTTGTAGGAATTGTAGTATTTCTCTCGATCAGACGAGTTGCGATACCACCCATTGTCTCAATGGACAGAGACAGCGGAGTAACATCCAGAAGAAGGATATCACCGGCACCTGCATCACCTGCAAGTTTACCACCCTGTACAGAAGCACCAAGTGCAACACACTCATCCGGATTCAGGTTCTTGCTCGGCTCTTTGCCTGTTAACTGTCTTACCTTATCCTGTACTGCCGGGATACGGGAAGAACCACCAACCAGAAGTACCTGGCCAAGCTCGGAAGCTGTGATACCTGCATCAGACAGTGCACGACGAACCGGCTCAGCAGTCATCTCTACAAGGTCATGTGTCAGCTCATCAAATTTAGCTCTTGTAAGGTTCATATCGAAATGCTTCGGTCCCTCAGCAGTTGCTGTGATGAACGGAAGGTTGATGTTTGTTGTTGTTGCGGAAGAAAGCTCTTTCTTAGCTTTCTCAGCTGCCTCTTTCAGTCTCTGAAGAGCCATCTTGTCGTTGCTTAAGTCTACGCCCTCTGTTCTCTTGAACTCAGCAAGCATGTAATCTGTAACTTTCTTATCAAAGTCATCTCCACCAAGACGGTTATTACCAGCTGTGGAAAGAACCTCGATAACACCATCACCGATCTCAATCACGGATACATCGAATGTACCACCACCAAGGTCGTATACCATGATCTTCTGCTCTTTCTCATTGTCAAGGCCATATGCAAGAGCTGCTGCTGTAGGCTCGTTGATGATACGTTTTACATCAAGACCTGCGATCTTACCTGCATCTTTGGTAGCCTGACGCTGAGCATCGTTGAAGTAAGCCGGAACTGTGATAACTGCCTCTGTTACTTTCTCACCAAGATATGCCTCTGCATCCTTTTTCAGTTTCTGAAGGATCATTGCGGAGATCTCCTGTGGAGAATATTTCTTGTCATCGATGGTTACACGGTAATCGGTACCCATCTCTCTTTTGATAGAGGAGATCGTTCTGTCTGCATTTGTAACTGCCTGACGTTTTGCAGGCTCACCTACCAGACGCTCTCCTGTTTTTGTGAATGCTACAACGGATGGTGTTGTTCTTGCGCCTTCTGTATTTGCGATAACTGTCGGCTGTCCACCTTCCATTACGGCTACACAGCTGTTTGTTGTACCTAAGTCAATACCAATAATCTTTCCCATGATTTTTTCCTCCTGTTTTAGTCTGTATCTGTTAAAATAAAGTTTGTTGTCAGTTAGTTCGCAACCTTCACCATACTGTGGCGTACTACGAAATCCTTGTAGGTGTAACCCTTCTGGAATTCTTCCACCACGATGTTCTCTCCAACCTCTTCATCCTCCACATGCATCACTGCATTATGGAAATCCGGGTTGAATTCCTTTCCCACTGCTTCGATCGGCTTCACACCAAGCTCATCCAGTGTTGTGGTAAGCTGCTTGTAGATCATTTTCATTCCATCTGCAAAAGCATCGCCTTCCTGTGCCTGTGCAAGACCTCTTTCGAAGTTATCCACAACCGGCAGGATCTTTTCAACGATTTCTTTTGCTCCGATGATGTACATGCTGGATTTTTCTTTTTCCGTTCTTTTACGGAAATTATCAAATTCAGCCATGGTACGCTTCAGGCGATCGGTAAGTTCCTCCACCTTCTGCTCAGATTTATCTTTTTTCTTCTTTCCGAAGAAGGAAGTTTTTGATTTTTCTTCTTTTTTATCCTCTGAGGCAGCTTCTTCGCCTGGAGTATTATTTTCTTCCTCCGGCAGATCTTCTCCCTCCGGTGTCAGGTTTTCTTCTTCCTGATTTCCGTCAGTTACGGGGATTTCCTTCTCCGCTTCCTGCTCTTCGGATGTTTTCTTTGTTTCCTCCGACACTTTTTTTCTACCGCCTTTCTAAGTTTTCTTCTTTTTCAAAACGTCATCCAGATGATTCTTCAGTTCCTTCAGACTGTCCACTACATTCTCATAATCCATTCGTTTGGGACCGATGATCCCGATGGTTCCGTACATTCCGTCTCCCAGTTCATATCTGGCAGTTACAATGCTGCAGTCCTTCATGGTCTGGATTGGCATCTCATCACCGATGTAAACCTGAATTCCTGTATTCTCTCCATCTGACATCTGTTCTTTTACAAGATCGGCAAGTTCATGCTTCTCCTCAAATGCGGAGATCAGCTCCGTTGCCTTCTCTTTATCGGCAAGCTCCGGATACTTGAAAATGTTAGTTGCACCTGAAGTATAGATCTCCATATCTTCCTCTTCCACATGAATGGTGGCTGCCACTGCATCCAGAACCGTTGCCACCACACCGCTGTGGCTGCCTGCCTGTTCCTTCAGTCTGGCGATCATCCCAAGGTTGATATCCTGGATCGGGATCCCATTGAGATTGGTGTTAAGAAGAAGATTCAGTTTCAGGATCGTCTGGTCGTCCATTTCCTCATCCAGATTGATGATCTGGTTCCGGACTGTGTTGTTGTCACTGACAACCACTGCCACAAGCTGAAGCTCGCTCATCCTCGACAGCTGGATGAACTTGACCTTGTTGCCGCTGTACTGCGGAACGGAAACCATGGTAGCATAGTTGGTATTGGAAGCAAGAACCTTCGCAACCTTCTTAAGCACCTTATCCATCTTATCTGTCTTCTCAATGATCAGATCTCGCAGCTCTGCGACCTCCGCTTCCTTCTCCTTCATCAACTCATTGACGTAAAGTCTGTAGCCCTTATCTGAAGGAATCCTTCCTGCTGAGGTATGAGGCTGGACGATATAGCCCATATCTGTCAGGTCTGACATTTCATTTCGGATCGTTGCGGAACTGACATTGAGATCCGCATACTTGGAAATGGTCCTGGAACCAACCGGTTCTCCGGTTTCCATATAGGTCTTGATGATTGCTTTTAAGATTTTTTGCTTGCGCTCATTCAACACCTCTTCCATGAATCCATCTCCTTTCCTTTTTATTCTTTCCTGACGGATGTTGATTCTTTTTTTACATCTGTTAGCACTCATTTTAGTGGAGTGCTAACATCTACAGTCTTTAAGATATCACCATGTAAAATATTTGTCAATATGTTTTGAAAAAAAGTTCTTATTTTTTCAAAACAAAAAAAGCATCAGTACGATGCTTTTTTGTAATACTGGTCTATGCAGTTCTGTGCCCCGGCAAAAAATTCCGCTTCTGTTTTCTGTCCCAGCATATATTTCTGAAATTCCGTTCCCATGGACGAAACGGCTTCTATGGAATCGGCACACAGTGGTCTTGCTTTCAGCTTATAATCTTTCAGATATTGCCGGATCATTTCAATGCCATCCAGATCAAAATTCTTATCCTCGATCACATCCAGTCTTGCCGGACACATTTTTGTCAGCTGTCCGTAATTTTTACTGGCCTCATATCCGGACACATACTGAAGGAACTTCAGAGCTGCTTCTTTATGATCAGAATTTTTATTCAGTACATACTGCCAGGTTGCGATATTGGTCACCTTCTCGTCAAATTCCGGAAATGGTGCCATATGGATCTTATCTTTTCCATACACGCCTGCATTCTGAAAAGTACTCAACACACCGGTATACATAAACATACATCCATACTGGCCGTTTATAAATTTTTCATTCAGCTGGTCATGCTGGTCGATCAGATTCTCCTCTGATATCATCCCTGTATCCAGCATTCGCTTCATATATTCTGCCGCTTCTCTTGTTTTCGGATCCGTCCAGTCTGTATAATCTCCTCCGAAAAAATCGACATACTCGCTGATACTATTATATATGTAAGAAATCTCCCATGCATCCCCATATGCATATTTTCCCGTATTCTGAAGCTTTTTCTGAAGGATCTCAAGATCACTGAGACAGGAGAGTCTGTCCAGACCAGCCTGATCCAGCAATTCCTGGTTCACCCAGAATGCCATGATATCCATCCTGAACGGTACCGAAAAAATATGTCCGTCTGACATGCATATTTCTTTCAGGTATTCCTGCAGAAAATTCGCCGCTGTCTCCTCTGTCATAACCGTATCTTCCAACGGAAGAAGAAATCCCTTATGTTTAAATTCGGATATCATCTCATCATTTACTGTGATCAGATCAACAGAATCATCTCCTGATGTCAGAAGAGTTGCTATTTTGGCCTGGCGATTGTCCGCATTGGCCGGACATTTTTCAATATGGATCTTTATTCCAAGATCTTTTTCCGCCTGGCTGATAAAAGAATCAAAGCCTTCTGTGCCTGCATCCACATGAAGGATCGTCAGTTCCTGTCTGTTCTCCGGCACAATATCAGATGCAGCCTCCTTCTTCTGGACTCCACATCCTGTCACTGCCAGAGCCAGGGCAAATACCCCGCAAAATACCTGTTTTTTCAATCTCTACCACCCTTTTTATCTGGGCCATCTATCCTCTTTTGACATCAACGGCTGGAACGGTGCATGAGGAAGTGTCTGATACCAGTACGCTACACTTGCCACATCATCCTGTCGTTCAAACAGGCCACGGTATCCGACGCCTATCTGCTGAATCGTAACGCGAAGATCCTCTTCAAAGCAGATCGGATCCTGTAAATGCCATCTGTAAAAGCCTCTCATTGGCGGGCAGTCATCATTATGATAAAAATTGTGGATCAGCTCGTCATGGGCAGAATAATACGGATATCCCAGATACGGCGTGTTATAATTCTGTTCCACGGTTTTTCCATCCACCTGTTTGGCAAAGCTCCAGGAACCACCAAAGTAATCTTCCGTTCCTGTTCCACAGATGGTCGGATACTCCTCATCTCCGTCAATATAAAACTTCATTTCTCCCTCGCCCCACCAGTAACGTTCCAGTGTGGTAAGTGCCATGTAGGTTCCTATATAATGGCCTTTTCCTTTTACTCCATCCAAAATTGTATAATCTTTTGTTTTTTCTGTCAACCGTTCCCTTCTCCACTGCGCATGGAAATAAGCAATATCGTCCGGAAGCTCATCATAGAGACAGTAATCTACCTGATAAAAGAAAGCCGGGATTTTATTTGCATGCTGGTTTTCCAGTGTGATCTTTGCTTTCTTCTTAAACGGCATCGGGAAATAGCAGTTAAAGCCCCTGTTTGGAACAACAGCCACCGGAACAGAATTTACAAAACATTCCCTTCCGAATCCGCAGCAGAAGAAATCACCCAGAGGACTTTCCACGGAAGGAGTTTCCTCGTCATCCCAGTACATACGGATCACAAGATCTCTCAGTACAAAGCAATCTGCCTCTGTAGTCTTGTTATCAACGGTGATCCAGATATGATTGATCTGTCCCGGTCCTTCCATTTCTGCCAGAGTTACCACAGTTCCCGGCTCAATATCCCTGAGACACGGGCTTCCTTTTCTGGACGGTCCCAGATGACTTGCAGCCATACCGCCTCTGCCTTTTTCTCCATGAGGATTTTCTGCGTTGATCGCACGGCTTTTTCCATGCTTTGCAAGTGCGATCCCTCCCAGTCCGCCTGTAAATGCCTGATACATATCTGTTTTCTCCTCTCTTTTGGAAATTAAAAATATTATATTTACGCTTTTACTCCACCTGCCATGATACCATCCATGATCTGTTTCTCAAAAACAGCTACAAAGATAATGATCGGAAGAAGGATGATCCATCCCATGGCGCTGACCAGATCCCACGGAACTCCATACATGTTGTCACGTAACGGAAGCTGTACGATGGAAACAGAAAGTACCTGAATACCATTTGAATAAAACAACGGTGTGAAAAAGTTATTCAGACAGGTAATAAAGTTGATAATGCAAACCGTAGCGATTGCCGGCTTCATCAGCGGCAGAACGATCGTAAACAGTCTCTGTGAAAAAGATGCGCCGTCAATAGCAGCTGCCTCCTCCAGTGAGATCGGGATCTCACCGACAAAGTTTCTGAGGATCAGAACCGTAAACGGTATAACGGTACTGATATAAAGAAGGATAAGTCCCGGATATGTATCATACAGCTTTACCTTCTGCATAAACTCATACAGCGGGCGGGCTGTGACAACCTCAGGGATCAGCATGGTAGCCAGAACAAACGCAAATGCAACAGAAACTCCCTTTGAGTTAAATCTTGAGAAGCCATAGGCAGCCATTGCACACAGCACGGTACTGATCACAAGTGTAATGCCTACGATCAGAACTGTATTTCCGATCTTTGAAAGCAGTCCTACATTCTGTATCAGAAATTTATAGCTTTCCAGTGTGGGATGATCCGGAAGATAATCGATCGGTGTTTTAAACAGTTCTCCTGACGGTGTGATCGAAGAAATAAAGATCCAGTAAACCGGGAACAGGATCAGAAAAGCCACAACTGCAAACAGAACCCATCTTCCAACGGCTACCACTCCATGATAAACATTATATTTTCCTGTATTCTTCACGATAATTCCCCCTAACTGTCAAACTTATTCATAACACGTATATTCAGCCAGCTGAAGATCGCCATTACAACAAACAGCAGCATAGCCAGCGCCGAAGCATATCCTACGTTTAGATTTGTAAATGCTTCTGTTGTGATTCTGTATGCGATCAGCGCAGTATCCTCTCCAGGGCCTCCAGATGTCATGGAATAAACCAGATCGAAGGTTGTCAGTCTCCAGAGTGTGAACGGAATACATAAAGTCAGGACATTTTTTGCGATCAGCGGAAGTGTGATCCGGAAAAAGCTCTGGATCCCGTTTGCACCGTCTACCTTTGCTGCCTCATAGATATCGCCGGAAATAAACTGAAGTCCGGAAAGTACAAGAATTGCAAAGAACGGAAGGTCCTTCCACAGGTCCATTGCAATTACCGCTGCTCTTGCAGTACCTGTATTGATCAGCCAGCTGTTCTGGTAACCCGGTACAAACCAGCGGATAAAATCATTGATCAGACCATAATCATTGTTAAATGCCCATTTTGCAGCCATACCGGCTACTACTGCAGGCATAGCCCACGGGATCAGCACGATGGTCCTCAGAAAACGGCGGCCTTTGAATTTCATATTCAGGATCAGTGCCAGGATAACTCCGAGGATCACATGAAAGATCATGGAAGCAACCACAAATATTGCCGTAAAGCTGATCGATGTGAGCACTTTAGGATCAGAAAATACCTTCAGGTAATTCTTGAAGCCTATAAATTCATTGATACCTGCAAGGATACTGATATTAAAGAAGCTGTTTTTCACAGTCATCAGAATGGGATATACTGTTGTAAAACCTCGAATCAGTACAACCGGCAGGATCAAAAGCCATGGTATCCACTTCATATTTTTTTTGCTTATTGTCATGGAACTTTCCTCCCTGTTCATCAAGCAATGTAAAGCAGACTTTTACCTCTGCTTTACATTGCTGTTTTTTTATATCTTTTACTTATACATATCTACCACATCCTGAGCCTTCTTGCAGAACTCATCAACTGTAATCTCGTCTTTCATACAGGACTGGAAGATTGTTCCCATATCGCTGATAAATTCCATTGTCTGTGCCACCATCGGACGTCCCTGTACATTGCATTCATTTGCATATCTGCTGTACATTTCTTTTGCCGGGTCAGAATCCGGAACTACCTTCTCTGCAACATCCTTTCTTGCAGGATATCTGTCAAATGCTTTATAGGAAGCTTCCATTCCGCCTTCATCAGCCATATACTGGAGGAATTTCACAGCTGCATCTTTATTCTTGGATGCTTTGTTGAGAACATAGCTCCAGGAATCTGTAAAGATCGCACGCTCTCCCTTGCCGCTGAAATCCGGTACCATTTCCATGTGGATCTTATCTGCGCCAAGCATATCTGCCTTTGCATAATCTGTTCCAAGGCCCCACATGAACCAGCATCCGTATTTTCCGTCATTGATCTTCGGATTCATCTGCTCATATTTATCAGCGATCTGCTCGATGGATGTTTCTTTATCAGCAACCAGATCGTGGAGGAACTGAACTGCTTCCTTGTTTTCCTCTTTGGTCCAGTCAAAATAATCGCCGCCGAACATGTTTACAAACTGTGCAAGCTCGTTAAATGCATAAGTTTTCTCCCAGGAACCGCCGTAGCCGAATCTTCCGTCCTTGGAAACAGCCTTCATATACTTCATGAAATCCTCTTTTGTATCAATGGATTTGATTCCGACCTCATCCATGATCTCCTGATTTACCCAGAATGCAAAATATCCTGTATAGCCTGGAACACCGATAATGTTTCCGTCCTTATCTGTGATCATATTCTTTACATATCCCTGGGCAAACTGATCAGCGATATCATCTGTCATTACTGTATCATTCAGTCCTTCCAGCCATCCGGAATTTTTAAATGCCGCACTCATCTCATCGTTGATCTGAATGACATCCACGGAAGCATCTCCTGTGGAAAGCATTGTGGTGATCTTCTGCTGACGGGTATCTGTATCTGTAGGTGCCGCAATTACATTAATGTTCAGGCCCGTGGCATCTTCCACATTTGCAAGCCAGTCCTCAAAATCCGGGTCTGTGGTGTCGATGCTGTATAAGGTAAGATCATATTTCTCCTCTGCGGAAACAGTAACCACGTTACCTGCCATACCCACAACCATCGCTGCTGCCAAAACTGCACTCATTACTTTTTTCTTCATATCTTTCTTCCTTTCTGGACATTTTCGTGTTTGTCCACACCTGTTTTTGATGGTTTAAGGATACCAGAGAGCCCCCTCATTCTAAATACAATATTTTATGATTTCTTTATATTATTTTTCGTTCTCTTGTATTTTTGTTGTTAATTTTTTATAATCCTTTTATATAATCTATATTTGTAACGGCTTTTTTTCACAGCTGGATTCGGTTTCATTAATTTGTTTTCGACATAAAGGAGAGTATGTACTATGAAATTCCACAAATGTATCCCACCCATTTTTTCCTCATTTCGCTATAAGCTCCTGCTCGCATTTCTGATCGCAACTATGGTACCTCTGATTTCCCTGACCTTCATCAGCTATCACATTTCCTATAACATTGCCAGAGATCGTATCATCGATTCTGCCGTAATGACTGACAAGCAGCTGGTCTCTCAGCTGAACGACCGCCTCGGTCAGGTTGAAAATGTAGCAGATACCATACAGTTTCAAATGTACTCCCTAAATCAGCCTTCCTCTAATAAGGTAGATGCACTGAAAAAATTCACCACTGTAAAAAACAATATTTCGCTGTATAAATCCACATTCGATTTCTTCCATGTATATGTTTTTCTGCAGCCCGATCAGCTCGGTTCAAAAGAAAGCCT
The DNA here is from genome assembly GCF_005848555.1 of Blautia sp. SC05B48. NCBI lineage: Bacteria > Bacillati > Bacillota > Clostridia > Lachnospirales > Lachnospiraceae > Blautia > Blautia sp. SC05B48. The sequence goes on along the minus strand of NZ_CP040518.1, from coordinate 2,463,336 downwards.
GTACTTCTTTTCCACAGATGAGCTTTCTGCATATGGTCTGGATAAAAATATTGTTTCCGGTTCAGGCTTTTCCTCTGTCTGGATACCGGTTTCCAATATGCCTCTGCCTAAAATACTGTCCACAAAAAAATCATCTGCCGATGTGATCCTCTGCGTCCGGGCACTGAAAAATCAGGCCACCGGTATTCTGGAATACGCCTACGGCATTGCTCTGGACACCTCAGAGCTTACCACTTATCTGCAGCCTGCTGCTTTGGATTCCCGCATATACAGCTACATTCTCACAGATCACGGAGAGATTGCAGCAAAAAATACATCCTCACTGAATTTATCCGGAATTTCCAAAGCACAGTTTCAGAAACTCAAAGGAAATGCAGATTCTTCTTTTCACAGCGGCGACAAATATTATAACTGCTGCACCTTAAGCAATGGCTGGCTTCATGTTACCGAAATCCCGGAAAGCTATATTCAGGGCAACACGCACATCCTGATCCGTGCCTTACTGATCACTGTCCTTATTTTCTTGCTCCTTACTGTTATCATCGTTATCCTGTTTTCCGAAAATCTTACCCGGAAGATCACTGCACTTTCCTATGCAATGGAAGCCTTTCAGCTGGGATATGACCCGGAACATCTATCTATCGTTACTGTTCCCCACCCGGATGATCCTTCCAGGTATGATGAGATTGACAGACTGGGCATCACCTTTGAAGATATGCAGCACACAATAGCCGGAAACCTGAAGTCCATTGTAAATCTTTCCGTAAACGAAGAACGTCTGAAATACCAGCTGCTCCAGTCACAGATCAATCCGCATTTTCTTTACAATATCCTGGGATCGATCCGTACCTGCCAGTCCCTTGGAAAGCTTGACATTGCTGATCAGATGATTGCAAATCTGACTGCCTTTTACCGTCTTACCCTGCGTAAATCAAAGGAACTTATTCCTATTAAAGATGAATTGGAAATTGCCCGGCTTTATCTGGAAATGGAAAAGCTCTGTCATAAAGATAATCTGGACTGGGAGATCGAAGCAGAAGATGGAATCGAAAATTTCCTGATCTGCAAGTTTACACTTCAGCCATTTCTCGAAAATTCCATTCTGCACGGGATTTCTTCGGGCACACCAGCTGTTTTCATTTCGATCCATGTTCTTTATGGCGATGATACGGTTGTGATCTCCATTGAGGACAACGGTGCCGGCATGGACTCCGAAACCCTTGCACAGCTGCGCCATGCTATTGAGCATAATGTTATTGATTATGAGAAGCATTTTGGAATTTCCAACGTAAGTTCCCGTATTTCCAACCCATTATACGGAAACGGTTCCGTAAGGATCCGCAGCAACCCCGGAAACGGCACATACGTCACCATTGAATTCGAACAGATGGAGGAAGATATCGATGAAAAAAATAATGATCGTAGATGATAATTACTTATCTGCAGAAGGTATCGAAAAAAACATAGACTGGGAAACACTGAATGCAGAGATCATCCATGTCTGCTACAATGGAACCTCTGCTATCGAAGCCATGAAAAAAGAACCGGCAGATCTGATCATTTCTGACATTGAAATGCCTGATCTTGACGGCATTTCCATGAGCCGTCAAGCTCTTGAGATCAATCCTATGGTGAAGATCATCCTGATCAGTGCCTATGATAAATTTGAATATGCAAGACGCGCTCTGCTCCTCGGTGCTCTGGATTATATCGAAAAGCCTCTGGATTATGCCTATCTTATCCAGAAGGTAAAAAACGCTTTTGCACTGATGGAAAAGGAACAGAAAAATCTCCAGCTTCTGAAACAAAGCAGGCCTCTTCTTACGGAAAAATTTTTCCGCGAGATCACACACCTTCCGTCTTCTGAAGCAGCCTACCGACTGAAGCCTTATCTTAAGTATCTGAACCTGGAGCTGAATTATGATTTTTATACAGTTGTTATTCTGGAGCTTGAAAATGCTCCGGATCTAAAAGCTGTTTACGGGATTGAAAAGTTTCAGATGGAGCTTTTCAACCTTCAGGATCTGATAACTGAGGAAACCGCTTCTCTTGATTTTGTGTATCTTCTCCCGGATATGGATGGCTATCTGTGCATTCTGGGACACAGCGGCTGTCAGTCCAACAGCTTCCGCCAGCTTACCAGCGGACTTATTTCCTCAATCGCAGATGCCTGCCAGCCACTGGGACTTTCTCTCAACGCAGGTATTGGAACAATTGTCCAGGATTTTTGGAACCTGAACCATTCTTATAAAAGCGCCGTACATGCACTGGAATACAGATTCTTTTTCCCGCATCAGAATATCTTTGACGGAAGAGAGGCTCTGGGTTCCGATCTGTCTGTTGCAGATTTTTCAGATACAAAGGAGGATGAACTGATCCGGCTTCTCTGCAAAAAGGATACCGCTGCCATAGATCTCTGGTTTCAGAATTTTTCCGACTGGCTCACTCAGAAATTTCGCACAAAGAATTTCGCTTTCATACAGATTTATTCTCTTCTTGGCCGGATCCTGAAATTTTTCTATGAATTAAATCTGGATACGCATGACCTTGAAGCTAAAATTTTGTATGTTTACAACCACATAAATGAGTTTCATAATACGGAAGAGCTATGTCAATGGCTGAAGGATCTGTGCCATCTTTTATGCCGGAAGCTTGATTCCTCCATGAATGATTATCACCAGAAGCTCTGTGAACTGGTGATTTCCTATATCAATGAACACTACACTGACAATACGCTCTGCCTCAATGATATTGCTGCCTCTGCCAATGTAAGCCCTGCTTATTTAAGTGCTCTTTTCAAAAAAAATCAGGGAATCAGTCTCAGTGACTTTATCACATCTCAGCGAATTTCCGCAGCCGCCCGTTACCTGACTACGACTACTATGAGTCTGAAGGAGATCAGTCTGAAATGTGGTTATGCCAATCAATATTATTTCAGCACCAGCTTCAAAAAGAAAATGGGGATCACACCTTCCGCCTATCGGGAACAGCATACATAACTTCTTCTCTTCTTTATAACAAAGTTACTGGCACAAATGCCAGTGCCCTTCTCCGGAATTTTACTTACAATCAATTAATAAAGAGAATCATCATATTTTTTCGAAGGAGGGATCGCTATGAAAAAATGGAAAAAAATCCTGATATCTCTGATGACAGTCTTTGTACTGGCCATACTCCCGGCAGAATCGGCAATTCTGCCTGGCACAGTCTGTGTTACAGAGGCCGCTCCCAGGATCAGTTCTTCCAAGCTTACAGATCCTTATGAGATCCTGACACAAAAAGATGCTTCCGAAATTGCAAATGACACTCTGGATATGGCTGTTCCATATTGGGCTGATCTTCTCAAGGGCTCCGGCATCACCCTGCGCTCCCTGGGCTTTTCAACTACAAAATAAGCTTTTCCTAAAAACAGATCGAGCATACCCGGCAACACCCCTGGCTATTACAGCCAGGGGTGTTGTACTGTCAGCTGCTTTGCAGCCTATTCCGTTAATTCTTCCAGATTCTTTTTTAATTCGAGCATCTTGTCTCTCAGCTCAGCAGCCTGCTCGAAATTCAGGTCTGCTGCCGCAGCACGCATCTGCTTCTCTACCTGAGCGATCACCTTCGTCAGTTCTTTTCGGTTCATGGATTCCGGATCCTTTTTAAGCTTCACTTCTGTCTCTGCCACCTTCTTCGAAACAGCGATCAGATCACGGACCGCCTTCTTGATCGTGGTCGGAGTGATGCCATGCTCCCTGTTGTAAGCCTCCTGTATCGCTCTCCTTCTTTCTGTCTCCGAGATTGCTTTTTCCATGGATTCTGTCATGTTATCCGCATACATGATCACATGGCCTTCGCTGTTCCGGGCAGCACGGCCGATAGTCTGTACCAGGGATGTTTCCGAACGAAGGAAGCCTTCTTTATCTGCGTCCAGGATCGCAACCAGGGTGATCTCGGGAATATCCAGACCTTCTCGCAGAAGGTTGATTCCCACCAGCACATCAAATACATCCAGACGCATGTCACGGATGATCTCCGCACGTTCCAGGGTGTCAATGTCAGAATGAAGATACCGGACACGGATTCCCAGATCTTTCATATAATCGGTAAGGTCTTCTGCCATACGTTTGGTCAGAGTAGTGATCAGAACTTTGTTTTTCTTCTCGATCTCTTTATTTACTTCTGCCACAAGATCATCGATCTGTCCTTCGATCGGACGCACCTCTACCTTCGGATCAAGAAGTCCGGTAGGGCGGATGATCTGCTCTGCGCGGAGAAGCTCATGGTCATATTCATATTCTCCCGGTGTCGCAGATACAAACATTACCTGGTCAAGCTTGTTCTCGAATTCATCAAAGCTCAATGGACGGTTATCCTTAGCAGACGGAAGTCGGAAGCCGTAATCCACCAGTGTCTGTTTACGGCTCTGATCACCGGCATACATACCGCCAACCTGGGGAACTGTCTTATGGGACTCATCTATAATAAGTAAAAAATCATCTCCGAAGTAATCCATCAGTGTATACGGTGGCTGCCCCGGTGCAAGCCCTGTCAGGTGCCTGGAGTAGTTCTCGATCCCGGAGCAGAATCCCGTTTCCTTCATCATTTCCACATCAAAGTTGGTACGCTCCGCAATTCTCTGAGCCTCGATCAGCTTATCCTCACTTTTAAAGTATTCCACCTGCTGCTTCATCTCTTCCAAAATGGCATCTGCTGCACGACGGATCTGCTCCTGAGGCACAACGTAATGAGATGCAGGGAAAATCGCTGCATGGCTTTCCACACTTTTGATCTCTCCGGTAAGCACATCGATATCTGTGATACGCTCGATCTCATCTCCGAAAAACTCCACCCGTACTGCCCGGTCTGTAGAATTCGCCGGAAAAATCTCCAGCACATCACCCCGGACACGAAAGGTTCCACGGTGAAAATCCATCTCATTTCTTGTGTACTGGATATCGATCAGCTGTTTGATAACCTCATCACGGTCCTTCTCCATTCCAGGGCGAAGAGAGATCATCATATCAAAAAACTCCTGAGGTGCACCTAAGCCATAGATACAGGATACCGACGAAACCACGATCACATCCTTGCGCTCACATAAGGCTGCTGTGGCGGAGAGACGGAGCTTATCGATCTCATCGTTAGTGGATGCGTCCTTAGCGATGTAGGTGTCTGTGGACGGAACGTAAGCCTCCGGCTGGTAGTAGTCGTAGTAGGAGACAAAATATTCCACTGCGTTCTCAGGAAAAAATTCTTTCATCTCGCCGTAAAGCTGGGCCGCCAGTGTTTTATTGTGGGCAAGTACCAGAGTTGGTTTATTTAACTGGGCAATGACATTCGCCATTGTGAAAGTCTTACCGGAGCCAGTAACACCAAGCAAAGTCTCGAACTGGTTGCCTTCTTTAAATCCCTCGACCAATTTCTCGATGGCCTGGGGCTGATCGCCGGTTGGCTTGTATGGGGCTTTTAATTTGAACTCATTCATGGTAAATCCCTCCATTTGTGACTTTTACTATGATCATTATCAGCTAAAAATTCGTATCCAGATTCGTAACGAAAAGCTCATTTTTATAGTGAATAGATGTGTTTCTCACCTCGTTACGAATAAAAGTCACAAAACTAATATTTGCGGATAAAACAGCACTCGGAAATACCTGAAAATACTGGCCTCCGGTCCTGTCATATTTTTACTGTTTGTTCTTGTAACAGTCCCTATTATATCAAATAAATTTTTGAAAGTATATAGATTAACGCAAGAAAAAAGTACAAATGTTCGATTCTTATTTGTACTTTTTTTCTATCACTACTATTCTATTTTTTATCATGCTGCGTTGAAATATTCCTCCAGGATTAAGTCTATTTCAATCACTTTCGATACTTCACTCAATATGATAAGTTTGCGTAAACGCAAAGAAACAGCGACTTTGAAAAGTCAAAGCCGCCGTTTTATACGGGCGTGTCAAATGACTGCTGTACGACGGCTTTTTTCTTTTGCCGTCGTACGGCAGATAATTATTTCTTATTTTTAATTGAAAAAGAATTTTTATAATATCGCTTATTTTTATATTTGAAAAGTTATCCCGCTTTTGCTTACCATATTATTTTCTTAAATTAACATTCATGTAACGCCCAATATTACGCAAATTCATCGAGTCCTCTACAAACTGAAGTTCATCCCAATATGCAGACCTTTGATTATACACGCTTATAAATTATTGGTTCATCATATCCAAAAGTTCTCTTTCCATTAACTTCCATGCTTTCCGATACTTCCAGAAAATTGTTGGAAAACTTTTCCCAAAGTTTGAATGTCATTACCGGAGAGAACTGGCTTGTGCTGCCTCCCTCCCAGATTCCGTCCTTTTCATGATAAAGTGCCGGATTAAATTTTTCAGATTTTTCTAGTTTAAAGTAATCAACATTCTTCATAGAATCATATGAAAATGTATTTTTATCTTCTCCTTTTGGAATTTTATAAGAAGAAAGTAAAATTCCCTGTTCTATTTCCGTGATAAGGAAAAGATGTGGAGATGCATGACGTTTTCCATTAATTTCATAATAACTCTCTTCAACAACAAATTTTCCTTTGAAATCTTCAGGAAGGTTATTTATTTTGTCATTACAGATTGTATTTACATGTTCCGCATATGGATATGTTTTCCCTTCTGCCTGCATCTTATTAAATTGATCCTTATTATCAAAATGTCCTGTCATCATTCCTACAAAATTATCAAGTTTCATCATATACTTTACCTCCTGGTATTTGCCTAATCACACTATTCCTCTTTTGCTTTTGCCATACTGGCGATATCTCCCACTCCATTCAATACCATTGTCGGAAGATAAGCATAAGTTTTGAGTGTATCCTTCGTTGAACATCCAGAGAGAACCAATACAGTAGACATACCACTTTCCATTCCTGAAATCACATCTGTATCCATACGATCCCCAACCATTACAGCTTCTGCTGAATGACATCCAAGCATATTCAATCCTGTTCTCATCATCAGTGGATTCGGTTTCCCACAGAAATATGCCTGTGTACCTGTTGCCATTTCTATAGGTGCAATCAATGCACGACAAGCAGGAGCAATGCCGTTCTCAATCGGTCCGGAAACATCTGAGTTTGCTCCGATCAGCTTTGCACCTTTCAGTACTAAATTCGTTGCTTTTGTTAATGTATCCAATGAATAGGAGCGTCCCTCTCCCACAACAACATAATCCGGATTTACATCATTCATTGTGATACCTACATCATAAAGTGCATTTAACAGGCCGGCTTCTCCTATCACAAATGCCGAACAGCCTGCCGCCTGTTCTTTTAAAAATGCGGCTGTTGCCAATGCACTGGTATAAAAATGTTCTTCTGGCACATCAAGTCCCATCCTAGCCAGTTTCTGATTTAATTCTCGTGGTGTATATCCACTATTATTTGTCAAAAACAAATATTCTTTCTTTTCATCATGCAACCACTGGATAAATTCTGGAACACCTGGCAATATCTGATTGCCATGATAGATCACACCATCCATATCACAGATGAATCCTTTTTTTTCATTAAAATCGATTATGGATTTTATCATGTTCATATGCACCCTGCCTTTCTTGTTTCTTTAGAATACACCTTACTCTTTTCATAATAAAATAAAGCGCTATTTTCTACAAATATTTTTATATTATATCATCCACACATGAAATCAAATACATAGCACTGTAAAATCAAAGTAAATATTTCGATCAACAGAACCTTTTATGACAACATCTCTTTCACACAAGTACTTCGATAATCACTTGGTGATATTTTATATCTTTCTTTAAATACTCGGTTAAACGTTCTCTGACTTTCAAATCCACTATCCAGACAAATATTTGTAATAGAATCACTCGTATTTTCCAAACGATGGCATGCATAGTTCAGCCTTGCATCATTAAGATATTGATTAAAGTTTCTATGGAATGTCTTGGAAAAGAGTCTGGATAAAACATATTTGCTCACGCCCAGGTCTTTTGCCATCTCTTCCAACGAAAACTTCTTCTTGAAATTTGCTGATATATAGGAAACTGTCTGGTAAATAAGATCGTTGCTCCCCACACTGCTCTTTTCTACCAAATTTAATTTTCCTATGCAGCGTGCCAACACAATTTGAAGATATGCCTGTGCAACAGTAATATCCGACTGTTCTGTCTCTAAAATTGCATTTATAACCCTATATACCTCCGGTTCAACCTTTTCCGCTTTGATGATTGGGTATTCAGGAGCCATGGATTGCATGATATCTGCAAATTTGACTATCGTAAATGGCGATGCAATCAGATAAGTCGCTTTATTTACACCGGGTGTCAGTACCTGATAGTGATGAATAACATCTGGAAATACAAAGCCTATATCTCCTTTTTCCATATGGTATAGTTCCTGTCCGACACCAAGTTCTAATGCTCCACTTGTTACACAAACGATCTCCAGTGCATTATGAAGATGTGGTTCAATATGTTTTGACTTCCTATTTATTGCTATGATCTCCTCTTTTGTGTCAACATATTTTAACTGCATGAAATACTCCCCTTTGCAACATTTGTCTATATCTTCTTTCGATTTGGCAAGCAATTCTTTTACACCTATCTTATAATCAGCTTGTAAATAAGGAAAGGAGGAATTGCAAATGAGCAACCTAAAAAAATATCTGAATGACCTTTTAGTATTCTACACTGAATATTTTGAGCATCCTTACCATGTATAAATACTAAAAGGACTATTTTGTGAAAACTGAATATTTTCTTAAGGCCATTTCACAAAAATGAAGTGGTCCTTTTTTATTTTCAAAATACAGTTCAATCACTTTATATATAGAAAAAAGCACTGTCTCATCGAGCAATGACCAGACAACGCTTTCTCCTGTCAATTCTAATTTATGTCTGATGCATCTGTTACTTCATCTGCAGCAATTTCTTTTTCTGCTTTCAGTTTTTTATTTGCATCTTCTACATTCATTCTTGAAAGTACAAACATAATCAATACATCAAAGATTAACGGAAGCCAAAGATACATAAACTGCATCATATCAAGTGCAGACTGCGGCTGAGTTGCATTTGTTCCGATATATCCACTCAACTCAAGCAACCATCCAACAACAGCGGTTCCAATACCTCCACCGATTTTTACGCCAAGAGAAGTACAAGAGTACATCGTTCCGTCAATTCTCTTTCCCTGTGTAAGATAAGTGTATTCAGAGCAGGATGCGATAACTGCATTCATATCTCCCTGCCATGGTCCCTGACCTAAAGCTGCAAGAGCTGTAAATGCCATCATCAACGGAACACTGCCCATATATCCTGCAACAACAACAAGTGCTCTACCGATGACTGCTAAGACATAACCTCTTAAGTTCAGTTTATACATACCTTTCCACTTACCAACTAATGTCGGTGTGAAAATCAGAGCAATGATCAGTGGAATATTTACTGCCCATGCAAATTGTCCAAACAAATTCTTATTTTTCAGTACCCATGTCATGTAATAAATGCCAGCTCCAATCATGGCACTATATAACTGCTGTAAAATATATGTTCCACAAATCATCATGTAATATTTGTTTTTAACAAGAAGCTTGAATGCCTGTACCATTCCGTACTTTTCATTATCATCCTTTACTTCTCCTTCGTTAAGTTCTTCCTCAGGAAGTTCCTTAACTGAAAGTGCTGAAATCGTATTTATGACAAGACCAATGATTGCATAGATAATAGCAACCGTTCTCCATGCCGCAGCATCTCCACCACATTTATCTACAAATCCAACTGTAATCGCCTGAATCAGAAGACTTGTTGAAAACGCAAAAATAAAACGGTAAGATCCCATCTGCACACGCTCTTTGCTGTTCTTTGTAATCAGTGACGTAAGTGCTGAGTAAGCAATATTGTTTGCTGTATAAAACACACCATTTAACAGTGTATAAGAGATAAAGAACCATGCGTATTTAGCCGTTGTTCCAAAGCTGACTGGTACTGCAAAGCAGCAGACCAGCGTAATGGCACAACCAATGTATCCGTATAGCATCCAGGGTTTCGCTTTTCCCATTTTACTGTGTGTTTTGTCAATCATTGATCCAAAAAATATATCCGTAAAACCATCAAATAGTTTTGATACGGCAATCAGGGTACCTACGACACCTGCAGCAAGTCCTACTGAGTCCGTCAGATAGACCATCATAAAAGATGTCAGGAACGCATAGACTACATTACCTGCAATATCGCCTGATCCATATCCAATTTTGTTATACCATTTCAAATACTTTTTTTCTTCCATCGAATTTCTTTGCTCCTCATCTTCATCGCACTTAGAATTTCAAGATGTCTAACAGAGTATGATGTCTAATTCTAGTTTTTTCTCTGTTTTTGTCTGATTGCTCTGTATATCCGGACTTTACATAACAATCAGACTCTCTTTCCTTGTTTACGGGTTACATGAAACTTTATTATCCCTTTACATACGGTATCAGTGTAAACTGAAACCGGAATAATACATCATCAAATCGGTACTGATCCAATACAACTGGACCACAACTATTAGAACCAATGCCATTTAATGCGTAGTCAACGCAAAATACTACACTATCTGATTCTGTCAGTTCATAATTATGCGTTTTCTTCTCAAGTTCTTCCTGCGTATAATAAGAAGCATTGAATGAAAATGCCTTTTCTGCGGATGCCACAATTCCATATCGGCTGTTGTTAAGCTCTACATATTCACAATCATAATGGCTTCCATTTTCCTGTGGACGGATATAGTCCTCATGTAAATCCCCTACATCTGCCCGGTACAAACCGTGGCTCGCAGCCTGATGTTTATCACAATAACTTTCCTGTGGTCCCATTCCAAAGTATCTTACAGCTGAAAGTTTTTTATCCAGGAACATCCTCACACCAAATCTCGGAAGATCCGGGAATTCATCGTCTTTTGTTACTGCAATATCTGCATCAATCTTTCCAGCAGCTTCTATTTTCCATGTAATCGTCACATCAAGAATCTTCTGTACTGTCTCTGCCACAACGGAAGCATGGCTTGTAATCTTCACACCATGTTTTCCCTGCACAACCTCTGTCGTATAGGCTCTTGTGTAAGCCTTATCATAGTGGGCTTTCTTCCATTCAGACTTGATGTACATATCGTTATCTGTTGGAGCTCTCCAAATATTTAATTCCATCGGATGGTTCAAGTATTCCCGCCCTGCGAATTTCATCTCTGTAAAGAGTGCAGTACGTTTGTCTATGGTATAAGCAAATTCACGCCCCTTGATATGAATCTGTGTATCATTTTCATTTACCTGTAATTCAGAGTCCACTACTGTTTTTGGTATCCATTTCTCTGCAAGTTTACATTTTGTATCCTCTTTACTTACCTCAATTTCATCAAATCCAAGAATATGGTCTTTATCCAACAGTGGCAATTCTTTTTTCAGATGGTAAATAAGTTTTAAATAACATTTCCCATTCTCTGGAACATTGATCTTCAGGTTTGTTTTTCCTTCCCCATGTGGTGCCACAGAAAACTCCGGAAGTATGCCTTTGCTGATCACAAGACCATCCTGTGTCAGCTCATAACTAATCTTCACATAATCTTTCAAGTCATCAAAATCCATGTAGTTATGAAGCACCAGTTCTCCGCTTTCTTTGTCATAGGAAATAACCCTTGCCGGGCGATAAACATTCTTGTATTCCAAAAGTCCTGTATGTACCGTTCTGTCCGGATATACTAATCCATCCATACAGAAGTTGCCATCATGAATTTCTTCGCCATGGTCGCCCCCATAAGCATATATAGTCTTTCCATTCTCAGCAATTCCATGAGCAATCGCATGGTCACACCATTCCCAGACAAAGCCGCCGCACATTTTATCATTATCCTGAATCATCTGGAAGTAATCTTCAAAATCTCCAGGTCCGTTTCCCATGCTGTGACAGTACTCTACCAAAAGGAAGGGTTTACTTCCATCTTTATCCAGATATTCCTGAATTTCGGAAAGCGCTGGGTACATCCGGCTGTACACATCCAGATTGCTGTAATCATATGTTTCATCATAATTACGGTATCTTGCACTCTCATATTGTGTGATACGGTCTGGATCAAAATTCTTTGTCCATTCCAGTGCTTTTTCAAAGTTGCAGCCATAAGCACTCTCATTTCCCATTGACCACATAACAATACAGAAACGGTTTTTGTCACGTTCCACCATGAGTTTTACGCGATCAACGATTGCCTCTTCCCATACCGGATCATCTGCAATCTTCTCATTCCATCGTTTGAACCGATTGTAATCAGTGTCTTCTTTTCTGTAGATCATAAATGGACCATGAGCTTCAATATCTGCTTCATCTATTACCATGAATCCATACTTGTCACACATTTCATAGAAAAATGGTGCGTTCGGATAGTGGCTGGAACGGATCGCATTAAAATTATGCTGCTTCATTAACGTAAGATCGGTTGTGAGCTGTTCCAGACTGATTGTAAATCCAGTAACCGGATCGGAATCATGTCGATTGACACCACGGAATTTAATCTTCTGTCCATTTAGGTAAATGACCTGGTCTTTAATCTCTATCTTTCTTAATGCAATGTAATCTACAATTACTTCATTCTCTGTTTCAAGAATCAGTTTATATAGATATGGATTTTCTGTATTCCAAAGTTCCGGACTTGCAATTTCTAATACAGCTGTTCCTTCTTCAGCAATACTTCCTAGTGCTACAACTGCTCCGTTTCTATCTTCAATCGAAATTTTTACATTTAACGGAGAGTAGAATTTCATTTCAATTTCTACTTTCGCAAGCATATCCTCAATTCTTGTTTTAATATGATAATCACTGATTGCCTCTTTTGGGCGTTTCAAAATGTACACATCCCGGAAAATACCACTCATACGGAATTTGTCCTGATCTTCCAAATAGGAACCATCACACCACTTCATTACCAACACTGCCACCGTATTCGTTCCATCCTGAAGTACATCGGTAACATCAAACTCACTGGTCATATGCGAAACCTGGCTGTATCCTATGTAAGAGCCATTGATCCATACGTAAAAGCAACTGTCTACTCCTTCAAAGTTCAAAAAAGATTTTGACGCTTTCTCATCTCTACTGTACTCAAAAGTATGTACATAGACTCCACACGGAATGTCCTGTGGCACATATGGTGGATCAAACGGAAATGGATACCGGATGTTTGTATACTGATGTGTATCATATCCAGCCATCTGCCATACACTTGGAACCTGAATCTCATCAAAATTTTCTGTATCATAATTCTTCTCAAAGAAAGAATCCTGAATGTCATAGATGCTGTTAAAATACTGGAATTTCCAAGTTCCATTCAATAACTGCATACGATCTGACTCTTCTCTGTGTTCCACCAAGTTATCCATTCTTTTGGATGACGGAATATAATAGGCTCTGGCTGGCATTGTGTTTTCGTGCAGTACGCTTAGATTTTCATAATAACGTGGTACGATCATAAACAACTCTCCTCCAATACATATACTTTTTTGTTCTTTGTTTTCCTAAAGCAAACCTTATACTTTACTTTTTTGTTTACGTTCCTTAGTTATGCTATATATAGCTTATCCTAATTCGCAAAATATGTCTATGAATTGGATTAGACAAAATATGCACTAAATGATACAATGATAAAAAGTTCGAAAAGAGGTGCTGTCCTATGTATTTGAACACCGGTTATTTGAACCACTCACATATGGATTTCAAAGACAAAAGTCGTCCGCTGATTGTCGGTAGCTGTGGTACTTACCGTCTTTCCAGACATCCCAAACTTCCGACCTACCGTCCAAAGGGTCGTCTGGATTATCAGATTATATATATCACTGCTGGTTGTGGGCATTTTCATTTTGATAATGTAAATAATGAAACGATTGTTCCAGCCGGCAACATTGTACTGTACAGACCGAAAGAACTCCAAAAATATGAATATTACGGAGAAGATAAGACAGAAGTATACTGGATTCACTTCACAGGAAGCAATGTGAAAAATATCTTACGTCAATATGGGTTTCCGGATAAAGAACGTGTCTTTCAAGTGGGTACATCTAATGAATATGAACAAATTTTCAAACGTATCATTATCGAGCTGCAACGCTGTCAAGACAATTATGAGGAAATGCTTGTCCTTTTGCTACGTCATCTTCTGATCAGTTTCCACCGGGAACTGACAAGAGAGCACATATTAAAAAATGAATACCTTGATCATGAGATGGATAATGCTGTTACCTTTTTCAGTGAAAACTACAATCAAAATATCAATATTGATGATTATGCTGCCTCACGAGGCATGAGTGTCAGCTGGTTTATCCGAAATTTCAAAAAATATACCGGTTCTACACCAATGCAATTCATTGTGGGAATCCGCATCAACAATGCTCAGATGTTACTTGAAACAACAACTTATTCCATCCATGAGATTTCTAAGATTGTCGGATATGATAACCAGCTTTATTTCAGTCGGCTTTTTCACAAGTTGAAAGGATATTCGCCTAGAGAATACCGAAAAATAAGAAATAGGTTATGAAATCTATAATGTCATAAAAACTAAATGTCAAAAAAGGATGCCAACGAATCAAAGCAGATTACGTGACATCCTCTTCTTTTTATTAGTGCTATTTTATAAATTCAACCGAATAGTAATACATGTACTCATTATCTGTATCTATATGCTCCCCTGCAATATCCTGTATTGGCAACGAGCTTAACCCTTTTTCTCCATAAATCAGTGCTGCTAATCCTTGCTCTGTTCCATACTCTATCTTGCATTTGTTTTCAATAGTCGTTGCTGATCTTCCATAATATTCCCTGTTTTTAACTCCCTCCAAAATTGGTATTTCTGTCATATATTTTGAATATTTATCTGCTGCGATGAGCTTTGCAGTAAAATTATCAAAATCCGGTGTAATGACAATCAATCCATTTGTGGAAGATTTCACATATTCATAGGAAAGTTCCAAAACTTTTTTATGTGAAACTCGTTGTCCAAGCTGATATTCCGACAAGTAAATAGATAACGTTTTAAATGTATCCCTTGAATTGTATCGAAACATCATTGTCCCATCAATTCCTGATAACAATTCAGCAGTTTTCATTTCTATACTATCTGAGTCTACTGCTTCAATATAGTTTTGTGGTTGTCGCAATTTATTACATACGATGGATCCAAAAGTAACCATAGATATTCCCACTACAATTTGAAATGATCCATACGGTTCTCCTTGTTGTTCTGAAATTTGTGGATATATAAATACTGCCTGTTACTATATGTAAAGAGAGTGCTTTTATCTTTATTATTGTTGCTTTTACAGTATATCATTCAGCGTAAAAAAGTATAGGACAACCGAATATTTGTTCTATACTTTTTACTGTACCACACAAAAAAGGCAGAGCCTGCTCCACTCAGACTCTGCCTCTCACTTTTTTCTTTTTATACTGCCGTCATTCTTCTACTTTTCTCTCATAAACGATCTCACCGCCAAGAACTGTCATATCCACTTTCGTGGTCTTGATCTCATCCGGATCAATCTTATAAATATCTTTCTCCAGAACTACGAAGTCTGCATTTTTTTCCACTTCGATGGTTCCGTTCTCGTCTTCTGTATAGGAAGCGTAAGCTGCGTTTTTTGTAAAAAGCTTCACCGCCTCATCTACAGACATTTTTTCGGATGGGATCCAGCCTTCCTGTGGCTGACCACTGATATTTTTGCGGGTGACTGCAAAATAAATATTCTCCATGGCATCAAAGCTTACCACAGGAGCATCCGAACCGCCGGACGTATGGATTCCCATATCCAGCATGCTCTTCCATGCATACACCTTATCCATACGGTGTGCGCCGATGGCAGGTTCCACTGTGTTCATATCCAGATCGATAAATACCGGCTGGATATATGCCAGAAGATCCTGGTCTTTCATCCCCTGCAAAATACGCGGATTGGTGATCTGGCAATGTACGATACCATGTCTGCCCTTTTTATTATTCTTCCGGTAAGGAGATTTCGCAGTTGCCTCAATGACCATATCCATGGCACGATCGCCGATACAGTGTACCGCTGCCTGCATCTGATGCTGGTCAAAAAAAGCAAACAGATCGTCAAGCTCCTCCTGACTGAATGTGATGATCCCGGTATTTCCCGGCGAATCCTCGTAAGGCTCATTCATGGCCGCTGTTCTTGCCCCAAGGGAACCATCCTGGATCAGCTTCATCGGTCCGACAGTAAAGTGATCTCCCCTCTGCCCGGTACGATATCCTTCCTCAATAAAAGCCTTCGCATCCTCCGCCCGCTCAAAAAGGCACTGCTCATAATGGCGGATACTCAGCTCTCCTCTAGCATCCAGTGCCTTGTAGGAGGCCATGATCCGACGCCAGTTTTTCCCCGGAAGTGAGGCAAGATCATCGGACTGTACACCTGTAAATCCACATTCATTCAGCTTCTTCGCACTGTATTTGATGTAGCCTTCCACTTCTTCCTGGGATGGTGCTTCCAATACGGAAGAATAAAACTGTACTGCATTTTCCTTCAGAAGTCCGGTATCCAGGTCAACCTCCTTCTCAATCTCCGGGAACTCCGGGATTTTTTTCAGAAGCTCCAGACCGCAGCTGTTGCACACAGCCACATGCCCGCAGACACGCACCATAATGATGGGGATTTCCGTTGAGAGCGCATCCAGCTCATCCTTGTGCGGATAGCGTGGCTTATCAAAATGCTCCTCATTCCAGCCTCTGCAGTAGAGCCAGGTCAGCTTCTGACCTTTGCTCTCCTCCAGTCTTTTTTTTGCTGCGGCAAGCATTTCCTCAACACTTGTACAGTCAAACAGTTTTACAGATCTTTCCACAAATGCATAATGCAGCATATGCATATGTGTATCCACAAAACCGGGTAGCATCAGCCTTCCCTTAAGGTCGATCCGCTTTTTGCAGGAAAAAGCTTCCGCTTCTTTATCAGTTCCCACAAAAACGATCCGACCATTTTCGATTCCCACAGCCTCTGCCACTTTTTCACTGTCATCCAGTGTTCTTATACATCCGTTAAAAAAAATTGTATCCACTGTTTATTTTTCCTCTTTTTCTTTTTTATCCTCGTAGAAAAGTGCCATATCCTTGTCTACCTTTCCGATTCCCATGTAACGCGCCTTGTAATCCTTCAGCAGTTTAAAGAAAGTACCACTTAAGATAAATAATGTGGCAACATTTACAAATGTAGGGAATACGGTTGTAAAGTCTGCAATTACCCACAGCTGCGCCGGTGTTCCGTTTCCGTAAAGAGTAAGCACTGTGACCAGAAGACCCCATAATGGTGTTCCAAGGATAAAAACCTTCTCTGCGATCTTCAGAACCTTCTGATTATTTTTCAGCCAGTGCTTCAGGATCACGCTGTAGTAGGTGAACCATCCAGTTGATGTTGTTAATCCAAAAAGAAAAATACTGATCGCGATCAGTGCTCTCGCAATGGAGCCCATTCCAGACTCAAATGCTGTCAGTGTCAGCTCTGATCCCTGAAGTCCTGAATTCCAGTAGCCGGTGATGATAACAACAAGACCTGTCATGGAGCAGACTACGATGGTGTCTGCAAATACCTCAAATGCTCCCATCAGTCCCTGTTTTACAGGATGGTCTGTCTTTGCGGAAGCATGGATCATAGGAGATGTTCCCCAGCCTGCCTCGTTGCTGTATACGGAACGGGCAAAGCCAAGACGCATTGCTGTTGCAACACCGGCTCCCATAAATCCGCCGACTGCCGCCTGTGTTGTAAATGCACCCTTGAAGATCAGTCCAAAGGTTTCCGGCAGCTTGTCAAAATTCACTACCAGTATTGCGAGAGAGCCTACAATGTAAAGCATGCACATGATCGGTGTCATATAGGAAGAGATCACGCCGACTTTCTTTACACCGCCGATGATGATCAGATAAATCGCTGCCACATACAAAAGTGACGGTACGATGTACGGCAGGTGGAAGGTACTTCCGACAGCCTCTGATACTGTATAATTCTGCAAAGTAATGAACCATGTCATGAAAATACAGCCGCCGAACAGTACTGCAAAAAGTTTCCAGAAAGGAAGCTTTTTCTCTCCGCCAAGACCCTTCTGCATGTAGTAGGTCGGGCCTCCCTGGTACTCACCGTTTGGCTGTTTCTCTCTGTAGTATACAGCAAGTGTTACCTCTGCCATCTTGATGACCATGGCAAGAAGCGCTGCGATCCAGAGCCAGAATAATGCCCCAGGTCCTCCTGTTGCAATAGCCGTTGCAACACCGGACATATTGGATACACCAACAGTACCTCCGATCGCAATGGAAATAGCCTGGAACGGTGTCAGGCTCTTTCCGTCATCTCCGCCTTCCTGGCGACGTTCTTTACTGAACATGTTTTTCACAATGTAACCAAAATGGCGGAACTGGAAGAAACCGGAACGTACTGTCAGATATACGCCTGTAGCGAGGATCGTGATCAGCAACGGCAGTCCCCAGAGCCAGTTGGTCAGATTTTCAAATAATTCAAACATCTTTTCCTCTCCTGTCCTTCTTATTGTTTATCTTTTGCATCCATTCGGAAAATCTGTGTATAGAATATAAAAAATCCCCGGAACACGAAGTCAGATACGGATACCCGGTGTTCCCGACATACAGCTCTTCTGCCATATATCTGCGAGCCCCGTTTCTATCCTCTTTATCCTTCATGCTCTGGGGATCTTACATTTCAGCCCACGAATCTTCCAAACAATGACAGTATATCACAGTTCCGGAGGAATTTCTACTTTTTCTGTTTGAATTTTGTATTTTTATTCATTTTTCGTGAATATTACTATTTTACCGTATGGATTCCGGATACTCCACCCCTTCCGGCATGGAATCCCATTCGTTAAGTCCAAGACTCTGCTTGAATTTCGCCTGTTCAAGCGTAAGCTTCGGGAGATCATCCTGCAGATAATCCATCAGCTCACTGATGCCTTCCCTGGTCTTGTTATTTACCATAAAGATCCGTTCACAGCCCATGTTCTCCATCCACTGTCTGACCATGGGAATGTTGGCATGGGGAGAATCCACCTTGGTGATGATCCCGATCAGCGGCCGTAGTAGAAAATTCCTGCTGCCGTCACTAAACAGGTTAAAGGGCTCATTGGCTGCCTGTACAATGGCGATCACATCCGCCTCAAAGGAAAAGCAGGCCAGTCCTACGCTGAAATGCTTGGATTCCGCATATTCTCCCGGTGAATCAATAGTATCTTCATTTGTATTGGTATACTGAGTCTTATGATAATGAAGCTCTTCCCCTTTAAGCGCCTGTGTCAGGGATGTTTTGCCGGCTTCACTTCGACCCATCAGAAAAATTTTTTTCATTTTTTATCCCGTCCTGCCTCAGCTTCTGTGGATCTTACAAACATCGAATTTCAATGTCTCATGGAAAAATCGTACCACTTCCTCCACAGCTGTCATCACTTCCGTAAAACCGCCTGTCAGGATCAGCGTCCCGCAGAAACGATCCATAAATCCTACTTCCACATGAGCTGCCTTCACTGCAACATCTGC
The DNA here is from genome assembly GCF_005848555.1 of Blautia sp. SC05B48. Classification (NCBI taxonomy): domain Bacteria; kingdom Bacillati; phylum Bacillota; class Clostridia; order Lachnospirales; family Lachnospiraceae; genus Blautia; species Blautia sp. SC05B48. The sequence continues at coordinate 2,443,775 of NZ_CP040518.1, read as the reverse complement.
CGCAACCACGATCGCCTCCCAGGGTGTGACACGGACCATGCCGATGGCATCTCCACTGTGATCTTCACCTTCATGAACACCGATATGTAACGCAAGATTCTCATATATCGATCTGTCATTTGGTGTAAAAACATGTGCAAAGGAAAGCTCCTTTCCAGGTACTCTCACCCGGGTCAGCCGAAGTCTTCTTCCCTTAAGGTTCTCATAATCATCATGAAACAGCCTCTCCAGCAGTTCTTCCTTTGTTATCCGTTCTTCCATGGTACACTTCCTTATCTCTTGGTGATATTGCATACTACATATCCCAGAGTATCACGGAAATAATCCACGATCTCCTCCATTGCAGTCTGCACATCGGAAATCTCTCCTGTTATGATCAGTGTTCCTGTAAAACGGTCTGCAAATCCAAGATACACATTACCGCTCTTCACAGCAATATCGGATGCGATCACAGCAGACTCGGAAGGTGTCATATTCATGATACCAATTGCAGATGATCCATAGTCCACCTGCGGATTCAGTCCAAGCTTCTGATATATGATAGGTGCTGGACCACCCATGATATGGGCAAATGTGATCTCCTTACCGGCTACGGTTTCCTGTACGATTCTGATCTGATCTCTATGTTCATCCGCCATTAATGATTCCTCGCTTTCAAAATTTTATATTATTCTCGATCTGATAATATTGGATAATTTTATAAGCCGGATTTCATTCATCCGGCTTACAGCTTCCTAAAGTCAAGCAGATCTTTGAAATCCGCTCTGCTACCTGCTCATGGTCAAAAAACCGTCTGGCAGTTCATCTGATTTAATTTTACTATTTACCAATTTTAATGTCAAGACAATTCTTCGAAAACAAGTCAAAAAACAACGTTTTTAAAAATAGAAATCCACAAAAAACAACATTTATTTTCAAATCCTCGCGGAAAACCAGTCAGAAATCTGCTCAGAACTCAAACGCCTTCTTAATACTATCATAATGCAGGAATTTTCCCTTTGCGGCAAACGCCCGGATCTGCTCCAGGGTTGCAAACATATATCCGTCTGTCTCTTCTGTCTGAAGCTTCAGATCCTTATCCTCCACATCCATGACAAAACGGTACACATCCACAAAGTAATTATCTCCTTCCCCCGGGTTCTCTCTTTTATATGTAAAAAGGTATCCGCCCTCTGCCTCACTGGCGTCCAGTCCGGTCTCCTCTTTTACCTCACGGAGTACTGCATCACGGGAAGCCTCTCCTGCCTGGGCTGCACCGCCGGAAACCTCCCACCAGCCCGGAGCCCAGGCCTTTGTCATCACACGTTTGGTAATAAGAAAGGTCTTGTCCGGTCTTGCTACCACGCCCAAAACTGTCAGATGATACTCTCCATCTTTTAAACACCAGTCATTGCGCTTCATAGTCCGTCCTGTCGGTTTCTTATCTGCATCGTAAATATCCCAGAATTCCATTTTATCTATCTCCTGTCTTTTTACAGAACGCGGAAATACAGTCTTACATTTGATCCGTTTCAGCCTGCCCGTTTCTCCGTTTTCTGTATCTTTTTTATTTGTTATGATAACACGTTAAAATCATATATGTAAACCCCTGGATCCGATACCATTTTCCAGTTAGCGTTACCGTTCTACATCTGTTTTTTTCACATTATAAACATGCAAGTACCTGCTGCCTGAAAGATGATATACAAAAATCTATAGATTATTTTTATTATATCGCTCGTATTATGAATTAGTTTTATAGATTATTCTGTTATATAATTAACACAAACAAACGATTCTATTTAAAATAACCAGGGAGGTTTTTTCAGATGAAGAATGATTATCCGCATATTTTTTCCCCATTAACCGTTAAAAATATGACTATCAAGAACCGTATTGTTATGATGCCGATGGGCACCAACTACGGTGAACAGAACGGCGAAATGAGTTTTCTTCATATCAATTATTATGAGCAGCGTGCAAAGGGTGGCACAGGTCTCATCATCGTAGAGAACGCAAGCATCGATTCCCCGCAGGGCTCCAACGGAACCACACAGCTGCGCATCGACCATGACAACTATCTGCCACGTCTTTTCAAATTCTGTGAAAATATTCATAGATACGGAACAAAGATCGCGATCCAAATCAACCATGCCGGAGCTTCCGCTGTTTCTTCCAGGATCAACATGCAACCGGTTTCCGCATCTGACGTTCCATCCAAAGAAGGCGGCGAGATCCCGCGTCCTCTTTCCAAAGACGAGATCCTTCACATCGTAAAAAAATACGGTGAGGCCGCAAAACGTGCACAGACAGCTGGCTTTGACGCGGTAGAGATCCATGCAGGACACTCCTATCTGATCAGTCAGTTCCTCTCCCCGATCACAAACAAGCGTACCGATGAGTTCGGCGGATCTGTTGAGAACCGTACCCGTTTCTGCCGTATGGTCATCGATGAGGTAAGGAAACAGGTAGGACCTTTCTTCCCGATCATGCTCCGTCTCAGTGCGGATGAGCTGATGGAAGGCGGAAATACACTGGAGGATACTCTGGAATACCTGGATTATCTTCAGGAAGAGGTTGATATCTTCGATGTTTCCTGCGGACTTAACGGTTCCATCCAGTACCAGATCGATGCAAATTATCTCCCGGACGGATGGCGTTCCTACATGGCAAAGGCCGTAAGCGAAAAATTCAACAAGCCATGTATCTCCATGGGTAATGTCCGTGACCCGAAGGTTGCTGAGCGTATCCTGGCTGACGGTGATGCAGACCTGATCGGTATGGGCCGTGGTCTGATCGCAGACCCTGCATGGGTAAACAAGGTTGCCACAGGTCATGAGTGTGACCTCCGCAAATGTATCTCCTGTAACGTTGGCTGTGCCGGAAACCGTATCGGTGTAAACCGTCCGATCCGCTGTACTGTAAACCCATCGGTTCTTGAGGGCGATGTATATAAGAAAAAACATGTAAATAAAAACTGCAACGTGGTCGTTATCGGCGGTGGCACTGCCGGACTGGAAGCTGCCTGTACAGCCGCAGAGGTTGGATGCAATACCTTCCTTCTGGAAAAAAGCAATGAGCTTGGCGGACTTGCATCTCTGATCTCAAAGATCCCTGCAAAGAACCGTCTTGCTGATTTCCCGCACTATCTCATGCATCGTGCAGAACAGCTTGATAATCTTTACATCTTCAAAAACACAGAAGGAACACCGGAAAACATCCGCAAGTTCCATCCGAATATCATCGTAAGCTCCACCGGCTCCGCTCCGCTTCTGCCTCCGATCGCAGGACTGAAGGATCGTATTGACAACGAGAACCATAATATTTATTCTATTCTTGGTATGATCAGCCACATTAATGATTTTCCGAAGGATCTGGAAGGCAAAAAGGTTGTAGTTGTAGGCGGCGGTGCTGTAGGTCTTGATGTTGTGGAATTCTTTGCTGACAGAAACGCAGACATCTCTATCGTTGAGATGATGGATCAGATCGGACGTGATCTTGACCCGGTAAGCAAAAATGACACAAAGACCATGATGAAAAAACACAATGTACATCAGCTTACAAAAACTGCTCTCCTTGAGGTTAAGGATTCTTCCTTCCTTGTCAGGGGCGACGGTGAGCCTTATGAGCTTCCATTTGAGTACGGCTTCGTATGTCTCGGAATGAGAGCTCAGGGACAGCTTTACCAGAACCTCACAGAGGAATTTTCTTCTGAGGATGTTGAGATCATGAACATCGGCGACAGCCAGAGAGCAAGACGAATCATTGACGGTACCCAGGAAGGACGCAATATCCTTACCGTTCTTGAGCAGAAGGGATACCTTTAATATTTTTCCGCTATACCCTTTCCGGGAACATTTCAATCCTTCTCCCGGAAAGTGTATATAGATCTGTTACAGTTCACTCGGTGATCCGTAACATAGATTTTCCACGTCTTCCTCCCCCGCAGCCGTCCGGAGAATGTCCGCAACTTCTTCAGATCTATGTGGTGGGAGGTTTAAAAAAGACAAATCTTCATCCAGATTTTACCAATGAGAGGAGTTATTACCATGTCAGAAAGAATCACAGGACATACCGAACTGATTGGTCTTATGGCATATCCGATCCGCCACTCCAGCTCTCCTGCCATGCAGAATGAAGCTTTTGCAAAGCTTGGCTATGATTATGCATATCTTGCATTTGAGGTTGGTGCAGACGAGATCGAGGATGCTGTAAAAGCAATCCGTAATCTGAAAATGAGAGGTTCCAACGTTTCCATGCCGAACAAAACTCTGGTAGGCCAGTACCTTGACGAGCTTTCACCGGCAGCAGAAATGTGCGGCGCTGTAAACACCATCGTTAATGATCATGGTCATCTTACAGGCCATATCACAGACGGTATCGGATTTATGGCAGCACTGAAAGACAATAACATCAACGCCATCGGAAAGAAAATGACCATCGTAGGTGCAGGTGGTGCCGCAACTGCTATCGAGATCCAGGCAGCACTTGACGGTGTAGGCGAGATCGTGATCTTCAACCGCAAAGATGAATTCTGGGACCGTGCAGTATCTACGGTAGAAAAGATCAACACCAGAACTTCAAGCCATGCTGTTCTCTATGATCTGGCTGATCTCGACCAGCTGAAAAAAGAAATGGCTGACAGTTATATTTTCGTAAATGCGACAGGTGTTGGAATGAAACCACTGGAAGGTCAGTCCATTGTTCCGGACAAGTCTTACTTCCGCCCGGAGCTTATCGTTGTTGACGTGCCTTACTCCCCTCTTGAAACTGCTATGCGTTCTATGGCAAAGGAAGTTGGCTGCAAGACAATGAACGGCCTTGGCATGATGCTTTTCCAGGGCTCCGCTGCATTTGAACTGTGGACCGGCGAACCGATGCCGATTGAACATATGAAAGAGATTCTTAACATTAGATACGACGACTAAACTGCTATCTGTTCCTGTCGTATCAGAAAGGACCATTATGAAAACAGTTCAGGTAAGAAATATCACACTCGGAGAGGGAAGGCCGAAGATCTGTGTCCCGATCGTGGGACAGACAAAGGATGATATCCTCCTTGAGGCAGGGACCTTCGCAAGGATCCCCGTAGACGTTGTGGAATGGCGTGTTGACTGGTTTGAGGACGTTTTTGACACAGACAAGGTTCTGGATGTGGCAAAAGATCTCCAGACCGTTTTAAAGGACACTCCGATCCTCTTCACCTTCCGTACTGCAAAGGAAGGCGGAGAAAAAGCGATCTCCAACGAAGCTTACAAAGCACTCAACATGGCTGTCGCAAAAAGCGGCTATGTAGATCTCATTGATGTAGAAGCCTTCACAGGTGAGGAAATCGTAAAAAGCATGATCCAGGAAGCACACAGCTATGGCGTAAAGGTCATCGCTTCCAACCATGATTTTGACGCAACTCCTGAGAAGGATGAGATCGTGCGCCGTCTTCGCATGATGCAGGACTATGGCGCAGATATCCCGAAAATGGCTGTTATGCCAAGAAACAAACAGGACGTGCTTACACTCTTAAGTGCCACGCTGGAAATGTCCGAGCAGTTCGCCGACCGCCCGATCATTACCATGTCCATGGCAGGTACCGGTATTGTCAGCCGTCTCGCTGGCGAAACCTTCGGTTCCGCCCTTACCTTCGGTGCAGCTACCAAAGCTTCCGCACCGGGACAGATCAATGTCAACGAGCTTGCACAGGTTCTTGACATTATCCACAAAAGCCTGTGATCCTGTAACCTCCCATAAAAAGGATCTACGGTAGATTTTTGTAACAGAACGCGAATTGTAAACCAATTTTTAAACCCAATTGATGTAACAATTTTTTGCAATTTTAATCCCATAATAGCAAATCTATTAAAATAATAATTAAAAACAACAAATCTCATGACCAAAAAAAGAAGTGTGCTGACCCATCCAGCACACTTCTTCTTTTTCTGTTTTTTATATCTTTGTTATTCCTCTGATCAATTTTTATCCTCGATGGCATTCTCCTCTTTCTTTCTGGGGTCCCAGTTTGAAAGGAAGATATTCAGACCGAAGCCTACAGCCAGGGCCCATGCGGATGCCCATGCAGTTCCCTGGGTTGCAAGCACAGCTGCCATAACACCTGCGATCATCTTGTCACGGTCTGTTCTGCAGTAATCCATACCGATCCTTGCACAGACAAATGCCTGGAACATCAGAGTAATGGAGGAACCGACTCCGAAGATCGGACGGAAGAAGCTTACAACCGGAATGATCAGCACACTTAAAAACGTTGCAATACGGAAGGATGCCATACCGCCGATCAGAGACTTCATAGCTTTCTTTCCCTCCTTGTAACGGATGGAAACAGATACTGTCATTCCAACCCATAACGGACCGGAAAGCGGCGGGAATGGGGCAATGACGGAAAGGATCAGGTTCCTGATGCCGCTGACCAGGTTGGAACGGCTGGAATTGAAATCAATGTACTCATCATCTCTGGACTGGCGTGCCTCTGTAACCAGTGTCTCTGTGGTAACAAAATCACCAAATGCGATAACATAGCATACAAGTGCCAGAGGAAGCGCTTTGACAAACATGGAGACCGGCGGGATTCCCACACCAAAGATACTTACCTGTGAGATGATCTCTTTGAACTGCGGGATCTTGATAAAGGTTCCCAGCTCCAAACCAGGCGCATCCAGCTCGCCTACAAGAAGACCTACCACCATGGCGATCAGATACGGGAAAAGGTTTCCATACCTGGCAACAAGATCCAGGAATTTGTTGTTCTTTCTCTTCTCCTGATATTTATCTGAAAAGCTGATCAGAATCAGAAGGCCTACACCGGCAACGATCGCCAGCGGATACTTATGCATGTTGCCGCCCTCTCCCAGCTGTCCTGCCATAACCGTCACCGGCGCAGCAAGAAGGATACCACCCTTAACAGAATTTGGTACTGCATGGACAAATTTATCCGCAAGCTTGGTGATGCCCATAAATATGAACACGAGACCAACCAGCATCTGCAGGGCGATCATTGCCTGGATACGTTCTTTTCCCATAGGGAAGCCTTCCAGGAATACGATCGTCAGCGGAAGAGTCGGTGTGATCCATCCCGGTACAACCGGATCACCAAGTAAGCTGTGTAGCATATACAGCATGGTCTCTATGATCACACAGCTCCATGCCAGCTCATAAGGCAATCCCAGATATTGTTCCAGATAAGGAACCGCCGCCAGTGCCGTAACCCCGAGGATCAGGCCCTGGATAAACTCTACGGACTCAATTTTATAGTGAATAAACGGAAAACGAATCTGAAATGGCCCAAACGGAATGTAGGGCAGTTCGTTTTCTCTTCGCTGTCTTGCTGCACGTGCCATAACGATTCTCCTTTATCGTTTTTTTTGATAATACATATATAGTATCTTTTATTTTGTAAGTTTGTTAATTAACAAACATTTTCAGAAACGGTAAAGTCCAATCCGGGAATTGTTCCCGAATTGGAACTTTGTTTTGCACAGATTCAGTCATCTTTATCTGTATCCATACAATGATTCACTTTTTTTACTGTAGTCAAACGGATATTCACCCCAAGGGATTTCCTTGATTCAGTCAAGCCTCTTTTCCACGGTTCATCTTAACGAACAGTGCAAGAAGGATTCCTATGAATGTCACTGCCATATTGAGAAGCAGGATCATTCTCGGAGCACTGGTTCCGGCAGTCTTTGTAATGTAGCCGGCCAGTGTCAGAATGGTGTAGTTCGCAACGCTGGATGCGATCATGACCATGGATGTTGCAGTTCCCTTGTTTTCCGGGAAGAACTCCGCAGTTGTGGAAACAGCCAGCTGAAGCACACCGCCTGCACCTGCAAAACCGATCACAAATCCACCGATAAGACAGATTGTCGGATTCTGGATAAAGTAGCAAAGTCCCAGCATGATGAAAGAGATCAGCGGATAAATGATCAGGATATTGATCTCCTTCAGTCCTTTTTTGATAAATACAGAGGAACACAGGATCGCTGCAAAGGTTCCTACTGCATAGAAGGACTGGATCTTGGAAGGATCACTTAAGTTATAAAGCTTTCCGAGCTCCTGGTTACAGTTCAGCCACAGCATGAATGTAGAAGAGCTTGTAAATCCGATGAGGATTGCTGCAAGAGCTGCAGGAGTGATCTTTAATTTTGCTTTTTCTTTCTTTACTGTACCTGCTGTATTTCTCTCCGGGAATGGCAGGAACAGGATCAGGATTCCATCGATAAAGATCGCAGCACCTGCAACAATAAAGATGGTTCTGTAGGACATATTCGCCGCTGCTACAAATCCGATGAGGAAAGGAAGCAGAAACTGGCTGATACACATGGAGAATTTTGTAAACAGGTTCGCTACAGAAGGATTATTTACGTAAATCTCCATACATGTCGGGCTTACGCAGGTGTCCAGGAAGGAGTTTGCAATACCACCTACAATGGCAAAGGCGTAGGCAACTCCCATAGATGGAGCAAATGCGATTCCCATAAAATATGCTGCATAACAGATCACGCCGATGATTCCGCTTAATCTGCGTCCGAATTTGTCGGACAGGGGACCGGAAAACGGAAGAGAGATCAGTCTTCCAAGTCCAAGTGCGGCAATTACAGATACTACCATGCTGACATCCATAGTTCCATCACTTAAAGCCTTTGCTCCCCAGTGAGCAGCAAGCTCCGGCTTGTACTGACCCATGATGGAAGCTCCGATTCCATGGATGAAATATGTAAAATACAGCGCGATAGAAGTAATCACTAAATTTTTCTTACCTGTCTGGCTCATTTTTCTTATTTCCCTTCGTTCTCAGCCTGAAATTTCTGGTACTCATCTGTCGGCATCTCAAGACCTGTGTAAAGCTTGTAAGATGCTGCACCCTGCCACAGAAGCATTCCTTTTCCGCCTACCGCAAGCTTCACGCCTGCTTCTTTTGCTTCTTTTACCATCTTTGTCTCGGCCGGATTGTATACGCAGTCTGCAACAACAAGATCCTTATGGAACATGGATTTGTCAACCAGTGTGATGTCATCATGTGGTTTCATTCCTGCAAGTGTTCCGTTCGCGAGGATATCTGCGTTTGCGATCTCTTCTCTCAGTTTGTCCTGATCGTCAAGGCAATATACGCTTACTTTGCAGTCCGGTACTTCTTTTGCAAGCTTCTCAGCAGTTCCTTTTGCTCTGTCAAGGAATGGATCGTCAGGGTTGAAGATCGCGATGGATGCTGCTCCGTCAAGGGCACACTGTACAGTTAGAGCTGTAGCTGCTCCGCCTGCTCCGAGGACTACCATCTTTTTGCCCTTTACATCAACACCATGCTCTTTCAGGTTGCGGACAAATCCGATACCGTCTGTGATATGTCCAACAAGTTTTCCATCCTCATTTACGATAGTATTTACAGCGCCGATGATCTTTGCTGCCGGTGAAAGCTCGTCTACACACTGAGCTACTTTGTTCTTGCAAGGCATGGTTACATTACAGCCTCTCATTTTGAACAGACGCATTGCATCAAGAGCTGCCGGAACCTGATCCTCTTTGATATCAAATGCCATGTAAGCATAGTCCAAGTTATGGTACTGGAAGCTGAAGTTGTACATAGCCGGGGATCCGGAATGTCCTACAGGGCTTCCGATCAGTGCAAGTAAACCAGTTGTTCCTTTAATTCTCTGTTCCATTTCTTTTTACCTCCTGCATTTTCCCCTGTCAGACACCGGATATATTTTCTCCGGTGTCTGACAGGTCATCTTTTTAATTTTTGTACTGTCCGGTTTATTGGATAGATTGGCAGATCAGATCCTGGAAGCTACCTCATAAGCCTCTTTTGTTGCATCCAGTGCACGTCTTGCACGGATAGCATCTCCGATCACATGTGTCTCAGGTACAAGGTCTTTGATCTTCTCTTCCAGAGGATTGTAGTTGCGGAATCCCATGGAAAGGATCACAGAATCATATCCTCTTGACTCGTGACGTACTCCGTCAGCGGTCTCATATTCTACACCGTCTTCATAGAATTTGCATACCTTTGCTCCGGTGATCTCCTTGATTCCGTAGTCCTCGAAATCCTTCATCAGATATACTCTGTGCTCGTGGATCACGTCTGCACCTACGGTATCACGGAACTCGATAACTGTTACATCATGCTCCTGCTCGCCGAGGAATGCTGCTGTCTCACATCCTACCATTCCGCCGCCAACAACGAGAACTTTTTTGCCTGCCGGTCTCTTGCCATCCAGAAGGTCGGAACCGTGGATGATGGCCGGGTTGTCGATTCCCTCGATCGGAAGGATCAGTGTCCTGGAACCGGTTGCGATGATCACGCTGTCCGGTTTCTCCTCTTTGATAAGCTCCGGAGTTACCTCACAGTTCATCACGATCTTCACGCCGTCTTTCTGGCAGCGGTGGATGTAGCTGCGGATCATGTTTGTGATATCACCTTTTCCTGGCGGGTAAGCAGCCAATCTCATGTTTCCGCCGAGAACATCTCCTGCCTCATAAAGCGTTACCTCATGTCCTCTCTCTTTTGCGATAAATGCAGCGGAAAGTCCTGCAACACCGCCACCGATAACCATAACCTTCTTCGGCTCTTCCACTTTCTCAAGCGGCTCTGCCTCATGACCCAGGAATGGGTTTGTCAGACAGCATACCGGATTTCCTGCATACATGTTTGCAACACAGCCCTGAAGACAGGCGATACAAGGAGTCATATCCTCAAGACGCTCTTCCTGTGCTTTCTTCGGCATAGCCGGATCTGCAAGGCTCTGACGTCCGAATGCTACAAGGTCTGCTCTTCCTTCTTTTACCATCAGTTCTGCAAACTGTGGCTCTGTATAACGTCCAACTGTGATCACCGGGATATTTACCGCACGTTTGATCTCCTCAACCTCTGCTGCAGAGAATCCACCGTGGATAACAGTCGGTGCCCACATAAACTCATCCTTGATATGAACGGCACGGGATACATGGAGTCCGTCCAGTCCGCAGCTTTCCAGATATGCTGCGATCGCTGCACTGTCGTGGACATCAAGTCCTCCCGGAACCTCATCTGCACAGTTGATTCTTGCAAGAACTGCAATCTTTCCCTGTGTTGCTTTTTTAACTTCCTCGATGATCAGACGGGAGAAACGCATACGGTTCTCAAAGCATCCGCCAAACTCATCCACTCTCTTGTTTGTTCTCGGAGAAAGGAAGGTACTTACCAGATAACCGTGTGCCATATGGATCTCAACAGCATCTGCTCCTGCTTCCATAGCTCTTCTTGCTGCCTCACCGTAGCCTTTGATCAGCTCGTAAACTTCCTCAGTTGTAAGCTGCTTCGGAATATCACGACCGCACACTGACGGGATACTGGTTGCTGCTGTGATCGGTGCTCCTGCGTTCTTTGCATTACCTTCCGGACCTGCGTTCTGAAGCTGGATGGACACCTTTGCTCCTTCTGCATGACATCCGTCGATAACCTTGCGGAAGCTCTCGATCGTAGAGTCGTCATAAAGACATGGTTTACGCGGGCCGCCCTTTGCGCCCTTGTGAACTACAGTAGCCTCGATGGTGATCAGACCAAATCCGCCTTTTGCTCTTTCTCTGTAATATGCAGCGGACTGCTCACTCATTGTTCCGTCTGTGTTTGCAAAGTTATTTCCCATTGGCGGAACAACAAAACGATTCTTTACTGTCATAGGACCGATCTCGATCGGCTGAAACATCGCATTGAATTTCATATGCGTTCTCCTTTCCTTTGAAACAATCTTTTTGTTTCTTTCACGGTAACGCCCTGTCACCGGTATGACGTCGGAAACAGGGGCCCGTCTGAAATATTAGTTTCTTATATTAATTACAGTACTTCCGGCCAAGCCTCTTCCAGTACCTTCTTTGTGTTCTCATATGTATGTTTTGCAGCATACTCGATACCTTTTTCAAGGTTTGCATCGCTGATAACCTCTACGCCGATGGCATTTGGTCTGATGCCTTTTTCTTTGATCATTTTTACGAACGGTACTGTTGTTCCGATTCCTGTTCCAGGAGCAAGACGGTCATGCATGGACTCATCTCTTAAGATCGTTGTTGCATATGGTCTTTCCCATACATCGTTGATCTGGATGGATACGATCTTGTCTGCCGGGATTCCCTCAAGTACGGAAAGCTCGATCGGCTGGTTTGCTCTTACCCAGTGCCATGTATCAAGGATCAGTTTCGCATTCTCGCAGTCAGCAGCTTTTACAACAGCCCAGCCCTTTTTCACATCCGGGATTCCGCTGTATGGCATTGGCTCAACACCGATGATGTATTTGCCTGCTCTGTGGCAAAGCTCACGAAGCTTCTGCGCTGTGTACTCTACGGAATAGTTCTCCATCAGTCCGCAGTTGATCTGTTTTACGTTAAATAATTCACACATATGGAAGCAAAGCTGTTCTTTGTATTTCTGCTCATAGGAACGATGCTCCTCTGCCCACTGCACGATGTACTCAACCTCTGTTACCTTCATGTCATATTTATCCAGGATTGCCAGGATATCCTCGTCGAAAAGTCCCTCATTCAGGGCATCTACGTAGGTTTCTGCTCTCAGACCGATTCCCTCATAGCCAGCCTCTTTGGCAGCTTTTACACGGTCCTCAAATTTACACTGATCTCCAAGTGTCCAGGAACTGATTGTGATTGGAAATTCTTTTGACATGATAATTCCTCCTGAAAATATAAATAATTTTATTTGTTTTTTTTTAATTATTTTGTATCTTTTTTCTATAAGCATTATATAACTTTGTTAAATACAAAACAAATTGATTGTACCAGGAGAATTCATAGATTTTATCAATATATCATGTTATACTATATAAAACATATTCAGCCGTATTGCCGCCGTCACAGCATACGGCCCGGCAAATCTCTTATGTCTGTCCGACTTACCGGGGATCTGTCCGAAGCAAAACATTCAGATAAACTTACGAAAGGAGTATTGAAAAATGAATCTGTATCATCTTCGCTATTTCGTGACACTGGCTCATCTGGAACATTATACAAAAGCTGCGGATGTTCTGGCCATCACACAGCCCAGCCTAAGTCACGCGATCTCTTCTCTGGAGGAAGAGCTTGGAGTGAAATTATTTGAAAAAAACGGACGGAATGTTTCTCTCACCAAATATGGCAAGTCTTTTCTGGAGGATGTGGAACAAACCCTGAACCGGCTGGATTCCTCTGTAAACGGTCTCCAGCTTGCAGGAAAGGGAGAAGGACAGATCGATGTGGCTTTTCTCAGAACTCTGGGTGTTGACTTTATGCCAAAGATCATCCGCAGCTTTCTTAATGCCAATAAGGGAAAACAGATTCATTTCAATCTGTTCTGTGATAAGGTGCTTACCGGCGATATCCTCACCGGACTGAAAGAGAAGAAATACGATATCGGCTTCTGTTCCAAATTTGACGACGAACCACTGATCGAATTTATTCCGGTTGCCAAGCAGGATCTGGTCGTCATCGTTCCGCCGGAACATCCTCTTGCTGAGAAATCCGAGATCCATCTGGAGGAAACGCTTCCATACAAGCAGATCATCTTCAAGAAGAGAAGCGGTCTCCGCCAGATCATTGACCAGTTGTTTAAGAGCATCGGCCAATACCCGGATGTGGCTTTTGAGATCGATGAGGATCAGGTTGCTGCAGGGTTTGTTGCCAATGATTTCGGCATCTGCATTGCACCGGATATCCCTATCCTTCACTCTCTGAACCTTAAGATCCTGCCTCTTGTCTCTCCAAGCTGGCAGCGGAATTTCTACATGGCCATGCTGAAGGATGTGTACCATCCGCCGGTTGTGGAGGCCTTTAAGAAATTTGTGATCGAGGAAACCTCGAGGGAGATTTTCTATAAGACCAATTAAACGATCTGTTCATCTGCAAATATATGGTCCGGATCTTTTATAACCTAAAGGACAGCTGCCCGATCTCCGTTCTGTTTCTGTACGGTTTATCGGACAGCTGTCCTTTTTATATGTAAAACTATTCTGTTTTATGATCAGCAGTTATTTATTTGACTCTGCCTCACGAAGTCTGTGGATCATCTCCTCGCAGATCTCAAGCTCACTCTTTCCGTCTGTCTCAACAACTATATCTGCTGCTGCCTCATATTTCGCGCGACGTTTTTCCAACAGGTCAGCGATAAATGAAACATTTTTGTTGTTCTCAAGTAACGGACGGTCATGATTATCCTTTACACGTTCCAGGATAGTTTCCGGCTTTGCAGTCAGAAGTACAACACGGCCATTTTTTTTCATCTCGACAACATTGCGGTCCCGCATCGGAACACCACCGCCACAGGATACCACAACATTAGATCTGGACTGCATCTCGATCAGAAGATTTGTCTCGAGCTCACGGAAGTACTCTTCACCGTAGGTCTCAAAGATATCGGAAATACTCATTTCCTGTCTCTCCACGATACACTGATCCATCTCCACAACATCCATAGCAAGAACATTCTTGAGATAATCAGAGATCGTAGATTTACCGGCTCCCATAAATCCGATCAGGAAGATATTATAATTGAAAAGATTTCTGGACTGTATTCTCTTACTGTTCTGGATGATACTTGCAAAAACATCATTGACCTCTTTCTTATGACGTCTGCCTTCCATTCTGGCTTCCAGCCATCCCTTCTGCTTCGCCTCCTGTTCCGGCTGAAGTACCGGAAGATCATTTGCTTCCTTGTATACCATGATGTCCTCTACGATCCTGTTTCTCATAAGGAGTGCGTCCAGTATGATCTCATCGCACTGTCCAAGGCTTTCTCTTAATACTTCTAACTGATTCATAATGTCTCCTTTACTTCGTTCATTTTATCACGGATTTCCGTCATCACTTTATCACTTTAAATCAAGCATCTGTTCTTATTATACCAACTGGTCATTTTTATCTCAACCCAAACTTTCATTGAATTTACGCATGTGATCTATAGATTATTTTTATGATTTGACGCACGGCAAAGATATCTGACGCAGGTATTCACGCCAGGATCTGTATCAAAAAAATCTCCGCCCTATTACAGAAGCAGAGATTTTTTACAGAAATTTTATCACCTGGATTCTACTGTATCACTTCATAAATCCGGTAATGCTTGCATATATAATCCCGGAACTGCTCCACAAGCGCACTTGGATACCGGTTTTTCATCATTCCCATATATATATATCGACGGCAGTGAAGATTCTCGATATTTAAGATTTTCACAGGAAGTGTATGGATCACCGGTACATCCGGCACAATGCCAACACCAAATTCCTCCGCCACCATACCTGCCAGTGCACCATCCTCTTCTACCTCAAAGGCCGTCTCCGGTGAAAGTCCTTCTTTTTCGAAAAGCTCCCGGATCACGAAATACAATCCGCTTGCAGGGGTAAAGGTCACCTGCGGATACTGCCCCAGTTCTTTTATGGTCACTGAATTTCTGTCTGCAAGAGCATGGTTCTCAGGCACTACAGCCACCAGCTTTTCTTCTGACACCGGCACAAAGCTGATCTCCTTCTCTCCCTCTGCCCTGGAACAGAAGATCACATCGAATTTCTCTTCCTTCAGACCACGGATCAGACTTCCTGTAGCTGCATTCTGAAAACGGAAATCAATCTTCTTCCCTTCCTGTTCATTAAGGAATCCTCGAACAAGCTCCGGGATAAATCTTCGTCCCTGGGTATGGATATACCCGATGGAAATACTTCCTCCCGGAATCCTTGCCGCTTCCTGTATCCTCTCCACACCAAGATTCAGTATATGTAAGGAGTCCTGCACATACTTCAGAAACATTTCCCCGTATTTGGTCATGGTCACATTTCTTCCATGGCGCTCAAAAAGGGGAACCTGCAGTTCCTTCTCAAGGTTGGAGATCGCATGACTCAGACTCGGCTGCGTAATGTCCAGCCTCTTGGCTGCTCTGGTATAATTTTCGATCTGGGCAAGAGTCACAAAATATGTGAGCTGATTTAAGTTCATATGTAAAAAATCCTTTCTTCCCTCCGCATGAGAGACTTTCAGGCAGGTAAGCTCAGCTAACTCGCTGCCTGGTCTGTTTCACACCCCAAGACTCAGGAGCTCTTTTCCATCCGCAAGTCTCTCATAAAACTGCTCATAAAAATCCCGCTTCTCATCATAAGGCTTCCTGTAAAACTGGTTCACCACATACATGTTCAGATTTCGAATCAGATCACTGTCCTCGCTCTCATAGAGAACCGCCTGGACATCCAGAAGAAAATAATGCCAGTCACAGACAAATTTTTCGTAATTTCGAAAATCCGGAGTATCTACCCATTTCCGGACCTTGATCTTACTGCGGCTGGTCTTTTTGCACTCGTGGATCTGAAGGATGTATTTAAAACCACCGTCCTCATAGTATCTTCCCAGTGGGAACAAACGGCAGAAGCCCGGACGGAAGCTGTGGATGGAGCATCTTCCGCTGCCATTCAGAAATACGCATCGTTCCTCTGCCCCTGTCATCCTAAGATGCGGCAGGATATTTCCGTCTGTGACGCCAAGCTCTATTTTTCCGGCAAGAAGCTGGTCCACACTTAAATGAAGTCCCTGGCTTAACCGCCATACATCCAGCGGATCCAGTACAACAGAATCTCCCATTCCCGTACAGCAGTCAAAACAGCCCTTACAGTCCTGACAGTCTGCCTTTACCATGTCATTTGCCTCATATAAACGGCCGTCGGAAATTTCCTCCAGGGTAACCTCCCGCCGCATCAGACAAGTGCCTCCAGTCCTGTGACTCCCCAGTCCTCAGCCAGGCTTTTCAACCCGTCCAGGATCTCCTCCCTGGAATAATCGTGATCATCCAGGTAATCTACGTCCATATCATTGAGATACAGATAAAAGGTAAGGGCAAGCTCCAGATAATCCGGATCATCGTCCTCCATATTCATAAGCAGCTCATTTTCCGCTCCGTTGATGTCACCCTCATCAGCAAGTCCGATAACCTTCTTAAAAAGCCGGTCTGCCTCTGTATAATCTGCCTCTGCTGCGGGAAGTGTATACTGCGGCATATCTCCCTTAAGAAGAAGTCTTGTGATCAGTCTTGCGATATCCTGAATATTTCCTGACATTCTATCATCCTGTAATCCCATATCGTTTTCCTCTCTTTCTGCTGTCCTGTTCTGCCAGACACATTTCTCCGGCCGACGTATCTGCATCCGGTCTTCCTCTCATCCGAACCCCGGATATTTGGACAGACAATTTATTTAATCCAGTTTAATTCCTGACAAAGCCTGTGCAAATGCATTGTTCACCGGCTCATTGGCCTCTTTCTGCTGTTTTTTAAGGTAACGCTGCACATCACGCTTATTTACTCCTGCACCTTCTTTGGCTCGTCTTGCCTGGAAGGATGAAAGCTTTTCCTTATAGCCACACTGACATACAAAGGTCTCTTCTTTTCCCTTCAGAAGCATCTCCATACGCTTATGGCATTTCGGACAGCGCGCATTGGTGGCTCTGGATACTGTCTCTCTGTATCCGCATTCCCGGTCCTCACACACCAGCATTTTTGCATTCTTTCCATTGACTGCCAGGAGATGTTTGCCGCAGTTAGGGCATTTCTTGTTTGTCATATTGTCGTGGCGGAAGGTTCCCTGTCCGCTTTTGATCTCATCTACGATCTCGCAGGCATATTCACGGATTCCTGTGAGGAACTTATCCTGACGGAGTTTTCCGTTTGCAATATCACTGAGCTTCATCTCCCAGTCTGCGGTAAGCTCCGGCTTTTTCAGTTCTTCCGGAACCAGCTCCAGAAGCTGTTTAGCCTTGGAGGTAATGTAGATCTCATTGCCTCTTTTTTCCATCATAAAGCTGTTGAAAAGCTTTTCAATAATATCGGCTCTTGTGGCCACCGTTCCAAGACCTCCGGTTTCGCCCAGTGTTTTCACTGCTTTTTTGTCATGGCTTTCCATAAAGTGGATCGGATTCTCCATGGCTCCCAGCAGCGTGGCCTCTGTAAATCTTGCAGGAGGTTTTGTTTTGCCTGCTGTAAGAGCAGCGCCTTCCACAGTAAGTATCTGACCTTCCGTAAGCTCCGGAAGCTTCTGGTCTTTCAGCTTATCACCGGATTCCTCTTCTTCATCATCCTGCCAGCCGCCTTCATAAACTTCTCTCCACCCTGCACTTTTTACAATACGTCCGCTTGCAGCGAAAGTTTCTCCTGCTGCAGTTCCTTCCATGTTTACCTGCTCATATACAGCCGGCGGATACAACACACTCAGAAAACGGCGTACTACCATATCGTAAATCTTCCGTTCCTCATTGGTCATATGATCCAGCTGTACAAACTGTTCTGTAGGAATGATGGCATGATGGTCACTGACTTTTTTGTCATCCACAAAGCCTGCACTGGTCTGGATCGGTTTATTGGCCAGCGCACCGGCAAGTTTCCGATAAGGACCTGTCCCGCATGCCTGAAGACGTTCCTTAATGGTAGGAACTACATCTTTTCCTATATATCTGGAATCCGTTCTTGGGTAGGTAAGGACTTTGTGATTCTCATAGAGCCTCTGCATGATATTCAGAGTTTCCTTTGCAGAAAAGCCGTATTTCTGATTGGCTTCTCTCTGAAGAGTAGTCAGGTCATAAAGCCCCGGTGCATAGGTCTTCTTCGGCTTTCTGGAAACCTTTGTTATGGTAAGGCTGCTTTTTCCTGCCTTTGTCTGGATCTCCTGGGCACGCTCCTTCTTAAAGGTACGGAGGCTTCCGCTTTTTCCGTCACGCCAGGTCCAGCGTACATTTCCTGCCTGCAGAGTGATCCCGTAATAATCCTCCGGCTTAAATTCCCTGATCTCCTGCTCTCTTCTTGCGATCATGGCAAGGGTGGGGGTCTGCACACGTCCGCAGGAAAGCTGGGCATTATATTTACAGGTCAGTGCTCTGGTCCCGTTCATTCCCACCAGCCAGTCCGCCTCCGCCCTGGCCTGTGCCGCACGGTAAAGATCATCATAATCATGGCCGTTTTTAAGGTGGGCAAAGCCGTCGCGGATCGCTTTGTCCGTTACTGATGAGATCCACAGACGCTTAATAGGTTTATGGCAGTCTGCCTTTGCAAGGATCCACCTTGCTACCAGTTCTCCCTCACGTCCGGCATCTGTGGCAATGATGATCTCTCCGATATCCTTCCTGTAAAGCTGGGTTTTCACCGCATTGTACTGCTTGGAGGTCTGGCGTATCACCACCAGTTTCATTTTCTCCGGCATCATGGGGAGCGTGGAAAGCTCCCATTTGGTATATTTTTTATCGTATTCTTCCGGATCTGCCAGTGTTACCAGATGTCCCAGGGCCCAGGTCACTACATAGTCTTTTCCTTCCAGGGTCCCGTTCCCCTTCTGACTGCAGTGGAGGACTCTGGCAATGTCTCTGGCAACTGATGGCTTCTCCGCAATTACTAATGATTTCATATTTTTTTCTTTCACCTCTTACTCTTTGGAGCCTGTTTTTCAGAGCTCCGGGGTTCAACTATTATAGCATGAAAAAAGCACTTCGTCCAGAAAAGGGCCGAAGCCTTTTTCCGTCGAAATGCTCTTTAATTTCATATTACTCTCAGCAGCTGTTCATGCACATTTTCCGCTGATCTTATAGCCCACTCCACGAACTGTTTCCACCAGATCTCCTGCCGGGCCAAGCTTCTGACGAAGGGTACGGATATGTACATCTACGGTTCTGCTTTCTCCGTCGAATTCATATCCCCAGATCTGATTTAAAAGCTGTGTCCTGGAAAGAACCGTACCACTGTTTTTCAGAAGGAGACAAAGCATCTCGTATTCTTTCAGTGTCAGATTCACAGGCTCCTGATCAACAGTTACCTCATGTCTTCCCGGACATACATAAAGATTTTCCATACGATACTCCTCTGCGCCATTGTCCTCTGATCTCCGAAGAAGGGCACGTACCCTGGAGATCAGCTCCATCATACGAAATGGCTTCGGAATATAATCATCTGCACCGCTGTCCAGACCTACCACGGTATCAAACTCGCTTCCTTTTGCAGTAAGCATGATCACCGGAAGTTTCCGCACATCCGGACGGATACGGATTTTTTTTAAAATAGACAGTCCGTCTTCCTCCGGAAGCATAATATCCAGAAGCACCAGTGAAGGCAGTTCTTTTTCCAGCGCTTTCCAGAAAAGTGACGGCCTTTCAAAACCCTGTGCCTCCAGTCCCTGACTGTTTAATGTATATACAACAAGTTCACGGATACTTTCATCATCTTCCACAAGATATATCATAATTTTCCTCCAGCTTCATTTTTCATCTGATACGTGCAAGTATAAGGTGCATTCGTAAAATCCAGCATAGAAAAAAGGTTAAGTTTATGTAAAATATAGAAATCCTTAAGAAATTTTAATTTGTAAAAGCCAAACGTCAATGTTATGATAAAGCAGAGAGTTGTTTGGAGGTTTTTTATTATGTATTCTTTTATTGTGAATCCCAATTCAAGATCCGGTGAGGGGCGTAATGTCTGGAACCGGCTTCGCAGCATCATGGAAAGTCAGGGGATCTCATATCAGTATTTTCTCACAGAATATGTGGGACACGCCACAGTACTGGCACAGAGGATCAGTGCCGCCGGAACACCGGAGGATCCGGTAACTCTGGTAACTGTAGGTGGTGACGGCACTATTTACGAAGTACTTACCGGGATCATTGATCTGTCTTCGGTTGTTTTTGGATTTATTCCGGTCGGGTCCGGCAACGATTTCTGCCGCAGTATGGGCCTGCCTTTTGATCCTTTTGAAGCGCTTCGCTCTATCCTTGAAAACAGACGGACCATTTCCATGGATGTTCCTGTGCTACATCTTGGCAGCCATTCCTACCGTTTCGGCATCAGTGCAGGAATAGGCTACGATGCAGCAATCTGTCAGGAAGTTCTGATCACACCTGGCAAAAAATTTCTCAACCGTCTCCATATGGGTAAACTCATTTACCTTATGGTGGCACTGAAACAATTTCTTTTCCTCACCCCGTCCCCGATCACGTTAACGCTTGACGGGAACAAGCCACAAACCTTCAGCAGGACCTGGTTTGCGGCTGTAATGAACCAGAAATATGAAGGCGGAGGCTTTAAATTCTGTCCGAACGCCAGTCCGGAGGATGGTTTACTGGATGTGATCGTTATTGAAGGAATCTCCAAGCTGAAAATGCTGTTCTGCCTGCCGAGCGCTCTCTGGGGAAAACATACCCACATTCGCGGTGTACATATTTTACAGTGCAGGAACGTACATATTACAAGTGCCCATTCCCTTCCTGTGCATAAAGACGGAGAATCCGGCGGAATCCAGCGTGAATTTTCTGTGACCATTGAAAAGAAACCTTTAAAAATCATAATGCCTGTGTTATAGTAGCAGGTAGATACTTAACAAAAAAGAAGCTTAAGGCTGACATCAGCCATACCTCAAGAAAAGGAGCGGCAAAATGTTGAGTAAGATAAAAAAATACAGGCACGGTTTTATCATAGCGATCTATTTCGTTGCCTATCTTATCCTGTTTGGATATCTGGAGCACCGGCCTGTACGAGCCTACCATGTTGTACATACTGTTTTTGATGATATGATCCCGTTCTGCGAGATTTTTATTATTCCGTACCTTTTGTGGTTTCCATATGTGATAATGACGGTTGTGTATTTCCTGTTTCGCAATAAGAATAAAAAGGAATATTTCCAGCTGATCTTCAACCTGATGATGGGAATGACGGTTTTCCTTGTTGTTTCCTACATCTATCCGAACGTTCAGCATCTCCGTCCTGCAGTATTCCCCAGAAGCAACATCTTTACACGACTGGTGGCTGAGATCTATCGGACAGATACTCCCACCAATATCCTGCCAAGTATCCATGTATTTAATTCCTTGGCTGTTTATTTTGCCATTCATCACTGCCAGGCACTAAAAGACAGGAAATGGCTCCGGCGAGGAGCTCTGATCCTTTCAGTTCTGATCATCCTGTCCACCATGTTTATCAAGCAGCATTCTGTGATCGATGTATGCCTTGGTACCACACTGGCACTGTTCGGCCATCTCCTGTTCTATCCACAGAGAGTGGATGACTACGAGGAACAGCGCTCCCTATCCCGTATGCGTAAGAAGAAGCCGGAACAGAATTTATAAAAAAAGCCCCGTTGGGGGCTTTTTTTAATTAAATCCATAAAACTTCTGACAGATCTTATACGCTGCCACAAACATCTTTCTTCCACCTCTTCCGGGAAGATTGGACACTCTTCCGAAGAGACTTCTCCGAAGCTTCCGATACAGTCCCATATTCTGGTCCTTGATGTAATCCTGCAGCTCCTGTTTTTTATCCAGGCATTCCTGCGTTGCAGCTCTTACCAGCATGATCGAAGAAACGGTTGTGATGATATCCAGATAGCTGAACATATAAGCACGAAGTCTGCGGTTGCTCACATTAGCCTTCAGATAAGCGTCCACCATCAGTTTGTTTACACGGATCTGCTGATCGATACGCTTGATCATCACTTTCTCATTGACAGACTGATCATCTCTTCCAATAAAATACCGATAGAAATTCACATCCAGATAATAGAGATTTTTCACATAGGGAAGCGGCTCAAACGCAAACAGGTTATCTACGTAGAACGTATGCTTCGGAAGCTCCATTCCACAGTCATGGAGAAGTTTTGTACGGTATATCATGGAATGCATAAGGAGATACTGGCCTTTTTTCATGTGGCGTACCTCATCCCATCCGAAAATCTGGTTTGTCGGAAAACAGTGTCTGTACTGCATGACCTTTTTGCGGGTAGCTCCCTGCTTCTCATAAACGAAATTACTGATGAGAAGATCCACAGTCTCAGCCCCACGTGTCAGTTCATAAAGTGTTTTCAGGACCTCATAATAGGCGTCCTGATTTACCCAGTCATCACTGTCCACAACCTTGAAATAAAGTCCTGTTGCGTTTTTGATTCCTGTGTTGACTGCCTGTCCATGGCCGCCATTTTCCTGATGTATGACTTTTACAATAGTTGGATATTTCTCGGCATAATCGTCTGCGATCTCGGCAGTACGGTCGCTCGAGCCATCATCTACAATGATGATCTCCACTTCCTCTCCTGCGATCAGCAGGGAATTGATGCATTTTGACATATAAGCCTCTGAATTATAGCATGGTATTGCTACGCTCAAAAGTTTCATGTGTTTTCCTCCTTCATATATCTGGTGTATGCGCGAAACGCAGATGGTATTGCATATTTTTTATCGGATTCACTCTTATCCACAAACAGAAACTCCCCTTGCGGTGCTTCTTCCAGAGAGGATACAGCGATGCGATAAGCACACATCCTCCATTCAATATGGGAAAAAATGTGCTTCGCATCTGGCAGTGCTTCGATCCGCAGTGGTTCCAGCCCCATGGCTTTTACCCGGGCAAGTGCTGCCTTCTCCGTCAGATGGCCTTCCACATTTGGAAGCTCATAAAGGCCTGCCAGAAGTCCTGTATCCGGACGTTTACGGATTGCTGTGCCTGCTCCGTCCTGGATCACAAGGACTGTTCTCTGTTCTGTCGTTCGGGATTTTTTTGGTGCTTTTACGGGAAGTTCTTCTACAGTGCCATGCTTTCTGGCAAGGCAGAAATGCCCCAGCGGACATTCTTCGCACTTTGCTTTTCCGTTTGGAACACAGACTACAGCTCCCAGCTCCATCATAGCCTGGTTGAAATCCCCGGGTCTGTCCTCTGACATCTGCTCTGTAAGGTCATTTTCCACCGATTTCCGTACAGACTGTTTCATGATATCTCCACGGTTTTCGGTAAGTCTTGCGTATACCCGCAGCACATTTCCATCTACTGCAGGGACTTTCTTTCCGTAGGCAATGGACGCAATGGCACCTGCCGTATATCTTCCTATTCCTTTTAACGAGAGAAGTGTCTCAAAATCCTCAGGGATCCTGCCTCCATATTCTT
Organism: Blautia sp. SC05B48; assembly: GCF_005848555.1. NCBI lineage: Bacteria > Bacillati > Bacillota > Clostridia > Lachnospirales > Lachnospiraceae > Blautia > Blautia sp. SC05B48. The sequence goes on along the minus strand of NZ_CP040518.1, from coordinate 2,419,891 downwards.
CCATGACATGAACAGCCGCTTTCTGCATGTTGCGGACACGGCTGTAATAGCCAAGGCCTTCCCACAGCTTGATGATCTTCTCTTCCGGCGCCGCCGCAAGGGCTGCTACATCCGGAAGTTCCCGGATAAAGCGCTGAAAATAAGGTTTCACAGCTTCCACCCGGGTCTGCTGGAGCATGATCTCAGATACCCAGGTATAATAGGCATTGTCTTTATCTCTCCAGGGCAGGATCCTTTTGTTTTTATCGTACCATTTCAGAAGGGGTTCTGCAATGTTTTCAGGCATATCGTTTCCTTTCTATAATCTTACCGGTATCGGATCACAGATCTTTATGGAATCTTCCGTTACGGCACAGTCATAGGCCAGGATGTGGACACCGGCATCTGCTGCCGCCTTAAGTGTTTCTCCGAATTCCGGATGTGTCTCCCGGTTTGGTTCAAAATACCTTACATCCTTCATCTGGATCACCAGAAGAAGATACGCCTCATAGCCGTCAGCTGCTGCATGCATAAGCTCCCAGAGATGCTTGATCCCCCGTTCTGTAGGTGCGTCCGGAAAGCGCACGATATTATTTTCTTCCAGGGTGACGCCTTTTACCTCGATAAAAGCCTTTCGCTTCCCGGATTCCACATACAGGTCAAAACGGGAGTTTCCATATGTCTTTTCTCTCCTGACAGTCACTTTCTCCGGAAAAAGATTTCCGGCTGCCACCCACTCTTCTGCTGCTTTATTTGGGGCCTGGGAATCCATATTGATCCAGCGGCCCTCCTTGTTCACACTGATCAAATCGTATTTCGTTTTCCTGGCAGGATTATCACTCTTTTCCAGGATCACTTCTGCTTCCGGAACAAGAAGCTCCCGGCATCTGCCTGTATTCTTCACATGGACCGTTTCCAGCTGATCCCCGATCTGCACATGAGCGATAAAACGGTTAGGTCTGTCTTTGAATATACCTCTGATCGTATTCTTATAATTCATAGTTTTTCCCTCGTAACCTTTACTATAACATAAAATCTTCAAAAGCGCAGTTGCTTTTTTTTCTTTTCTCATATAGAATTGTTTTGATGTTACTGAGAATGGAATGAACAGTAACTTGTTTTTGTACTATGTCCGGTACAAAGGGTTGCATTTTTTACATATCATAGTTTTTGGGGAGGTTTTTCTGATGGACAGTATTATTTTTGATGTTGACGGTACGCTCTGGGATTCCACTGGGATCGTAGCTGAGGCCTGGAGCGATTACCTTATCCATACGGAGCACATGGATACCGATGTAAGCGCCAAACGACTGATGGGGCTTTTTGGCCAGCTGCTGCCGGATATCGCAAGGGCTCTTTTCCCTGAGCTTCCGGAAGCAGAACAGCTTCGTATCATCGACGGCTGCTGCCAGGCAGAGCACGAGGCACTGCTTCGCAAATGTGCTCCGCTGTATCCGGATCTTGAGGAAACACTGAAGATTCTTTCCAGCCGTTTTCCTCTTTTTATCGTCAGTAACTGCCAGGCCGGATATATTGAAGTGTTCCTGAAATCCACAGGCTTCGGACACTATTTCAAGGGCCATCTCTGTCCCGGTGACACCGGCATGGCCAAAGCGGAAAATATCATGAAGATCCGCGAGGACAATAATCTATCCGATCCGGTTTATATCGGTGATACCTTAGGAGACTTTAATGCCTGCCGGAAAGCAGGAGTTCCTTTTATCTTTGCCGAATACGGTTTCGGGCAGGTGGATAAACCGGATTACCGGATCACCAGGCCTTTTGACCTTACGGAGATATGCAGATGAGTATGAAAAGATCAAAATCCATAGACCTTACTTCCGGTCCGATCTTGAAAACGCTTTCAGAGCTTGCTCTGCCAATCATGGCATCTTCCCTTCTTGGAACTGCCTATAATATCACAGATATGGCCTGGATCGGACTTCTGGGCTCCAAGGCAGTTGCCGGTGTCGGTGTGGGCGGCATGTATGTGTGGCTTTCCCAGGGACTGGTAGCCCTTCCGCGAATGGGCGGACAGGTAAACACAGCACAGTCCTGCGGCCGGAAGGATTATAAAGAGGCACGTTCCTACGCGGCCAGTGCCCTGCAGATGACCATTCTGTTCGGTCTTTTATTTGCTGCAGCAAGTATTATATTTCTTGATCCTCTGATCGGATTTTTTAATCTGACAGACCCGGAAGCATATTCTTCTGCCAGATCTTATATGCTGATCACCTGCGGACTGATCATTTTTTCCTTCCTGAACCTGACTCTCACCGGACTTTTTACAGCCCAGGGAGACTCCAGGTCTCCGCTGATGGCCAATTTTCTTGGACTTGTGGGAAATATGTTCCTGGATCCGCTCCTGATCCTTGGCATTGGACCTTTTCCACGGCTTGAAACGGTAGGTGCTGCCATTGCCACAGTAACTGCACAGTTCCTGGTTTTTGCAGTGCTGTTTTTCCGGATCTTTACTTCCGGGCTGGAACCAAATGTACTTCGTGAACTTCATCTTTTTTCACGTTTTCCGGGAAAATTTTATAAAAATATCTTCCGCATTGGTTTTCCAACCGCTATCCAGAGCATGATCTACTGTATGATCTCCATGGTACTGACCAGAATGGTTTCCGCCTTCGGTGCTGCTGCCATTGCTGTCCAGCGTGTGGGCGGACAGATCGAATCCGTTTCCTGGAACACCGCGGACGGCTTTGCCTCTGCCTTAAATGCTTTTACCGCACAGAATTTCGGTGCAAAAAAATACGACCGCATCCGCCATGGCTACCGTATTTCCTTTGGTATCCTGACAATCTGGGGCCTTATCATAACTGCAGCCTTTGTGCTGCTCCCACGCCCGATCTCCGGTTTATTTTTCCATGATCCGGAATCCCTTGGGATTTCTGTAAATTACCTGATCATCATCGGCTTCTGTGAGGCTTTCATGGCCATTGAGCTGATGACCATCGGTGCACTGTCCGGCCTTGGTATGACCAAGCTCTGCAGTATCATCAGTATTATCCTGACAGGGGCCAGAATCCCGCTTGCCATGCTGCTGACTCATGCAGGAATGGGACTTAATGGTATCTGGTGGGCACTTTCCCTTACTTCCATCGTAAAGGGAATCATCTTTACTCTGACATTCCGACAGACCAGCCGAACGAAATTAAAATAAATACAGACAGAAAAACTCCCCGCAAATACCGGAGCCTGATCAGACAGGTTACCGTTTCACGGGGAGTTCTGATATTTTTGATCATTTTTTGATACATTTTGTTCTGAGTACAAACAGAAATACCACAAGTATCACAAACAGAATTACTACATAGGCGATCTTTGCTGCTACACTTGTGGTGAATGCGTCAACTCCTGTAGCCACTCCGATAAGTATCAGACAGATTCCTGAAGCCTTTTCCATTTTTTTCTCATCATACTTCTGGTTTCTGGCCTGTGTGTTTCCGCCTTTCATAAAAATGGAACCGTGTCCGGTAAAAAGCATAAAGCCTACTACCAGTGCTGCGATTGTAAGTATAAAGCTGAATGACTGATCAAACATAATATTTTCCTCCTGCTAAAGAACAGGAGCCACACACCGGATCACCGGCTGGCTCCTGTTTGTTTTTTGATTACAGATCCGATCAATAGAAACAGACGATCGGTACATTATACTGGATAATGTTGTAAAGCTCTCCCGCTTTATCCGGTGGCATATTGATACAGCCGTGGGAACCTCCGGTCAGATACCGGTCGCCTCCAAAATACGGCTGCCAGTCTGCATCATGGAATCCAATGCCTCCGTTAAACGGCATCCAGTAGGTTACCGGCTGTTCATAGGAATAGGTTCCGTCTGCTTTCTTGGTGCCACGGAGCACATCCGGGCTCTTCTTATAGTACAAGGTGAAGATTCCAGGAGGTGTTTTTCTCTCCGGATCACTTGCAAGTCCGGATACGATATCTGATTCAAAGATCACATTTCCATCCTGATAATACCACATATACTGTTCTGTAAGGTCCACTTCAATGTAGGTATTTCCCAGATCATTCACACCATAAGAATTGGCTCTCATGGAATAAACCGGCTCTCTGGTCGTCTGAGCCCCGGACTGGATCTCCTGGGTAAGCTGTGCCACCTCTCCGTCCTGATCGATTTTCCAGCCATATGCAGAACCGGAAACCGAAACAGTTCTTCCGCTTGTTGTCTGGAACTGACGCTCTGTACCTACTGTATCATGATCCGCAGCAAGCTGTGCCACATAATCCACGATATGCTGTTTGAAGGATGCATCATCCTGGATCAGCTGCCCCTTTTCGCCAAACTGCAGCCAGTTTTTGATGGTGCTTCCATCAAGTGTTACTGTCTCATCTCCAAATGTGTAGGTGATGCTTGCCCTCGCAAAGTTATTATATGCATCCACCGTTGCCTGCAGATCTGCATTGTCACTGGTCACATCTGCCTTCACATAAGCATCCGGGTTACTGCCAAGATCTACTTCACCTTCATCGCTGCTGATAGCATCACTGATCATCTGATAGGCTTCTTTTACCTTCAGCTGACTTCCCTCTGTATCCGGCACGATCGTAAATTCGGAATCATTAAAGCTTACGTACGCGTTCTCCGGTGCTACCTGATTCTCTTTCCGGGCACAATTCAGTCCTTTCACTTCTGTCTCCAGCTTTAACTTGTCAAAAGCAGTCTGCTCACTGGCCGTGTAAGTCGTCTTTTCAAAAAATCCTTTCACCCATTCGTAGGGCTTCTGCTCTTTCAGAAGCTTCAGAACTTCACCACTGGATATATAACGATAATCAATATCCGCTCCCTCTATGGTCTGCGTATCCTGATTTCTGGCCTTTACCTGGATGGAATAGCCTTCCATTTTTTTTGCGATTTCCTGCTCCACCTCATATGCAGTCCTGTTGGAGCTGTCAATCCCGTTGATCGTTGTGCCCTCAAAGAAATGACTGGTGTAATAATAGGATAATCCTGCATATGCACAGCCCACCACTACAAAAACCATGGCAGCGATCATTCCGGTCACCTTCAGTGCCTTATGCTTTTTCTTTTCGGGTATAACGATAGGTTCAAATTCAGATTCATCGATAGGTACGTAGGTGATTTTCCTTGGCCTTGCTGATTTCGAAGGTCTTGCCGACTTGTGAGCAGCTGATCTGTCTTTTTTATTTTCAGGATGAGGCTCTCCTACAGTATCACTGACGATCTTTGCCATGGCATCATTGATCCTGTCCTCGATATCCCTCTTTTCATCGTTGCTCATATTTATCCACCTCTATGTTCATGTGCCTTCAAAAAGGCACCTTTCCATTGATACTTTCTGGTCTTACTCACCAGCCTTTTCATTATATCATACTTTCCAGAAATTGCATCTCATTTCATGTTTTTTTTATAACTTATTTGTACCGTACAGCTTCCGCGCCATATCTTTCATAACATAGAAGTACATTACCCAAAGGAGCACCGTCGCAAAGATCCAGGCCACCGGACTTGCAAGACAGGTACCGATATAGCTGCTTTTTCCGGCCGCAATGGTAGCGGTGATCCCTCTTCCTGCAAGCTCAGCCACACCGGCCATCATAGGAAGAAGGCCATAGCCCATTCCCTGGATCCCGTTTCGCAGCACATTGACAAAATACAGAGGAATAAAAAACAATGCCACACATTTTACATAGATTGCTACCATAGGAAGTACTTCTCCAATGTTGTCTGAGATAAACAGATATGCGAAATATTTTCCCGCAAAGAGCAGAAAACCACCAACAACAACAGAATATACAATTCCTATAAAATGCGAAGCTCGAAAACCTTCCCGCACTCTCTCAAGCTTTCCGGCTCCGATATTCTGTGCATTGTAGGTAGCGCTGGCAGTTCCCTGTGCCACAAATGCCTGGGTGAAGATCTGCTCGATCTTACTTCCTGCTGTAAACGCCGCCACCGCATAGGAGCCAAGCATATTTAAGGCGGACTGTACCATCATGGTTCCGATCGCCGTGATAGAATACTGCAGTCCCATTGGGATTCCCACACCGATCTGTTTGGCTGCGAGGTTACGTCTGAAATACCAGTCTTCTTTTTTCATACGGAGCTCCGGCACAAACTTCCAGATATATACCAGACATAAGACTCCAGAAACTCCCTGGGAAATAATGGTAGCCCAGGCTGCTCCAGGTGCTCCCAGTTTAAACACGATGATAAATACAAGGTCAAGCACAATATTCAGCATTGCAGACAAGATCAGAAAATACAGTGGTACCTTACTGTTTCCCAGTGCACGAAGAATACTGGCCAGGATATTATATAATGCCTGGGCAAAAATCCCTCCGCAGATGATCATAACGTAAGCATATGCATCCTTGAAAATATCATCCGGCGTGTGCATAAATTTCAGAAGTGCATGCATACCTGTCATGCTGACTGCTGTCATCACTGCCGAGATCAGCGCTGTCAGGATCAGTGCATTTCCCACGGTCTGACGCATCTCATCCATTTTTCCCGCACCGTACTTCTGTGCAGTCAGTACGGTAAAACCGGCAGTAAGTCCCAGAAGAAAGCCTATGATCAAAAAGATGATAGTTCCTGTTGAGCCAACTGCCGCCAGTGCCTTTGTTCCTACAAATTTTCCTACAACCACCGCATCTACCATATTGTAGAACTGCTGAAATACATTACCGATAAATACCGGGATCGTAAATCCCAGGAGCACTTTTACCGGTTTTCCCTGCGTCATGTCTGTTTTCATGAAATCTTCCTTCCCCCCATTTAATTTGATCGTTCATAAACTTTGTGCTGCTTTTTGTTATTCTTTTTATTATTCTTTCTGTAACTTTACAGTTACTCAAAAGTTACCTGTTTTTATGTATCAGAGGGATTATAGTTGAAATGGAATGATTTTACAAGATGATTTTGAAATTTTTTTTCATGTGTGGAAACAGAAACAATCGGATAAAAAAAAACCGGCAGATCCGTAAAAATCTGCCGGGATTCCGTGATGTTTTTGAAAAAGTTGACTATCCTCGAAAGGACAATTCAAATTATCCTTATTCATTTTTCTCAAATCTGCTCCCTTTGCTGATTTCAGCAATCGGGAAACTAAATAAAATCAATATTTTATTTGAAAATCACCGTGTTTTCGGGGTTTTTACTATGTGGGAAAATTAAAAAACCTTGGGATATGAGTAAAATTCCCATATCTCAAGGTTTAATTTTTTCAGCTGGACGCTAATCATTTTTACCTTTTTCAGGATAATGAAGTTTGCCCTTTACATAGTATAAACCTTGCTATGATATTATAGCTAATTTTTATACAAATTTCAATGTTTTATCGCTTTTAATCATACAGCAAAAATTCCACACAATTAAGCATTATATTAAATGTTCTTATGCATATGTTCTTATTTTTCATTTCTCCAAATACCTTAATTAGTTCACTAAAGCCATCATGACCACCTCCCTGCTCCAGAAGATATCTCATCATACTTCCTTTTGCTTTCGGATTTTGTAATGCTGCCACAACCGTCATCCAAAAATTCATGCCATTTGCTGAACCATTTATAGAACTAGGATAATATTGCTTTTTCATCAGGTTCAAAATATCATTTATATTTCCGTTTAAATCAATGCATTTTTGTACAAGCATCTGATTGCTTTCTAAATTGTCAACTCTGATTTCTTGATTCATTTTTTCTATAAACGCTTTTAATTCATCAATGGATTTTACCTTTTTGATCTCATTCAAGCTGTTCAGTTCATTTCTTTTTTCTACAGAATCAAAACTATATTCTTTAGCCTTGTGTACATCATTTTCCATATCATATTTATTACACAAATCTACATAAATTTCATATTCCGCAGAACCTAGTTCTTTCTCCCATCCTTTCTCCTCTAAATGTTCTAATTCTTCACACACCTTTTTAAAACATTCATTTTTTTCATTTTCCGAATAAAAATCACACGTTGCAAGATAAAGATATATTCTTATTTTGTAGTCATTTCCTTCTTTTCCTAATTTACCAAAATAATTGTCATAAGAATCTACCATATTATAGAGAACATTCTCAATATCTTCTATTTTTCTACCTCTATATGCCAATCCTTCAGCAAATCGAAAATGGATTTCATTATAAATCCCTATCTTTCCTTCTATTTCTCTATAATAATATTCAGCCATTTCAAAATCATATTTTAAGAGCATTTCTATAAGTTGTCCATGAACATCATTATCTATATGATATATATCCATTTTATTTGCAATTAAAACAATTCGATCTAAATACTCTTTCAATTGTTGTTCCGAAAGCCAGTTATTTTTAAGAAGTTCCTCCAATCCTTCTAATAGTTTGTAATCTCCAATAGTATCTTTTCTTTCATTCATACGTAGCATTCCATTGCAAATTCCTTGCAATAATATTTCACAGGAAACTTTCTCATCAATTTCAGAAATAATAAATGCTAACATAAACATTACATCACTTGTGCTTTCGTAGCCTATATCCCGATAGTTTTCAGGATCATTCAACACCTTTAGTACAGAATTAGTTGCTAATTTTTTAAATCTGTTCAGATTATGTAACTTCATCATATGATAAACTATATATAATCCACCGTTTTTCATATTATAATTTAAATAATCCATTGTTCCTTTGATCAGAAGATCATCGTCTGAGCATACAGCTAACGCTTTGCCTAATAAAATCCGTATACAATAAATCGCATTCGATTTTCTATTCAAATAATCTCTTACCGCACTAACAAATCCTGAAATTGTAATCTTATTTTCCAACAGACTCATGTATTTCTTATACGCCTCAATATATTGTCTCATACTCGAATCGATCGGAACAATATCTATTAGATCATCAAATATTGATAAAATAAATCCAGTCGCATCAGAACATTCCTTCCAAAAGACGGAAGTTTCCCTAAAAGGATTTTCTTTTAAATAAGAAGACACTTCCGTTTTTTCAATCTCTGATAATGTACCTCCTAGCATTTTTTTCATGCTTAAACATAATGTTGTTCCTAACCCTGATCCTTCTATAACGCAATTCAATTTTTTAGTAAGAGCTTCTTCAATTTCAGAATTTTCATAAATTATAGGTAAGCACTCTGCTTTCACTGCTGCAAATATGAATAAACTTATTTGATTCATACTCATTCGTGAAATAATCTCCGTACATTTCTTTGGATGAAAAAGCAATAAATTATAATAGAATCCTCTTGCAGCATGTATTTCTGTACCTACATATTCTTTCATGATTGAATCTATTTCCCCATTGACATTCTCAATAAAGAAATCTGCATATTTATCTATACTCTCGCTATAGATAACGGTTTCTATATAAAAAATACTTTCCCACACTAAATTATTTTCTTTATTTGATGTAGTGTTGAAGAGAATTCCTTTTTCCATACAAATTTCTTTAAACTCATCATATTTCGCCAGCATTTTATTCAACCATTCATTCTTTTGGAACTTATGTAGTAATGAAATAAGAAGCACAAAATTCAAATAATATTGGTTGAAATCTGAATTGTATTTTGGTTTATCATTTTCTCTGGCGATAGAGATTAACTTTTCTGGCATCAAAGTAAAGAAATTAGAAATCGGAAGACTACTATCTTCTACTAAATTTTGAAAAATGTGATCTGGTAATGCAGCAATCGCATAAACAATCCAAATCGACCAATAGTAAAAATTCTTTTCTACTCCCCATGCCTTATCATTTCCCATATACACATTAAATAAGCCTGCTTCAAAAGATAAGGGTAAATCTTGATTTTTTATCGCCTTACTGTGCAAATATGGGATCAACATATTATCAAATAAATCCTGATTTATTATAATCTTTTTTTCTCGCAAGTAATTCATATTCTTCTGTATTTTATTTTCAATAGACAAAAGAGTGAAATACTCCAAAAATCGTCTATGACGATATGCATATGTCTGCATGTTATCTGTAATTGACGAATCAAAAAAATTATCTGCCAAATATCCAGCAATTTCATTTACTGATTTATAATCACACCTTGGAAATGTTTCACCTATTACTTTATTCAATTGCTGTTGATTAAAGCTAAATTGATCGTTCTCAAACAAATAAAATGCCAACTTTTTATTTAATTCTATAATTTCTGCTTCTTTTGGATTTGGTAAATTTAATGTATCTAAATTTTTTCTATGATGAATATCATCTAATGTAGCATTCACACTTAATTCCATCAGTTCGGGAAAAACATTCGCATCTGTTATTTGAAAAATATATTTCCAAAGCATCGCAAGCGTCAATATATCGGTTACATTGTCGTACAAATGAGGAATTTTTTTATGTAACTCCTTCAATCTCTCTGTCTTTTTTTCATCGTTCTTATTTTTAAAATATTCCTCAATTTCTTTCTGTTCCAGATTTTCAATTGTATATTCTGACACATCCGAAAATGTCGTTTTTAACACAATCTTATTATTACTCGACAATCTGCTAGATATAATAACCTTTTTGGTTGATTCTTTTTCCAGAAGTTCCTCGATAAATAATATTGTTCCCGTTATGGAACTGTTTGGAACTTCATCTAATCCATCAAGCAAATATATAAATTTATTATATTGATTATTAAGTGAATAGAAATTTTTATATGCATAAATAATATTCTCTAGTGAGTCCAACGACGTTTTGTTAAGGCTAACAAATATACATAATGCACCCGTTTCATTTATTACTTTTTGCTGTTCCTCTTCTTTTTCACATTCAAATCCACCATAAATATTAAATAATTTTCGCATACAAACACTTTTTCCCGATCCTGCTGCCCCAGAAAAAAGGTGCAATTTATATGCTGACTTCATTATTTCATTGCTGTAATCGCTTATTTTTATACTTTTAGTTTGCTTTTGCAATTTTAATTCAACATACTCTTTAGACTGCAACAATGTATTAAGTCTTATATCTTTACTATCAGATAATACTCGTATTGCATCTGTCTCACCAAAATAAAATTCTGCTAAATCTCGATTTTTCACATTATTTAAACTGATTTTAAAATTCTCTGGCAAAAACCATTCCACAGATACACCAGCTTTCAAACATCTTTTTTCTATAGCTTGTGCATTTTTACAGGATGTTTGCGCCTCTTGATTTAAATAAATAATTATATGCTTCAAATCCGAATAGTGTTCCAATGCCTTCCCTATAGATGAAGCAATATTATTATAATTTATTTTTTTATCAAAAAATTTTGATTGAAAGCCCCAGTATTCTCCATTTGAATCTTTCACCGGCTCTGTTTCCAAACCAACTTGATTAAAGTCTGTCCGAATTCCTTCTGTAATATTAAATTTACGGCAAAACAAAAAATAACACAATGTTTCAAATGCTTCTGTTGCTTTTGGATTCTTTATTTCAAACTTTTTCCAGTTAATTTCCCACATATTAGTCACTTCCTTTTAAATACAAAACTCTCGTTTTTAGCATATATTTTATAGTAACATAAATAACTATACCTTTCTACTAAATCCTTGCTATAGCATTCAATATACCTATCCTTTCGCTCCTAACATTAAAAGGGCATACCAACACTGGCACGCCCTCCCTTGTATTATGCTATTTATTTATAATTAGTTCATCTCTCGAATACGAATATGGAATTCACAAGTTCCTTCATAATGTCCTGCTGATCCCTGCGCATCTGGACGTTTTCCCCAGAATATCATGCTGCTTTCCATAGCTCCTTGCATAAACTGTGCAACTATAGGACTTCCGTTATAAGTAAGATCTGTATTAGACGTTACAATTTCCATATCCATCGGTGCTGCTTCCATATTATTTTTATTCGTCATTTGAACTGTTGGATCTGTATACACTTCTACAAGCTCATTTGATTTTATATCCATCATATTTGATGTGAGCTTATTTTCTTGATTCATGTTGATAGTAGCTGGAATAGATACTATATATGTGCTGTCGATATCGTAAGTCATTGTAGAGGTTGCTGTATCGCCAAATCCTCCATCTCCAAAAGAACCTATGTCCTGTGCATATGCTGTAGTCGATCCTACCACTAGCATACCCATACAAAGTATTGCCGTAAAAACTTTTTTCATGCTATTGTTCCTTCACTGTTAATTTAAAACTTACTACTGCGCTATTAAGCTGCGTTCCATCCTCTTTGTAACATTGGTACAGGAGTTTTCCGGCATATTCTCCAATATTCAACGGCTCATTTAGTTCAATATCATAATAACCATCATTTGGTTTAATGTAACCGGACTCCCATATTTGGCTATCATCTGCATAAAGTTTCAGCTTGAATAAGCAATCATTATTCTCTGGATTGTACAAGTTAACTTTTTGAGTTGTTTGATTTGCATAAAATACAAGGGTTTTAAATCCAGGAATTTCAATTTCTTTATTTTCCCCGTTACTCGGTAAGTCTTGATTTCCCTTCCAATTTTCTGCCAATTCATCAATTGGCAATAAAGGATTATCTATTTTTCCTTGCCGACCAAAGAAAAAAATGAATGCAAAAAGCAGTAGTAACAAAAAACAAACTATAATAAGGATAGATTTTTTTCTTTTCACAATGACACCTCCCAGGTTCATATCATATCAATCTGCTATCTCCTTGTCATTGCAGAACGGGTGTGTCCAACGATAGATTGTGCTTTGATCCATAATATAATAATCGCATTTTTCATTTACAACTATGTTTATAGCATTTCTTGAATATCTTTTGCGTGGAATTATGCAATCTGGTAATTCTAAGTGAATACTTTTGCATGTACTACATTAAAATCTCCTCAAACTAAAAATATATTTTTCTCCGCATTCATCTAAAATTATTCTTTTCCTGCTATCTCGCACTTTCATTTTTTCATTACAATCGGGGCAAGCATTACTTTCCTTCGTTTCTATATAATAGTAATTTTTTTTAATATAATTTCGTAATCCTGTCTTACAATCATATCTTCTCCCATAAAAAAAGAGCCTGAACAAACAGACTCTAATCATTTACTTATTCTTTTTCCGCAATGTATCAATCATATTTTCAATTATAGAAATTTCCTGCTTTGTTAATCCGCTTACATCAACCATATTGTCTGGTGACTTTTCCCTACCAAATAAAAAATCTATTGTCACATTAAATTCATCCGCATATTTTATAAACGTATCTGGCGAAGGTGCTCTTGTCGATTTTTCATAGTAATTTATATTCGATTTGGAAAGATGGAATATATCAGCCAACTGCTGCTGTGTGTAGCCTTTTTGCTTTCTTAATAATCTGATGCGCTCCTGAAAGCCACATTGATTAAAAGTCATCCTCTTACCTCCTTTCCGATAAATACTAATATTTATTATTTAGTTCAAAGATCTTGGACTAACATGTTGACTTAAGTTTATCACCAGATTAGAATTAAATAGTACAGACATAAGCACCATTGTTCTAACATACGCACTTTTTAGGCAAGATAGATTACTAAGCTATCAGCACAAATATGTAGGGGAAAACAGGGAAATGTATAATCAATTTCAAAAAGAACTATATTTATCAGAAATATCAAATTTTAATTCTCAAAGGTCAACGCAAAGAATTTTCAATGCTTCTGAATCCTTAGAGAATTATTATCAAAAGGATATCTGTGACTTTAATAAAGAAGAACTCATTGATTTTTTTGCCCAGAAAACAGGTACAAACGATATTGCTTCTGATAAAAGTTTATTAAAGACATATATAAATTGGTGTATTTCCAATGGAAAAACCATTTTTAGCATCAATTATATAGATCGGATTCATTCTTATGACATAGATAAAAGAACTATATTCCGTGAAAAATATTTATTAAATGGAAATGAATTAGATGACATGCTCAATATTGTTTACGAGGGAATTGATAGCTCCGAAAAAACAGTTGCGGCATCCAAAGAGTTAATCATACGTCTGTGTTATTTAGGATTAGAAAATGAAGAAATTGTACAATTAAAAAAAGAAATGGTTGATTATGAAAACCACATTATATTTAGTGCAATATATCCAGGTTTAAAATATTCTGCTAACGACAAAGTATTAGAATTATGTAAATATTGTTCTGAGCAAACAGAATATATTCTTTCCAAAAGTAATGGTCAAGTCTGCCATGAACCACTTTGTGATAATGATTATGTTATTCGTCGAAGAATTGGTACAGTAAAAAATAATATTTATAATGAACCCTTACGTTTTGGACATGTAATACATAAGATAAAAGAATTTTGCAACGAATATGAAAAAAAGAGCGGAAAAAAGAAGACCTTAACTGCTGATAAACTCCGTGATAGTGGTTTATTCCATTTAATTCACTCTGTAAACGATAAAGAATCTTTTTTATATAATGATTTAACTACAAAGCTGTTGCTAAAAGATCCCGATTTATCCCCTCGTAACCTGAGAGACAAAATAAATCGAATCAAAAAATCTTACGAAATATGGGTAAGAGCTTTTGAATATCCTGAATTTCAGTTCCAGCAAAATCGTCATACACTTAAAAAGCCAGACATATTTGAAGAAATATCGCAGATCTACGAGAAAGAACGTGATAAGGCAACAGTTACACAAGAACACTACACAAGAAATCAGCAAATCATTTCACGCCTAAAAAAAGAATATGGTTTTCGCTGCCAGCTCTGTCAAAAAAATAATTACTTTAACATAGAAACCTTAGACGGATATTATGTAGAAGTTCATCACATAATCCCTAATTCCGAAGGTGTGGACGAAGAAGGCTCTTTAGACCGTCCAGGAAACATGATTGTTGTGTGTCCGAATCATCATAGATATTTACATTGGAATAAAGGTGGAAATTATAAGCTGCAAAAAGAAAATGATTGCTTATATCTTGCTAATGATTCAGATAAACTTGCGATTATAACCGATCTGCATTTATCTAAATACAATAATTTATAAAATGTACGCTTTTTTCTTATAACTTAGAAAGTAATCCGTACAAACACGAGTATATACTAATGAGGTAAATAATAACATGCACAAAAAATCTTTTCTTTATTTTTTTATATTTTGTATAATCATTTCTTTGTCTGGATGTGGCACTTCTGATGCAGATTCAACACCAACAGATGTTGCTACTTCTGTAAGCGAAACTTTTTCAGAATCTACAGCCGACACAACTGCCACCGAAAGTAAAAATGAAATGATTGCATCTTCTGAACCTACTGCCGATCCCGAAGTAGAACTCACCATTCCTGATTTACCAGATGATTTTATTGAATGTACGAAATACATTGGTCAAAATATTTCTGAAATCGGACTAGATTTAACCCAATGGGATTCTAAATCATTTATTCAAGGTGTTGGAAAAAGTTCTTTATATAACAATACTGGAACTGTTTCCATTTTCCTCGGATGGGATAATTCAACAATCACTAATATTACTCTTTCTCTTGATGATAACGAATATATTCAGGGCGATGAGTATTCTAATATAAGTAATAAATTAGAAGAGCTATTCGGTGAAGCTATTCCCGTGTCAGACGGTATAACCAATTATCAAGGAAAAAGCGATTATGCCTTCAGATTACTTAGAAACGGAGCCGGTATAGCTTGGAATACAGAGAAACAAGAACAGTTTGACAAATCTAAGCCTAAAAATAATGAATCCAATGAAAAAGCGACTACCACAGAAGAGCCAAAGCGTGATCCCGAAATCGGAATGACCGCTGCCGAAGTAAAAAATTCCACTTGGGGTGATCCTTCCGATATAAATAAAACCACAACCAAATACGGTGTCAGAGAGCAATGGGTATATCGCTCATCCTCTAAAACTAAATACATATATCTGGAAGATGGACTTGTAACTGCAATTCAAGAATAAAAATTGTTCGAGATCAAAATTTTATATAGTAGACTAAGATAGACCTCGTAGCAGATTGTTCACGCCTAGATGCACTGCAAAAATGTAATTATATCCCCCGATATAAGAGATAGAAAAGGCAAGGTTGTTTTATCCTTGCCCTTTCAATTCCCTTTTGTATTTGTAATAGGTATTTCTTGACAACCCCGTCATTACCATGCACTCATTGTCATTAAGTGATCCACCAAAATCCCTACAATGTTTTCTTATGATTTCTTTCTTTTCAATACTTTTCTTGGTTACGAGCTTTCGTCCTTTTTCAATTCCAACTCTCTTTCCTTCTGCAATTGCACGTTGCACACCTTCTGACGTTCGCTTGTGTAAAAAATCCACTTCGTGCTGTGCAGTCTCAAACGCCGATTTGATTTGATTTTCAGCAAGTTTCATCAAATATTTATTAACGCCTTCTAATATCAAATCTACATCGGTATCAGTCATTGCAATCTGCGTTGTTTTTCGGAAATTTTCTGTATTTAATGTTGATTCTTTCAAAAATATTAGGTTTACTCCACGTTCATACAATTCTTTATATACTTTGAATCCTTCTTCTGCGTCTCTTGACATTCGACTTACTTCATCAAATATAATAGTATCATTGCACTTTACTTTTCTATAAAGATTACTCCATTTTGGACGATCCATCTTAGTTCCCGTAAATGCTTCTGCTATAATTACAGCATCAGGATTATATGCTTTAATATTATCTATCTGTCTTTGAACCTTCTGTTTAGCTCGGCTTACCCTGCAATATCCATACACTATACACATCTCTTTCCCTCCCGCTTTTTCAAATCTTTCCTTGCCATGAATGGATATACTTTAAAAGAGGTTGTGGAAAAGATGAATACAAACCACCCAGATACTCCTACTACAGCCCAAAACATAACAAATAAACTTGCCAGAGAAACAATAAAATTTTCAGAGGTAGTCGAAATTGCAGAACTTTTAGGATATTCCGTAGAATTCATTCCTCACAATCGGAAGGTGTACTTTCCTGCCAGTGAAGAACGAAACAATAAATTAGAGCAAATTGCAATAAAAGCTGAAGAGGATGTTATAAAAATCCCCAGTCCGAATTTCGGTGAAACGATTATCTATGGTACTAACGCACAAGCTGCTGCCGACCAGCTAATGAAACAACCCACTTTATCAAAAAGTGCCGAAATTTTACTGCAACACAGATTACAAAAAGAGTTGAATGTTCTTATCTCCGTTACAAACTCACATGTAAGTCAATGATTATACTTCACTTTAATAAGGCTGTAGAACAAAATCTGCAGCCTTATTTTTACCTTTATTAACTTAGTCAAATTCAGCCCTTATCACTTAGACGCTTAAACCACCTAAAAATGTTCTCGCTTTAGATTCTATCAGATATATTTTCTGATTCACTTATGACAATATTTTTTGATTCAGAAATAATTTTTCGATTTATACATTTAACCTCATCCGATGTAGCTTCAAAAAATTTTCCACTTCTATTATTCACACTGGACTTTCCGATAAATCGAATACAATATTTTGGCGATACTGGAAAAACCATTTCAACTTTAAACTTTCCAATCATTTTCATAACTACACACGGTGATGTAGATGTTATAAAAGAAACGCCGTCTTCTGCTTTAAGCAAATCCATAACATAATTTTGTTCTATCGAATCTATATACTTCTGAAGTCGTTGTTTCTCTCCCCTTGCAACATCCAATAATGTTCCATAAAAAAAGGATTCCGACGCTAACAACCCATCTTCTTTCATTTCCTCTAATTCAGGATTCTCAAACCCCATAGAAGAAAATACCTCTTTAAACATGTTTACTACAGGTTCAATATCATCCGTCATAAAATCATTCACTCTAAGATATTGAATAACAAAAAATTCTAGGAAATCCGCTTTATTACTTAAGCAAAAATCATCACCTAATTTTCTTTGTTTTTCTATTTCTTTCTTGATGTTATTCCATTTGGGTTCTAAATTATTTGCAAAATACGTTTCTTCAACAATTATCCCAATTTTTTCAAATAGATAATCATGTAAGTCCCTTGAAAACATATCATTTTCAATAGCTTTACCATCCGTATCTTTAATCATCCATTTATCTATATCTCTCCAACAACGCATAAGGTCATCATAATTTTTTATTTCAATAATTGGGTACTCTGCCTCTGCTTCCTTATCTTCTGCCAGAAAATCCGGGCATTCGATCTTATAATCTCGCTCTTGCAAAAAATCATTGATTTCATCTGATAGTTTATACAATAATCCAGGAACTTTTTTTATATCTAAATAATAGAAATCTTCTTCCATAAAGTAGGCGTGCTCCTGAGTTATGTTATCAACATCTTTGTAACTTTTACTATTTCCTTTTTTATTTACATCAGATTTATAAAAAACATAAAAACTGTGTTTTGTTCCCGGCGTTTTCCATGAAGAAAAATATGTTGCTGGAACTTTATGTGCTTTCATCCAATCCCTCCTATGCCATTTGGCAAAATTCTTTGTCGTGCTGGTAACTATTGTTTTATTATAGCACAGGATAACAGAAGCTATACTATGATTCTCTTCTGTTTTGATACTTTTTAAAATATTTCTCTACCTCGGACTGATTGCGTCAATAACTTCATCACCTAATTTTTCTCTGAAATATTTATCATGAGCTTGAAAATTTGATGCACTTATATGTGTTTTTTTATGTATATGATTCCAAGTCAACGCCTTTCCCTCTTTTTCAATAATAGAAATTGCCCAGAATATTTTTCTCGCCCAAAATCCTTCTTGAGTTTCTTCATACTTTTCAACTATTTTTCTGCATTTTTTCATGTTATATAAATCCCGATTATTCAACCCTGCTGCCCTATTTATTGCTCCTAACGTGATCCGCTTTGGCATCTCTCCATCCTTTTCCCTATATTCAGAAATGATAGTTTCCATTTTGGGATAATACTCATTATCCAATTTTTTAATCCGTTCGATTTTTACCCGACTCTCTTTTGCTTTCGGATAAAATCTCTCCGTCCATTCATAATCATTCCTTCTCAACCAGTGTAACTCTGATTTGTATTCTGACATATTACATATTTGTGTATATGTATATCCTGGATATTGTGCCATTGTCTTGATCCATATTTTTCTTAATTCAGTTACTTTCTGTTCTTTGTTGTTCCGTTTGTTTGTGACATATCTATCATCTTTATAATTCGGAACTCCGTGTTTGCTCCTAATTAAATTGATAAGTGCATTAGACACCCCTAAATCTCTTGATATTTGATATGCGCTTATATCACTACGAAGCATTTCAATAACTCTATCGTCAAAATCCTCTTCCGGCTTTTTAAATGGCAATCTGCATTCCATTAGCTCTTTTACCGGAATGCCCAGAAATACTCCTATTTGAATTATCTCATACGGATTTATTCTCTCTCCATGTAACACCTTTGAAATCTGCCACTTCATAGAAATCCCGTTATCCAGACTTTCATAAAATTCCATCATCTTTTCATATAGAATCGTTATATTTATAACTTGCCCTCTATTCGATAAATACGGCGTATTATTCATTTGCGACACAAGAAATTCGCCCGGCTGCAAATTAGCATATATTTTTACAGGTGTGCGAACCATTGCCTCAATATACTCTGCAAGTTTTGATTCTAATTCTGTTCCTTTCTCTGATTCTAAATTTGTGATTTCAGATTCAGCCGTTACAAAACCAGACACTTTATGCCTATCATATATAACCGTACTATTAAGTAATCTGCATTTATGTTTTGGACATACTTTGATTTCCGGCACTTGATGAATCCGATTCCAGTATGTCTCTCCATATTTTTCTCTATGCTCCTTGACACACATCGGACAATACTTCAAATATTCCGTTCTGTCCCGAATAGGGGTAATCGAAAATAAATTAACATAATTCCCCTTTAGAAGCGTAAGTGCTTGCATTGCTTCCCTTCTTTTTGCAATTTTTAAGTATCGCCCATAATAATTACACAACGTATGATTCCGTAAAAAGGTTTCCCACTTACAATTTTTTGTCAGATAATCAATAATCTCTGTAGACAGATTATTGCAAAATACAAATTCCAGTCTTCTCTCATTCGGATTTTTAGAAATTCTCCCAACGCCTGAATCTGTGATATATAACCGCCTTTTTCATATGCCCTTGAAAGATAACTGAACATTGTTTCGTCTTCATATATTTCCGGCAAATATAAGATCATACGGACACCTCCACAACTGTCAAATTTTTCTTTAGCAGTTCAACTATATCTGCTCCACTCTCTTTTGCTTCTTTAACAAGATCTGCGATTTTGATGTTATTGTTTACGGAGAAATCGCCGTTTGATTGTTGCTTATTCTTTTT
Organism: Blautia sp. SC05B48; assembly: GCF_005848555.1. NCBI lineage: Bacteria > Bacillati > Bacillota > Clostridia > Lachnospirales > Lachnospiraceae > Blautia > Blautia sp. SC05B48. The sequence goes on along the minus strand of NZ_CP040518.1, from coordinate 2,399,646 downwards.
CTTTCTGGTTGTTTTCTGAGGCTTCTGTATCGTTGCGAATTCTACATAATCATGCAGTAGCTCCATACGATTGTTATATGCCTTTTCCAATAAATCCAATGTCAACTCTTTCTCACTTGCAAGAATGCCGATTTCCTGTGCATCATGCAAAATCGCTACCACCATAGATACATTGCCGTTTGAATGTTCATACAGCCATTCAATAATCTTATCTGTGATTTCTACATGTCTTTCCATGTACTGATACTGAAAGATTATCTTACAGAATGCAATAAACTCTATTCCATATTCCATAGAGCCATATTGCAGCCCCATTGTTCTTCTAGCAAGATGCATCGCCTTAGAAAAGAACTCTTTACATTCCGGCGTGCCGACAAAACAAATACTAATGCCGGAATTATTGACTAACTGTGTAATACTTCCAACCAAATTTCTTCCATTTTTTGAATTGCATACATTCTGTATTTCATCAAGTATCAATAAACCGATATTATTCAACGCAATCTGGCTCACACAACCAATCAAAGTATCTGTTGTTGATTTCTTTCTATGTGCGTTTTCATAGTATTTCGATCCCAGAATCTCATCAACTCTTCTCAAAATTTCCAGCATTAACCCTTTTGTGGATGCATCAAACGGAGTTTGCACGACCAAAACAGGAATAATCTTTGCATATGGATTTTCCGTTTCTATTACTTCGCTATCTGTCGTTACCTGAATCGCCCGGAAAACAGATGCACTTTTCCCTATCCCGGAACTTCCAATAATCGAAAATGAATCTGAACCGCCGATAATCCCACCGTTATAGGATTTATGCTGCATTGCCTTGAAATTTTCTCTTTGCTGTTGCATAACGGCACTTGTGCATTTTTTCTGCAGTGATCGTATTAAAGCAAGGTACAATTTACTGTATATTTCCTGCGACATCTTTGACGGAACATAGATTCTATATATATCAGATAGTGCCATTAACCGCTCTGCTGCACTTGCATTTACAATCTCTGGATTATACTCTGGCAGAACACTTAAAGCGGATATTAGCTCTTTTCCCGATAACATCGGCGGTAAATTGTCTGTGATATCTTCAATTTTTCTCATCTTATTCACCGTCCTTTACAAAGTTTATATGCGCTCTCTGTGTCTCATATTTTCGTGTTTGGCGAACATCCTTCACTTTTACGTCTGACTTATAGCACACATTATTTGCAATGGTTTCTATATAGCGTGCAAGGTCAATCTGGGCTTGCGTACTCTTTCTATTTTCGCCCGATATAAGCGTTTTCTGACTGCCCCTGAGTATTTGTGCTTCTTCTATATTTTTGCCGTTATATCGCCTTTCTACAAGGTCAAACGTCACATACTGACCGCCAATCAATGCCCACACTGTTGTTACATCATCAGGATTATATGCTACATTGATTTCGCCACCGCTCAAATATTCTTCTGTATATCCTTCACAATGATATCTCATTTTATTGACCTTCAGACCGTACCTGGTAAACTTACCGATTGTTCTAGGCAGCAGAGAATAAATAACCTCGTTCTTTTTAACGGAAATCATATTTGCACCAGGTTGATTTTTCCCCCATTCAAATATACGATTCGCATACGGCAATATATTTTCTTCAATCATCTGATCTGTATATGGGAAATTCTCTATAATACGTTTGGAATTGTAAAAGATGATGCAACGCAATATTACACGCTCAAAATCTTTTATAGTCAAACATGCATCTTTTCTATAATCGTGCGATCCTCTTTCCCTGAAATCCGGGTTTATAACGCCTTTTCCTTTGAGATGCTTTTTATAATATCCTTGCACCAAATCAAAGAATTTCTCCACTGATCCTTTTAATTCTGGTCGGTATGGTGGAAGATTCGTTATTGTAACTCCCAACTCTGCCAATTGTTCAAAGTTCTCTGATTTATATTCCGATCCCATATCCGTAACCAATACACCCGGAAGTTGGCTATTATTCCACTCGTTTTTATCTATGATGATTCCATGTTTTTTGCACCATTCCACCTTGTCTGTGACAACATTTATCATCAGATTTCTTAAACTGTACATGCCACCTTCCCATGTCAATGAATAACCGCAACACAAGCTGCTATAAGCATCTATGCAAGTTGTAAACACTGGTCTTCCTACAAGATTTCCGGCATCATCCACAAGATAAATGTCACAAATGGTTGCATCCAACATACCCACTCCGACATTCGGCGCAAACTGCTGTACACCATCGCCGGTTAATGGGCGGTTGTTCCTTTGATAGCTTTTCAGCCCATCCCTTGAAATATAATAGGTCTGCATACTTTTTGTTTTTCTGTAAAAATATCTGAATTGATTGAAGGTCGGATATTCTGGCAGCAGTTCTCCATTCGCCTCACAATACTTCTGCTTCAGCATTAGGGTATATGCTGTCTGTAAGCTATTTTTATTTCTAGTATAGAAGAATTTGTTAAGTGCCCACCTCATGTTTTTCTCATCTTTGGAAAGCTCTTTTTCTTTTTTCTGTTTGGGTGCTAATACAGATATGTCCTGGTATATTAAATACAGACATAAATAATGACGTATCGTTTGTTTGCTTACATGCATTTCTTCAGAAATATTCTCAATCATCTGATTTCTCTTTGCGTTATCTGCAATGAATGGCAGAATTCCGGCAATCAAAGAAAAATGCGCATGAATGAATTTTCGACTATCCGCATCAAACGATTCCATAGATTTGATATTTTTATTTGTGATACTGAGTAATTCTTGTTCTGTACAAAGCAAAAATGAGCTGATGTTTTCGGTTTTTACCCATTTTGGCATTGTCTGTTTTATGCAGTCAATTATCAGTTTTTTATCTGGCTGCTGATCCAGTATTCTTATGATGTTGTTGTCGTTTCTTAAAAGGCAATTATTCTTCATTGATTACTAACCCCCAATCCTCAATACCCTGTTCTAACCAATAGTCTCTTGATATATCCAGTAATTTCACTGTTAATGGCTTCATTAAGTGTTTTCTTTGCACACACTCTCTTACCATTTTTTCGTTATTGGTTTTTGTACATAGGAAGTCAGACATGTACACTCCGTCTTCTAAATCTTCCAAAATGACATTACATTGAATTTCTACTATGTCGGGATCGTTTTCAAGGATTTCCGCATAGCTAGTTTGGATTGGATCATAAGTACGACATATGCTGCTGCACTTGGAAAGCATACGTTTTTCGCAACGTCCTTTGAATGATTTTTTCCGCATTTTCTCCCACCTTTCCCGATTTTACTTAGTTCCCAAAAATTTTCCCAAAAGTAAGATTTGGAGTCCCAAAAATGAATTTGGGAGTTGTTTTCGGGAAATGGATTTGTAGAAAAGTGCCATTTTTCAAGGATTTTGAGCTTCCCAAAAATGAACTTGGGAAATTTCTCTATGTTTTTGAAAAAGTTGACTATCCTCGAAAGGACAATTCAAATTATCCTTATTCATTTTTCTCAAATCTGCTCCCTTTGCTGATTTCAGCAATCGGGAAACTAAATAAAATCAATATTTTATTTGAAAATCACCGTGTTTTCGGGGTTTTTACTATGTGGGAAAATTAAAAAACCTTGGGATATGAGTAAAATTCCCATATCTCAAGGTTTAATTTTTTCAGCTGGACGCTAATCATTTTTACCTTTTTCAGGATAATGAAGTTTGCCCTTTACACGTGAAACTTATTTATTTCTCAACAAGAAGAGACTCTCCTGTCATTTCCTTCGGCTGCTCCATACCCATAAGCTGGATCAGAGTCGGAACGATATCTGCAAGACATCCGTTCTCACGAAGTGTGTATTTCGAATCTGCGTTTACAAGGATAAACGGTACCGGGTTAGTTGTATGAGCTGTCCATGGCTCACCTGTTTCATAGTTTACAAGCTGCTCTGCGTTACCATGGTCAGCGCAGATAAAGAGCTGTCCGTCAACCTCTTTGATCGCCTCTACAGCCTTACCGACACACGCATCAACAGTCTCAACAGCCTTGATCGCAGCTGCCTCAACACCTGTATGGCCAACCATATCCGGGTTAGCAAAGTTGATGATGATCACATCATACTTGTCAGACTTAATCGCCTCTACAAGCTTTTCACAAACCTCCGGTGCGCTCATCTCCGGCTGCATATCGTAGGTCGGAACCTTCGGGGATTTTACAAGGATTCTGTCCTCTCCTTTGTTTGGCTCCTCAACACCACCGTTGAAGAAGAATGTAACATGTGCATATTTCTCTGTCTCGGCGATACGTGCCTGTGTCATATCGTGAGCTGCAAGGTACTCACCGAAGGTATTGTGAAGAAGAACCTTGTGGAATGCTACCAGCTTATTCTGGATGGTATCATCATACTCTGTGAAGCATACGAATGTGGTATCCAGTCTCTTTGCTCTCTCAAAGCCCTTAAAATCGTCATCACAGAAAGCTCTTGTGATCTCTCTTGCACGGTCCGGACGGAAGTTGAAGAATACAACGGAATCCTTATCGGAAATAGTTGCAACCGGTTTGCCGTCTTTCTCGATAACAGTCGGAAGCACAAATTCATCTGTCTTGTCAGCATCATAGGAAGCCTGAACTGCTGCTGCAGCATCTGTTCCCTTTACGCCTTCGCCCTGTGTAAGAGCTTTATATGCAAGCTCAACACGATTCCAGCGGTTATCACGATCCATTGCATAATAACGTCCGGAGATCACACCGATCTCACCAACGCCGATCTCTTTCATTTTGGCTTCCAGCTGCTCTACAAACTCTTTACCGGATGCAGGCGGTGTGTCACGTCCATCCAGGAAGCAGTGTACGTAAACTTTCTTGAGTCCCTCTCTCTTTGCCATCTCAAGAAGTCCATAGAGATGTGTATTGTGGCTGTGTACGCCACCGTCAGAAAGAAGTCCCATAAAATGGATCGCGGAATCATTGTCTTTTGCGTTCTTCATAGCAGTAAGAAGTGCCTCATTCTTGAAGAAATCGCCGTCCTGGATCTCTTTTGTGATTCTTGTAAGCTCCTGGTATACGATACGGCCTGCGCCCATGTTCATATGACCAACCTCGGAGTTACCCATCTGTCCGTCCGGAAGACCTACCGCAAGACCGCTGGCATTGCCTTTTACAAACGGATAATCTTTCATAAGTCCGTCCATAACCGGTGTTTTTGCCTCATATACAGCATTTCCGTCATGTCTGTCATTGAGTCCGTATCCATCAAGGATCATTAAAACTGTTGGTTTTTTGCTCATAATTTTCCCCTTCTTATCTTTGATCGAAAATCTGTCCGGCACAGCTCTTCAATGATTCTGAAACTCTCTGTACCATTCAGGATTCTTTTGTTTTCCATTTTATATAGTACCAAAATCCAGAAATTTTGCAACGTTTTCTTTGACAAAAATTTGTCTGTTTCCAATTTCCTGACAACTGATGCGGCTGATCTGTAAATTTACGCGAAAGATATTATTTCTGGTATACACGGATCATAGAAGAAATCTTTCTTACAGATGCGCTATTTTCCAGCTCTTCCTTAACCTTAAAGAAAGCGCCCTCACTTACAAGTTTAGTGATCACAACAACCTCTGCAGTATCCGGTCTCTTGCTTTCTTTCTGCATGATCTGTGCCACGCTTGCCTGATATTTTGCAAAATGCTCCAGGATCTCAGCCAGCACACCGCAGCGGTCCTCTACCTGCAGGCGGAGAAAATAGCGGTTATGGGTATCTGCCATATCTTTTACCGGAAGTGTCTTATAGCAGGTGCAGCCTACTCTTCCGCAGCAATCTGCCTTCATATTACGAACTACCTCAAATACATCACCGGCAACCGCACTTGCTGTAGGAAGCTCACCTGCTCCACGTCCATAGAACATGGTATCTCCTACTGCATCTCCGTGTACAAAAACCGCATTATAAGAATCATTGACGGATGCAAGGGGATGCTCTGCCGGAATCAGCATCGGGCAGACATAGGCCTCAACGCCGTCCTCCTGACAGCGTGCAACACCCAGAAGCTTGATCTCACAGCCCATTTCTTTTGCGTAACGGATATCCTTTGCTGTGATCTTTGTGATTCCTTCTATATGAACATTATCAAGGGTAACTCTGGAATTAAAGGCAACTGATGCAAGGATGGCAACCTTTCTTCCTGCATCAATTCCTTCGATATCTGCGGTAGGATCTGCCTCTGCATATCCAAGCTCTGTAGCAAGCGCAAGTGCATCTGAAAATTCCATTCCTTCCTGGGACATCTTGGTAAGGATAAAGTTCGTAGTTCCGTTTACGATCCCCATAACTTCCGTTACATGGTTGGCCTCAAGACTGTTCTTCAACGGGCTGATGATCGGGATTCCTCCGGCAACTGCTGCCTCAAACAGAAAATCCTTCTGTGCTGCCCTGGCAGTTTCCAGGATCTCTTTTCCGTGGACTGCGATCAGATCCTTATTTGCAGTTACAACGTTCTTGCCGGCTTTCAGTGCTGCAAGGATATAAGTACGTGCCGGCTCGATCCCACCGATCAGCTCGATCACAATATCAATGGAAGGATCTCCCTCAATATCTGCCCAGTCCGTTGTAAGAACAGAAGGATCATCTACCTTCCCGGATGCTTTCCCAAGGTTACGCACCAGGATCTTTGTGATCTTTACCTGGCATCCAAGCTTAGCTGTCATTTCCTGCTCCTGGCTTTTGATCACTTTATATACACCGGTCCCTACTGTTCCGAGACCAAGAAGGGCCGCATTTACGACTTTTTCGTTCATTTTCTGATGTCCCCTTTCCGTTTTTTCCAATTTTATCAGAGTAACTCCTATGTTATGGCAGAAAACGCTTTTTGTCAAGTTCCGGCAGAGGAAGCAATTCCAGCCAGCTGCCAAAAAGTCCGGTGATCAGCTCCTGCACCATAGCTTTTGACTGTGGTTCCAGTTTATCCAGCTGGCGCACCATGGCAGCCAGACTTTTCAGACCGCCTTCCTGGATTTGGGAAATGGTATCTGCTCCGGTTGCTTCCAGCACAGAAAAAAGTTCCCCGATGAGATGCTCTCTCTGCTTTTCATCCATATGGTCGATCCATTTGTGAAGACTTCGATCTGACGCCGCAGCTCTTCTTGTCAAACTTTCTTTCTCTATAAAGGATGGCCCCATTACCTCCCAGGTAAAAGCGTCATGCTGCAGGATTCCCTTCTGTGTACTGGCTACGATCAGCGGATCTTTCTGGTGGCTGAGCAGCATCCCGATCACAGATGCCTCGGGAATGATACGAGTGACTTTTGGCAAAACCCTTTCCACTCTTCCGTGACTGAAAAATCCTTCCGGAAAACCCGGACCATCATTATCATAGACAGAAAGAATCTTTTCCTGCAGGATGTCACTGCACTGCATCGCTGTATACATAGCCAGATTTCCTCCTTTGGAATGACCGCCGATCCGAAGCATGGACTGTATATAAGTTCCATGCGTTTCCAGATATTCCAACGCTTTTCTGTGCGAAGGAACAACTCCGTTGCTTAAATTAAAATCCTCCTTCCACCCCACAATGGTATCATCGGTTCCACGAAATGAAATATATGTGGTTCCATCATCCAGTCCTATAGTCACTGCCGCAAACTGCTGAGCCTGACGGGAAAGGATTTCATTGACAAAGCCTCCTACTGTACATTTCCGGAACCTCTCCGCACAGGCCATTTTTTCAAGGAGCACCGGTGTATTCTGCAGAAATGCACTTTCTGCTTTCATATCCTTCTTTATTTCCCGTCTGGAAAAAGCCGCAAAGAGTTCTTCTACAGAAAGAGTATTTCCGTTTTTTACTTCTGCCATCTCATCCAGATCAAGATAGGAAAAACACGCCAGTATCAGATTGTCAACTTCATTAAAGGGTGACTGCTCAAAGGTAATATCTCCTCTCCAGTCAAGATAATCCAGAATATTCCCCATAAAATCCTCCACAAATGATCATATAAGCGTCTTACGCACAGCTGCAGGCTTTCTTTCTATTATAATACGTAACGGCTGCATCACAGCACAGCCATCTGATGCGTTTCTGCCGTTATCAGATAACCGTTTTCTGAAACGACATACCCTGCCAGATATTTATTGTTATCATACCATAAATCCTGATCATTTGCGCCTTTCATCCATTTTTTTTCTGAGATAAAGGATGTAATGAATGCAGCCGCAGGTAAAAGCCGGAAACAGTATCGACAGGCCTGCTGCTGACATCATATAGATCACTGCCCCTTTTCCACCATCCGGTGTTCCTGCCACAAAGCAGTAGAACATGGTAGCTGAAAAATACAGTGTGATCACCACTGAAATTAAGATTTTAAAAAACTTCCTCATTGCTTCTCCTTTCTGTAGTGTCGATATAAGGACACTGTTGTGATTCCAATTTTACCTTCATAATAAGATTAATTCAAGGATGAATCGGACAGGATATATATATGATAAAATATGACAGATTTTGGGTCACGATGAAGGAGCGTGGGATCACTCAGTATGATCTTTATGAACATTACCAGATCACCCGTTCACTTCTGGACAGACTTCGAAAAAATAAAAATGTTGAAATTTATACCATAGACAGGTTGTGTTCCATTCTCCACTGCGAGATCGAGGACATTGTGGAACATGTTCCCGAGCCTGACGAAAGGAACGAACATACAGAAAAAGCTTCAGTGAAAAACAATCCTTACTCTGAAGATAAGAAAAACTCTCTCTGACTGTGATCAGATGCAGCTTTTTGTTGGCTGTGCTATCCGTGTCAGGGAGAGTTTTTCTGGTTTTTTCTATAAGAAGATATAAAAAAAGGGGCCGAAGCCCCTTTTTAAGTGGATCTTATTTGTAGTTTACGATCTTTCCGAAATCTGGTTTCAGGGAAGCACCGCCTACAAGACCGCCGTCGATGTCAGCCTGAGCGAATAAGTCAGGAGCTGTTGCAGCGTTTACAGATCCGCCGTACTGGATACGGATCTCTGCTGCTGTAGCATCATCATAGATCTCAGCGATGCATTTACGGATATCAGCGCAAACCTCCTGAGCCTGCTCTGTTGTAGCTGTCTTACCTGTTCCGATAGCCCAGATCGGCTCGTAAGCGATAACTGCTGTCTTAGCCTGATCAGCTGTAACACCCTGGAATCCAACCTTAACCTGCTGACGGATGAAGTCCATAGTCACGCCCTGCTCTCTCTGAGTAAGTGTCTCACCGCAGCACATGATCGGTGTGATGCCATGCTCGAAAGCTTTGAGCATTTTTTTGTTAACGTCTTCGTTTGTCTCACCGAAATACTCTCTTCTCTCGGAATGTCCAAGTACTACATACTTAACGCCTGCATCTACGAGCATAGCCGGAGCGATCTCACCTGTGTAAGCACCTTTCTCCTCAAAGTACATGTTCTCAGCACCAACCTGGATGTTTGTTCCTTTAGCTGCCTCAACAACAGGGATGATGTCGATAGCCGGTACGCAGAATACTACGTCAACTTCGTCGTTAACAACAAGCGGTTTTAAAGTCTCAACGAGCTTTACAGCCTCGCTTGGTGTCATGTTCATTTTCCAGTTTCCAGCAATGATTTTCTTTCTTGCCATGGTTTTATCTCCTTTTTTGTGTTCTTGGAACACTTTATTTTTTATCAGTCTTTATCGTTAGCTGCTGCTACACCCGGAAGCTCTTTTCCCTCAAGGAACTCAAGAGACGCACCGCCACCTGTGGAGATGTGTGTCATCTTGTCGCCATATCCAAGGATATTTACAGCTGCTGCGGAATCACCGCCACCGATGATCGTTGTTGCGTCTGTCTCTGCAAGAGCTTTGGCAACTGCCTCTGTACCATGTGCGAAGTTCGGCATCTCGAAGCATCCCATCGGTCCGTTCCATACAACTGTCTTAGCATCTTTAACAGCATCTGCAAAAATCTTCTCTGTCTCTGTTCCGATGTCCATTCCTTCCCATCCGTCCGGAATTTCACCACGTTTAACGATCTGGATGTTGCAGTCGTTGGAGAAGTCATCACCGATTCTGTTATCTACAGGAAGAAGAAGCTTAACGCCTTTCTCCTCTGCTTTCTTCATCATGTCAAGTGCATACTGAAGATAGTCATCCTCGCAGAGAGATTTTCCGATATGTCCGCCCATAGCTTTGGAGAATGTATAGGACATACCACCACCGATGATCAGTGTATCTACCTTATCAAGAAGGTTGTTGATTACAGAGATCTTGCTGGAAACCTTAGCACCGCCAAGAATTGCAACGAATGGTCTCTCTGGATTATTTACAGCGTTTCCGAGGAAATCGATCTCTTTCTGCATCAGATATCCTACAACTGCTGTCTTAACATATTTGGTAACACCTACGTTGGAGCAGTGAGCTCTGTGAGCGGTTCCGAATGCATCGTTTACGAATACATCGCAAAGAGAAGCAAGGTCTTCGCTGAACTTATCTTCGTTCTTTGTCTCTTCTGCACGGTAACGTGTATTCTCAAGAAGAATTACATCGCCATCTTTCATCTCAGCAACAGCAGCTTTTGCGTTTGGTCCTACTACCTCAGGATCTGCTGCAAATTTCACTTCCTGTCCAAGAAGCTCAGAAAGACGAACAGCTACAGGTGCAAGAGAAAGCTCCGGTTTCGGCTCTCCCTTCGGTTTTCCGAGGTGGGAGCAGAGGATAACCTTTCCGCCGTCTGCGATCAGTTTCTTGATTGTAGGAAGAGCAGCCACAAGACGATTCTCGTCTGTGATCTTTCCATCCTGAAGCGGAACGTTAAAGTCACATCTTACAAGTACTCTCTGTCCTTTTACATTGATATCATCAACACTTTTTTTGTTCAGCATTTCTATATCTCCTTAACTTTTATTTCTGCCGGAAGCAGATCAATAAGGGCGAGCGGTATTGTTGTCCGCTCTGTCAACAGTCATTTCCTCAGATATTCTTTTGTTTGATCTTTTGGAAAAAAAGGGCCCGGTCCTCTTCAGACCGGACCCTTTCTGAGTCTATTCTTCTACACTCGTTCGCTGAAAATTAAGCGTTCAGAAGGCTTCCGAAGTGCTTGATTGTACGAACCATCTGGCTTGTGTAGGAGTTCTCGTTGTCATACCAGGAAACTACCTGAACCTCTGTTGTGCCATTCTCAAGTGGAAGTACCATTGTCTGAGTAGCATCGAAGAGGGAACCAAATCTCATACCAACGATATCGCTGGATACGATCTCATCCTCGTTGTATCCGAAGGACTCGTTAGAAGCTGCTTTCATAGCTGCGTTGATCTGCTCTTTTGTAACATTTCCTTCAACTACTGCTGTAAGGATTGTTGTAGAACCTGTTGGGGTAGGAACACGCTGTGCAGAACCGATAAGTTTGCCGTTAAGCTCTGGGATAACAAGTCCGATAGCTTTAGCAGCACCTGTGCTGTTCGGAACGATATTAACTGCAGCTGCACGGGATCTTCTCAGATCGCCTTTTCTCTGCGGTCCGTCAAGTGTCATCTGATCGCCTGTGTAAGCGTGGATTGTGCACATGATACCGGATTTGATCGGTGCAAGATCGTTAAGAGCCTTAGCCATTGGTGCAAGGCAGTTTGTTGTACAGGAAGCTGCGGAGATGATCTTGTCCTCGTTTGTAAGACCCTGATGGTTTACGTTGTAAACGATTGTCTTAAGGTCGTTTCCAGCCGGAGCGGAAATAACTACGTGCTTAGCACCTGCATCGATATGAGCCTGAGCTTTATCTTTAGATGTGTAGAAACCTGTGCACTCAAGAACTACGTCTACACCGATCTCTCCCCATGGAAGCTCTGCAGCGTTAGCCTTAGCATAGATTTTGATCTCTTTTCCGTCTACTGTGATGGAATCCTCTCCTGCTTTAACTGTATCAGCAAGAGCATATCTTCCCTGTGTAGAATCATATTTTAATAAGTGAGCAAGCATTTTAGGAGATGTAAGGTCATTGATTGCTACAACCTCGAATCCCTCTGCTCCAAACATCTGACGGAATGCAAGACGACCGATACGTCCAAAACCATTAATTGCAACTTTTACTGCCATGATAAATTCCTCCTATGAATTGAATGGTGATTAAATCGTTCCTTTGTTAAAGAAACATCAACCTGTTTCATATTGTACCTAATTCCAAACAAAAATTCAAGAGCTATTTATAAAAAAGAACATTAAAATAAATATTAAGAAAATTTCTGAAAAATGTGCTATAATTCTTTGATAGAAAGTTCTGTCCTGCTGATTCCCAAAACGGATATCTATATTCCCGCTGGGAGTTTGACTTTCCCGGATTCATAACAGGCAGATACGATCATTGTCACAGAATATAAAGGCTTGAATATGGAGGTACAAAATGGACCAGAAAATTTTATGGGACTGCCATATGCACTCCTCTTTTTCCGCAGATTCCGATACACCGATGGAAGAAATGATCCAGACTGCCGCAGACCAGTGTCTCACGGGAATCTGTTTTACTGAACATTTTGATCCGGATTATCCCGATACTCCGGAAAATCTTGATTTTTCCCTGAACATCCCTGTATACCGCCAGAAACTTGAGAGTCTTGCGGATGCTTTTAAAGACCAGATCCAGGTTAACTTCGGGATCGAGCTTGGACTTCAGCCTCAGCTTGCAGAATCTTTTTCCGATCTTCTGAAAGAAGTTCCCTTTGATTTCGTTATTGGTTCCTCCCATGTGGTGCACGGATACGATCCTTATTATCCTTCTTATTTTGAGGGCCGTAAGGAATCCGCATGCTACATGGAATATTTTGAATCCATCCTAGAAAATATCGCTGCTTTTGACGAGATGGATGTGTACGGACATATCGACTATGTAGTACGTTATGGTCCAAATCAGAACCGTCAGTATTCTTATGGAAGATATAAGGAGATCCTGGACGAGATCCTGCGGACATTGATCCGCAAAAATGTGGGAATCGAGCTGAACACAGGCGGTTATCACTACGGGCTTGGTGAACCGAATCCATGTGTCAATATTATCCGACGTTACCGTGAGCTTGGCGGTGAGATCATCACCATCGGTGCAGATGCCCATACTCCGGATAAGATCGGCTATGCTTTTGACAAGGCGGCTGATGTTCTCCGTGAATGTGGTTTTTCCTATTATACTGTATTTAAAAACCGCCGTCCTGTTTTTCATAAGCTGTAGCTCTGTTTCTCTCTCCGGTGAGAGAGTTTACATTTTTATACCGAAAATATCATTTTATCTAAGGAGGAACTCTATATGTCAACAAAAAGACTCCAGAAAAAGAAAGTTGCCATGCAGGCAAAAAAAGAAAAGCAGCTGAAAAAAAATACCTCTGCTGCCGGCACCAGTTCCAGTGTTGCCAAATCTGTTGAAAATGCTAAAGCCGAAGTGAAAAAACTTGAAACCGTAAAGAAGGAAACGCTTAAAGTCGAAACCTCCAAAACCGAACCGATCAAGGTCGAGACTTCCAAGACCGAGCCGATCAAGGTTGAGACTTCCAAGACCGAACCGATCAAGGTTGAGACTTCCAAAACCGAACCGATCAAGGTCGAGACTTCCAAGACCGAACCGATCAAGGTTGAGACTTCCAAAACCGAACCGATCAAGGTCGAGACTTCCAAGACCGAACCGATCAAGGTCGAGACTTCCAAGACTGAGCCGGCGAAAGTTACTACTTCCAAGACCGAGCCTCTGAAAGTCGAAACTTCCAAGGAGGACACAGCTTACGATGCCCTCTACGAGAAACGTCTGAAACACTACTACAATGATCTGAAATGGCTCTACTGTGAACTGTTCCGCGATCATCCGGAAGTTGCCGGCACATTCTCAAGCCTCACAAAAAAGATGAAAGAGATTTACCGTGAGCGCTCTCTTTCCATGAAGGAAGCTGACCAGACCTGCGTTGCTGATCCTGACTGGTTCCGTAAGACTACTTTCACCGGAATGGCTGTAAATCCTGCTGACTTCGCAGATACTCTTTCCGGTCTATCTGATAAACTGGACTATATCAGCGAATGCAAAGCAGACACTCTGTACCTGACAGATCTTTTCCAGGCAACCTCCAATTGCTCCCTTTACATTATCCCGGAGATCGGAACCTCCGAAAATCTGTACACACTTGCAGCTAACTGTAGGAAAGCAGGTATCCGCCTGGCTCTTGAGATCCCGTTAAGTCTTTCTGTGGATGACCCACAGTCCGGTGCGCCGTGTGTGCTCCAGACTCCGGCTTATTTCAATGCAATGCTTCTTCAGATCCTGGAACTTGCAAATGAGGGTGCTTCTGTATTCAGCCTTGGTGTCCTTCCGATGATGCCGGAAGAAAATCTCTGGAAGCTTCACTCTCTGCTACGTATGACCAGAATGGTGTGTGAGATCGTATGCCCCGGAATTCTTCTCCTTGGCGAAACAGACCGCCCACCTGCAGAGGCTGCTGCATTCGGAGGAACTTCCGATATGCCGGAACTTCACATTGTAAACAGCACCCGGCTGATGTCCGATCTCTGGCATACCGTTGCCACAAAGGACACTGCCCTTCTCCGCCGGGGAATTGACAGAGCTGCAGACCTTCCGCAGGCACCGGTATTCCAGAATTACCTCCGTAACCGCAACACTGTACGTTGGAACCTAGACTATGATTTCCTGAAAGGAAGCTTTATCACAGAAGGACCTCACAGAGATTATCTGAATGAATTCCTGGCAGGTATTTTCCCTGATTCCTTTGCCCGGGGTGAAATTTATGTAAATCCGGAAAACGAGGAATCTGAGCTCTGCGGAACAACCGCATCTCTTGCAGGAATTGAGCGTTTTGATTATGAAGGAAATATGGAGGGTGTCAGCCGGGGAATCCGCTATGACGTAACACTTCATGCATTGCTTCTTTCCCTCCCCGGAATTCCGGTACTTCGAAGCGGTGACGAGGTCGGACAGCTGAATGACTACACCTATAAAGCAGACATTTCCAAAGCATCTGATCCCCGCTGGCTCCACAACGGACGTTTCAACTGGGCACTTGCCAGGAACAGAGCCGATGCCGAAACGATTCAGGGACGCATTTTCAACAGCCTTGAGCAGCTGGAATCCATCCGCGCCAGCCATCCGGTATTTGCACCTGAAGTTCCTGCACATACGGTGGAAACATGGGAAAGGGCTCTCCTTGCCCTGGTAAGAGAAACTTCTGAAGAAAAGCTGATCTGCATCTACAATTTCAGCGATCAGGATAAGGTAGCCTGGATCAACGAACAGGACGGTACTTACACAGATCTTCTCACAGGAGTTCAGAGAGACGCACAGGCTGTAGAGATCCCGGCCTTCGGATTTATCTGGCTTATGCACACGAAATAATAACTTCGTCAGGCGGATATCCACAATCTGCATTCTCTACACAGATCTGCACCGGATAACTTCTCCACAGTTTATTCTCTCCAAAAAAGGACACTGCCATTTTCAACGGGCAGTGTCCTTTTTTATTTCTCATATTATTATTTTCTCAGCTTATCAATAAATGCGGCAAATTTCCCCTGTTCCCCACTATCCAGCGAACGACTGTAAATATTTCTGAGCCAGGCCGTGATCACATCGATCAGGATCGGAGAAAATGTCATCAAAAGGAACACCAGAATGATCATTCCGAATTCCAGAGATCCCAGTGTCAGAAGATTCTGCAGAACCACCGCCGCACCGAAAAAGATCACCTGCATACTGTAAATGATCACCTTTCGATAGGTATTCAAAGGCGCATAAACCGTCTTAAGTGCCGCCATATAATTCCATCCTGTTACAAGCACACAGGCTGTATTCAGCATGGCATTGGAATGGTATACATTCTGGCATACCAGCATCACACTGAACACACAGCCCGTGATGGTCACAGCAGCCGGAAATGCATTCATAAACACATGACGCAAAAATGTATGGTCGATCTTCTCATAATTATTCTCCTGTGCCAGAAGGAACGTAGGAATACCAACAGCACAGGCACTGATCAAAGACATTTGGATCGGCTCAAAGGGATAAGAATCCCCGAAGAAGATCGTGATCAGTGACAACAGCACGGAAAAAATCGTTTTGATCAGAAACATAGATGCCGCAGTACGGATATTATTTACAACCCGGCGTCCCTGATTCACTATTTCCGGCATTGCTGCAAAATTAGAATCCAGCAATACCACATTGGCAATATTCTTGGCAGCATCACTGCCCTCAGCCATGGCAATACTGCAGTCCGCCTCTTTAAGCGCCAGAACATCATTGACACCATCACCGGTCATGGCAACCGTATGCTTCTGAGCCTGTAAAGACTTCACCATTGCCTGCTTCTGCTGAGGTGTTACACGTCCGAACACACTATATTCTGCAACTGCCTCGTCCATCTGTTCCTGGGTTGTGATCGTTGTCGCATCTATATAATGCTCTGCATTTTTAAGGCCTGCACGTCTGGCAATTGCAGAAACCGTCACCGGATCATCACCGGAGATCACTTTCAGATCAACACCCTGACTTTCGAAATATGCCAGTGTATCCGGTGCCTCTGCACGGATCACATCGGTAATAAGCAAAAGTCCGACAGGTTCCAGTCCCTCCGGAAGCTCCGCTCCCTCACTCACATTTACACTATGGGCAAGAACCAGCACACGAAGACCTTCCTCTGCAAATCTGCCACAATACTCCATCAACTCCGGGTTCCCTTCCGGAAAAAGAAACTGCGCTGCCCCCATCAGATAAGTACCTGTATCTGTAAATGCAGCTCCGCTGTACTTCCTGTCAGAAGAAAACGGGATCACATGATCCAGCTCCATATCCTGAGATACTTTAAATCTTGCCCTGAGTGCATCGGCAGTGGCATTCTGATCCTTCAGCACAGAAAGCAGATTTCCCATGATATGCTCGATCTCCCGGATCTTCTTCGGATCTTCCTGACTATGTTTCTCCGGGTCAGCTTCTGACTTTTCCTGTAATACGAGATTCGCGCTTCCATCCTCCTTTGCGATCGCATCTGTTGCTGAAACTGCAGAAGTCGCAGAACTCTCAGTTCCATTGCCGTCACCTTCGCCGGATTCAGGATCTTTCCCGGATATTTTCTCTGAAATCTCATCATACACCGGCGGATAGCTCTCCACCGCCTCCACACACATGGTACCCTCTGTGATAGTTCCTGTCTTATCCAGGCAGAGCGTATCCACGCGTGCAAGAGTTTCTATACAGTACAGCTCCTGCACCAGCGTCTTCTTCTGGGCCAGCTTCAGCGCACCCAGAGTCAGTGCCACACTGGTAAGAAGGACCAGCCCCTCCGGGATCATTCCCAGGACCGCTGCAACCATATTGACAACAGAATCCCGGATATTGTCTCCCACAAAATAATACTGTTTATAAAAAAGCAGCGCACCCATTGGTACGATAATGATACTGATCACCTTCAGAATGGCATTCAGGGAATTTCTAAGCTCTGAACTATGGCGTTTGAATTCCTTGGCCTCGCTGGTGATCCTTGACGCATAGTTGTCACTTCCCACATGGATGATCTGGCAGCAGGCCTGTCCCGCCGTCACAAAACTTCCAGAAAAAAGCTCATCTCCCGGATTCTTCGGAAGATTGTCTGCCTCACCGGTAAGCAGGGATTCATTGACCTCAAGGCTTCCCTCCAGGATCTTCGCATCTGCCGGAACCTGTTCTCCGGCCTTCAGAAATATCAGATCATCGACAACCAGCTTCTCTGTAGAAATTTTCCATTTTTTTCCTTCACGCAGAACAACCGTCTTGGATTCTGTCAGGATGGCCAGCTTGTCAATCGTCTTCTTAGCACGGACCTCCTGAATGATCCCGATCACGGTATTAATAAAAATGATTCCTACAAACATGGAGTTTTTGTAGGAACCAACCAGCAGTACGAGAACCAGCAGCACCAGGTTCAGAAAATTGAAGAATGTCAACGTATTCTCCAGAATGATCTGCTTATATGTCCTGGTGTTGGGGTTTTCGTTATTATTTACCTGGCCCTGCGCAATTCTTTCCTGAACTTCTTCGTTCGTAAGTCCTGTCATGCTTCTTACTTACCTGTCCTTTCAATGGCTTACGGTTCTGTTCAACTGAAGCTTGCTCATGCCCCGGTTATGATCGTAAATAAAAGGGATCAATACTCCTCTTCTGTATCCTCTTCACCCTCGTGGATATCAGACTTCGGTTTGGAAAGCCCCTCGATCTTAATGTGATGTTTCTCTGCATAATCCCAGAGAGCTGCATGAATTGCTTCCTCAGCAAGCAGGGAACAGTGGATCTTTACCGGCGGAAGTCCGTCCAGAGCCTCCATAACGGCCTTGTTGGTTACTTCCATAGCTTCCTCAATGGTCTTGCCCATTACAAGTTCTGTTGCCATGCTGCTTGTTGCAACTGCTGCACCGCATCCAAATGTTTTAAATTTGCAGTCTTTGATAATATGAGTTTCGTCATCGATATCAAGGAATATTCTCATAATATCACCGCATTTTGCATTTCCTACAGTACCCACGCCACTTGCGTTTTCGATCTCACCGACATTACGTGGATGCTGAAAATGATCCATTACTTTTTCACTATACATTATTTTTTCCTCCTGGCAAGTATTTTTATTATTTTTTCTGCTTTTTAATAAAATCTTCATATAATGGAGACATGCTTCTTAAGTTTGCAGTAATATCTTTCAGCTTATCTACTACAAAATCAACATCCTCCATTGTCGTCTCCTCGCTTAAGGTCATACGGAGAGATCCGTGTGCGATCTCATGAGGAAGACCGATAGCTAACAGAACGTGTGACGGATCCAGAGAACCGGATGTACATGCGGAACCGCTGGATGCACAGATTCCGAAATTATCAAGCATCAGAAGAAGTGACTCTCCCTCGATGAACTGGATGCTTACATTTACGTTGTTCGGAAGACGTTTTACTTTATCTCCATTGAGACGTACGTACGGGATCTCTGTGAGGATCCTGCTGATCATATGATCTCTGATCTCGATTTCTTTTGCAGTACGCTCTTTCATGGACTTGTTTGCACGCTCTGCTGCAAGACCGTATCCTACGATACCAGGAACGTTCTCTGTACCTGCACGACGTTTTCTCTCCTGTGCTCCGCCATGTACGAATGAGCGGATCTTAACGCCCTTACGGATATAAAGGAAGCCGATTCCCTTCGGTCCGTTGATCTTATGTCCGCTGGAGCTGAGCATATCAATATTGAACTCATCTACATTGATCGGGATCTGGCCGAATGCCTGAACAGCATCTGTATGGAACAGGATTCCATGCTCATGTGCGATCTGGCCGATCTCTTTCAGCGGCTCAAGAGTACCGATCTCATTGTTTGCAGCCATAACAGAGATCAGGATGGTCTCCGGTGTGATGGCTTTCTGAAGCTCATCCAGGTCAATGAAACCATTCTCATCTACATCCAGGTATGTGACCTTGGCACCACGTTCTTTTTCAAGGTACTCGCAGGTATGAAGGATGGCATGATGCTCGATCTTTGTTGTGATGATATGGTTTCCTTTATTTTTATATGCCTCAAAGGTCGCTTTCAGAGCCCAGTTATCAGACTCGGAACCACCTGCTGTAAAATAGATCTCCTCTTTTTTGGCTCCGATCACATCTGCGATCTGCTGTCTTGCCTTTGCGATGGCAGCCTTGCTGTTTGCCGCAAAATCATAAACGGTTGAAGCATTTCCATAAAACTCTGTAAAATACGGCAGCATAGCCTCCACAACTTCCGGTGCGGTCTTTGTGGTAGCCGCATTGTCCAGATATATCATTTTTCCCATTTTCTTTTCCTCCTGTTCAGGATAATTATTTTTCGTGTATTCTCCGACTTTCTTCGATCAGCTCACTGAGCATCAGGGTATCCACTGCATCTGTGATGCTGTCGTTGATCCTCTTCCACACTAATTTAGCCACGCAGAGATCAGAACCCTGGCAGCCACCGTCACCTTCTGTTCCCGGACATGTTGCAGCCTCCAGGCCACCCTCCAGGACACGAAGGATATCTCCCACTGAAATCTCTTCTGCCGGTCTTCCAAGGAAGTATCCTCCGGCTGCACCGCGGACACTCTTCACAAGGCCCGCTTTCTTCAAAAGTGCCATCAGCTGCTCCAGATAGCTGACTGATATATTCTGACGGCCCGCAATACTCTGAAGCGAGACCGCTTCTTTTTCACTGTAAAGACCAAGGTCTATCAAAGCCTTAAGTCCGTATTTTGCTCTTGTTGACAGTTTCATCCGCTCACCTCTTTTTCAATTCCCAGTGTTTTCCTCGGATTTCATGTTTACTCTATCAGAAACATATGGTTCTGTCAAGACTAACTTCTTCATATACTGACAAAAAAGACTCAAGGTTATCCATGTCAAAAAAAATATTTCTCAAAGGAACCCTGATTCTTGCCTGCACAGGCCTTATCAGCCGTATCGCAGGTTTCTTTTATAGAATATTCCTCTCCCATGCCATTGGTGCGGAAGGTCTTGGTTTGTATCAGCTGGTTCTTCCTCTCCAGGGACTTATGGCCGCTTTATCCTATACAGGGATCCAGTCTGCCCTTTCACGCCTGATCGCATCCAGACTTGCCCTTCAGGAGAAAAAGGAGGCACGTTTTTCGCTGGTCACAGGAACACTTATGGCTGTCTTTTTTTCTGCTGCAGCCGGTTTTCTGCTTTTTCAGCACGCATATTTTTTTGCTTCCACAATTCTGAAAACACCGCAGACTGCCGGTCTTCTTCGCCTAACAGCTGTCAGTATTCCTCTCTGTGCCATTCATTCCTGCATTGACAGCTATTATTATGCCCGGAAAAAAGCCTCTGTTCCGGCAGTCGTGCAGCTTTCGGAGCAGTCTGCACGGATCGGCACTACCTATATCCTGTATCTGATCTTTCTTTCCGAAGGACGTCCGATCACTGCATTGATCGCAGCGGGAGGTTCCCTTGCCGGAGAGACTGCCGCTTCGCTGGTGTCGCTGCTGGTAGTTTCCTTTCATTTCGGAAATCACCCTGTACACGAAAAGACTCCCGTCAGGATCTTTCCGCTGATAAAGGACCTTTTCACACTGTCTTTTCCCATTTCCCTGAACAGGATTCTTCTGACACTTCTCGGCAGCATAGAAGCGGTCCTGATCCCACAGATGCTTCTGCGTTCCGGCATGACAGCCTCAGACTCACTGAAGATCTATGGGATCTTTACAGGAATGGCACTGCCCCTGCTCCTGTTTCCTTCCACACTTACGTCTTCCGCCGCTGTAATGCTGATGCCTTCCATCGCACAGCTTGATGCACTGGGAAAGCAGAAGCAGATCCGCCGTGTCACAGATCAGACCTTTTTTCTGTGCATGTTCCTGGGATTTCTATGCGGAAGCGGATTCTTTCTTTTTGGCCCATTCCTCGGAACATTGCTTTTTCACAGCCAGACTGCCGGAACCTACATACGGTATCTGTCTTTTATCTGTCCTTTTCTTTATACAAACACCATGCTCACCAGCATCCTGCAGGGACTTGGAAAACCGGGGCTCTGTCTGATCCACAGTATTGCCGGCATTCTCATCCGTATTTTCTCCGTTGTTTTTATAATTCCGGCAACGGGGATCCGAGGCTATTTTTACGGAATTTTTCTGGGTGAGCTGCTGCTTACTCTTCTACACGTGAAAGCGCTAAAATTTCCCTATCGACAATCGACCAATAATCGTTTATAATAAATAATCGAAATGTCTATAGTTATGGAGGAATAAAGTACTATGAGTTTTGAATTCATAAAAAAACTGCCAACTCCTGAGGAAATCCGCAATCAGTATCCGCTCGATGCTGAACTTCAGGCGCTCAAGGAGAAACGCGATGCTGAGATTCGCGACGTTTTCACCGGAAAATCCGATAAATTCCTCGCTATCATCGGACCATGTTCTGCAGATAACGAAGATGCCGTATGCGATTATCTTTTAAGACTTCGCAAAGTTCAGGAAAAGATCGAGGATAAAGTCCTTATCATCCCGCGTGTTTACACAAACAAGCCACGTACAACCGGTGAAGGATACAAGGGAATGGTCCATCAGCCGGATCCTGAGAAAAAACCGAACCTTCTTGCCGGACTGATCGCGATCCGCAAGATGCACATGCGTGCTATCCGCGAAAGTGGCTTCACCTGTGCAGATGAGATGCTTTACCCGGAGAACTACCGTTATCTCTCGGATGTGCTTTCCTACGTTGCTGTAGGCGCACGTTCTGTTGAAGATCAGCAGCACAGACTCACTGTCAGCGGCATGGATGTTCCGGCTGGTATGAAGAACCCTACCAGTGGTGACTACAGCGTTATGCTGAACTCCATTGTTGCAGCACAGGGCGCTCATCGTTTTATTTACAGAAGCTGGGAGGTTGAGACCACCGGCAACCCACTCTCTCACGCAATCCTTCGCGGTGCAGTAAACAAGCATGGGGAAGCGATCCCGAACTACCATTACGAGGATCTTCGTCTTCTCTATGACAAATACCATGCAAAGAACCTTGCCAACCCGGCAGTGATCGTGGATACCAACCACTCCAACTCCAACAAGCATTACGAGCAGCAGGTTCGTATCGCAAGTGAGGTTCTTCACAGCCGTCAGGTAGATCCTGAGCTTCACTCCATGGTAAAGGGTCTCATGATCGAGAGCTATATCGAACCAGGCAACCAGAAGATCGGTGGAGATCACATCTACGGAAAATCCATCACAGATGCCTGCCTTGGTTGGGATGAGTCTGAGAAGCTGCTTTACACGATCGCTGAAAATTGCTAAGTTCTGTCTGATCTGCACTTCAGGGAACAGACATTTGTGATCATTCTACAATTTATGTTCAAAAAAAGAACCGACATTCTCCCATTTTGGAAGCTGCCGGTTCTTTTTTGAACGCGTTTTTTATATTATTTCTTACAGATCAATGCCTCGGATGTGCTTTCATATATACGTCTCGCATTTTCGCAGCGCCAAAATTCAGATAGACCTGTGTGGTGGAAATATCCGAATGTCCAAGCATTTCCTGCACACTCTTCACGTCCGCTCCATTCTGCAGCATATGTGCGGCAAAAGAATGTCTCAGTGTATGCGGCGTGATATCATGCTGGATCCCGGCTTCCTCTGCATATCCCTTCAGAACCTTCCAGAATCCCTGTCTGCTCATGGATTTTCCTGAACAGTTGGTAAAAAGACTCTCCGTCTCATTTTCTTTCACAAATTTTCCACGGGCTTCCTTCAGATATTTCTCCATGGCTGTTTTGCATACATTTCCTATCGGGATCACCCGTTCCTTATCCTCATCGTGACAGACTACATAACCAAGCCGCAGATTGAGATCCTCCAGATTCAGCCGCAAAAGTTCACTGACACGCATTCCTGTAGCATACAAAAGCTCCAGCATGGCACTGTCCCGGATTCCCTTCGGTGTATTCAGATCCGGCTGTTTCAAAAGGCGGTCTACCTCATCCACAGTAAGGATCTCCGGCATCCGCTTCTCAACCTTGGGCGGCTTCAGTTCCAGAGACGGATCCCTCTCGATCCTGTTCTCCTGATAAAGATACTGAAACAAGGCACGGATAGATGCTACATTTCTGGAGATCGTTGAGGAAGCGAACTGTCCTCTCTCCATATAGCTGAGATAGCCTTCTAGCTCCAGTTCTCCTACATCTCGGATATCATAGATCCCACGATCTGCAAAATACACTGCCATCTTCTTCAGGTCTCTCTGGTAAGATACTTCTGTATTATGTGACGTCCTTTTTCTATTATGTAAATATGTAATAAATTCCCGTATCTCTATGTCCATTTCTCTGCATCCCGTTTCTCTAAAATCATACTCGTTTATGACTGAATTATACTGTGAATTTTACATAAAATCAAACAGTTTTTCATCGTAAAACCGCACAATTTCAACACTTTCCGGCACAAACTACCAAATATCGCAGATTTTATGGAAACCATCACTAGATATTGTGGAAATTTTCCTCAAAAAAATTTCAGGCCCTTTATAACTTTTTCTACGATCCAGGGATTCAGAAAACTTTCTGCAAGGATTCCTCCTGTATACAGCAGAAAAACTGTGATCCCCTGCCGAAAATAAGCCCCTGTTTTCTGCGGCACAAGTCCATAATTTTTCCAGATCCCATACGATTGTCTGTATACGATACCTGCAAGATAAAAATACGCCGGAATATAGACCAGATACTGCGGCATCAGAAGTCCGGCGCCGGCCACACCGCCATAAATACCAAATTCCAGAACCGATAATGCCAGGATCATTCCTGTCTCCATTCCCAAAAACAGCATATATGCGACCGTCAAAGGCACTCCGAATATTGTAAATCCGCATAAAAACAACAGAAGAAAAAAAACGCCTCTTCGTCGCAGCACTTCCAGGAAATAAGCTCCGCCGGAAATATCTTTTCCTGCAAAGCTGCGGATCAGATAAAAAGAAGCCAGGGTTTTCTGCTTCCACTCCATTTTCCAGATCAGATTCGGCAACACATTTCCCGCAAAAACTCCGGTCATAAAAAGAAGCTCCGCCGGAAAACGTCCGGCATTTTTCCACTTCCGGTTCTCTGTCTTACTCTCCATTTACTCACCCTGTACCAGTTTACGCCTGTTTTTCCGGTAATATGACCGTTTTTCCACATGACAAAAAGGCCGGCCAGCTAAAAAGCTGTCCGGCCTTTGATATTTCCAGAACTTTCTTCCATTGAAAGCTTATTTTGCGTAGTCAACCGCTCTGCTTTCACGGATCACATTAACTTTGATCTGTCCAGGATACTCAAGCTCTGCTTCGATCTGCTTTGCAATATCTCTTGCAAGGAGAACCATATCTGCATCACTTACATGATCCGGCACGACCATAACACGAATTTCTCTTCCTGCCTGAATAGCAAAAGATTTCTCTACACCCTTGAATTCATTGGTGATATCCTCAAGCTGTTTCAGACGATTAGTATAGGTTTCCAGGGTCTCACGTCTTGCTCCAGGTCTTGCTGCGGAAATTGCATCAGCAGCCTGTACAATACACGCGATCAGAGATTCCGGCTCCACATCACCATGATGAGACGCAACCGTGTTGATAACGATCGGGGACTCCTTGTATTTCTTGCAGAGATCCACACCGATCTGAATATGAGAACCTTCTACCTCATGGTCAATGGATTTACCAATGTCATGAAGAAGTCCGGCACGCTTGGCCATACGCACATCCACACCAACTTCTCCTGCAAGAAGTCCGGAAAGCTGTGCAACCTCAATTGAATGTCTCAGAGCATTCTGTCCATAGCTTGAACGGAATTTCATACGTCCAAGAAGCTTCAGAAGTTCCGGATGGATTCCATGTACCCCTACATCCATGGCAGCATTCTCACCGTCTTCCCGGATCTGTGCTTCCACTTCTTTCTGGGCTTTCTCTACCATCTCTTCAATTCTTGCCGGATGGATACGTCCATCCACGATCAGTTTCTCAAGAGCCACTCTGGCAATCTCTCTCCTGATCGGATCAAATGCGGAAAGTACCACTGCCTCCGGTGTATCATCAATGATCAGATCCACACCGGTAAGTGTCTCAAGTGTACGGATGTTACGGCCTTCACGACCGATAATCCTTCCCTTCATTTCATCACTTGGAAGCTGTACCACAGAAATCGTTGTCTCGGAAACATGATCCACTGCACATTTCTGAATAGCATTGACTACATATTCCCTGGCTTTCTTATTGGCATCTTCCTTGGCTCTGTTCTCAAGCTCTTTATAGAGTCTTGCAACATCCACCTTTACGTCATCTTCTACAGATTTCAGTAATTCTTCTTTTGCCTGTTCGGAGGTAAGACCTGAAACTCGTTCCAGTTCCTGTACTCCTTTTTCCTCAAGTTCATTTACTCGTTTTTCTTTTTCTTGTAACTCGTTAAATTTCGCTGTACATTCCAGCTCACGCTTCTCCACCGCATTCGCTTTTTTGTCAACAGATTCCTCTTTTGACAAAACTCGCTTCTCATATCTCTGCAGCTCGTTTCTCCGTTCCTTGGTTTCCCTTTCCAGTTCATTTTTAGTTCGCAGAGATTCTTCCTTTACTTCAAGTAAAGTTTCTCGTTTCTTGGTCTCTGCTGCTTTCAATGCTTCATCAAGAATATTCCTTGCCTTATCCTCTGCTGTACCTATGATTTCCGCATCCTTGCGTACTTTCTTGTCAACAGCAACCTTGCAAGTAACAGGAACTGCAATAAGTAGCGTGACTACCACAGCGACAATAACACCGATAATTGTGCCTGCCACAGGAGCACCTCCTTATTTAGTTTTCATTGTACAAATACAACAATACAAGTTTAGCTGTTTTTCACATTTATGTCAAGTTTTTCTCATGAAAAAGCAGATTTTGGTTAGCATATGTGAACTGGCTCTTTTCTCGTTACTATTCACTGGGAATATTCCGCGAGGTGTTTTCAGAGTTATTCTATATCATGTTTCACCCGGATGTTCATTTCTTCCAGGGTATGGGAAATATCTTCATACCGGAACGCCCTTCTGGCCAGGTATCCATACAGCCTTCTCATCTGTCCTTCATCAAGCTCTGTGTCCGGTGCATATTTCTTCTCGATCGTCCTGCGTAATATCTCCCGCTCGTCCGGTTCCATAAGCTCTTCCATCTCATTCCAGGCATCCAGGGCAATCTGACGGTCCACGCCCTTTAACTGAAGTTCCGAGAGTATCTTCTGACGGCTCCTGGTTTCCATGCGGAAGGAGATATAGGTTCTGGCATAACGGGCATCGTTGATATACCCATAGGACTTCACATAAGCAATGGCATCTTCTACTGCCTCCGGTGAAAATTCAGCCTGACGGAGTTTATCCGTCAGGCCTTTCTCTGTGCGGTCCATATGTTCCAGAAGCCGCATGGCTTTCTTTCTTGCACGGTTTCGTTCTTCCAGATCCAGCATGGACTACTCTTCCTTCTCTGTATCATCTGCCTGTACTGCTGCTTCTGCTGTCTCATCTGCCGGATCCAGATGATAATGTACACGAACCTTCTTCTCAATCTCATCGCGGATCTCCGGATGCTCTCTCAGGAATAATTTGGCATTCTCACGTCCCTGTCCGATCTTATCCCCTTCATATGCATACCAGGCTCCGCTCTTGTTTACGATGGAGCATTCTGCAGCCAGATCCAGGATATCTCCCTCTCTGGAAATACCGGTTCCGAACATGATATCAAACTCTGCCTGCTTAAATGGCGGAGCGACCTTGTTCTTAACTACTTTCACACGGGTGTGGTTTCCGACCATCTCACCACCCTGCTTCAAGGTTTCCACACGACGTACATCCATACGGACAGATGCATAGAATTTCAGCGCACGTCCACCGGTTGTAGTTTCCGGATTGCCAAACATCACTCCAACCTTCTCACGAAGCTGGTTGATAAAGATCACCACGCAATTGGACTTGCTGATAACAGCCGTCAGTTTACGGAGTGCCTGTGACATCAGACGGGCCTGCAGACCTACATGGCTGTCTCCCATATCTCCTTCGATCTCTGCCTTGGGAACCAGAGCTGCAACAGAATCCACAATCACGATATCCACAGCACCGGAACGTACCATAGTCTCTGTGATCTCCAGCGCCTGCTCTCCGTTATCCGGCTGTGAAATATAAAGGTTGTCGATATCAACACCTATACTCTTGGCATAAACAGGATCAAGAGCATGCTCCGCATCGATAAATCCTGCGATTCCGCCTCTCTTCTGCACCTCAGCGACCATATGTAAGGCTACCGTTGTCTTACCACTGGACTCCGGTCCGTAGATCTCCACGATACGTCCCTTGGGAACACCACCTACACCAAGGGCGATATCCAGGCTTAAGCATCCTGTGGGAACTGCCTCCACCTGCATATGGGAGCTGGAATCTCCAAGCTTCATGACAGAGCCTTTACCGAACTGTTTCTCAATATTTCCAAGGGCCGCTTCCAACGCCTTCTGCTTCTCTTCACTGATCATTATGTAATCTCCTATTCTTTATTCTCTTTCTAATCAGGTTTCCTGCAATCCGAACCTTTGTTCGTGTTTTCTGTATTACATAGTATTATAAAACGGAATGATTGTCAATAAGATACTTGAAAATCCCTCTGTTTTTTTGTTGACAGGATCTCTAAAAATCCGACAAAAGGCTTCCCATACATGATTTCTTTTTCCTCTCTGAATACAAAAAAGCAGATAAAAAGATTTCCCTCTTCATCTGCTTTTTATGCAATACATTTCCTGTTACTGATCGTTGGTCAGCTTCAGTTTGTCCAGAATATAGAATACAAGGCTTAACGCCATGGCAACCACACATGCCAGCACCATACCGGTAAGCTCAACATTTCCAAGCTTCAGGGCAATTCCGGAAAGACCTACAACAAAGACAACGCTTGTCAGCGTCAGATTTCTGGACTTGCTGTAATCCACGTGATTGTCAACCAGCATGCGAAGTCCGGATGTTCCGATCATTCCGTAAAGAAGGAAGGAAATCCCACCGATCACCGGACCGGGAATGGTACTGATCAGGGCTGCCAGTTTACCAAGGAAGGAACAGCAGATAGAAAGCACTGCCGCACCACCGATCACCTGTACACTGTAAACCTTTGTCACCGCCATGACACCGATGTTCTCACCGTAAGTAGTTGTCGGCACAGAACCAAGGCATCCGGAAACTGTGGTAGAGAAGAAATCTGCAAACAGGGATCTGTGAAGCCCCGGATCTTTCAGAAGATTTCTTCCAACAATCTTTCCGGTTACGATCTGATGGCCGATATGCTCGGAGGTTACCAGAAGCAGTGCCGGAAAGATCGTCATAATGGCCTCAAAATTAAATTTCGGAGATGTAAAGTTGGGAAGAGCAAAAAATGCCGCTTCCCTTACCTGTGTAAAATCCAGAAGCCCGCATGCACCTGCTGCCACATATCCCGCAATGATCGCAATCAGGATCGGAATAACAGAAAGGAAGCCTCGGAACAGGATCTGCCCGAATACCGCAACTCCAAGTGTGACCAGAAATACGATCACATTCTTCGGATCTACCTTATCGTCCAGAAGTCCTGCCGTACTTGCCGCATTTCCCGCAAGCTCCAGACCGATCAGTGCCACTACCGGTCCCATTGCCGCTGTAGGAAGCACGATATCGATCCAGTCTGTTCCGCACTGGCGGACAATCAATGCCACACACATACCAGCAATACCCAGAACAACGAAACCACCAAGGGCATACT
The DNA here is from genome assembly GCF_005848555.1 of Blautia sp. SC05B48. Taxonomy (NCBI): domain Bacteria; kingdom Bacillati; phylum Bacillota; class Clostridia; order Lachnospirales; family Lachnospiraceae; genus Blautia; species Blautia sp. SC05B48. Next base: position 2,370,436 of record NZ_CP040518.1, on the reverse strand, counting down.
CATATCCATACTTGCTGATCACCAGAAGAGCCGGTGAAAGGAAGGCAAAACTGGAACCTAAATAAGCCGGTGCCTTTCCTTTTGTGATGAAAATAAAAAGGAGTGTTCCCACACCATTCATCAGAAGCACAATAGCCGGACTGATACCAAAAAGGAATGGCACCAGCACGGATGCTCCGAACATGGCGAACATGTGCTGGATACTTAACGGTATCAGCATCTTTGCAGGTACTTTTTCTTCGACCTGTATGATTCTTTTTTCCACTCTCAAATCCTCCTGTTTTTTATTATCTCACAGATTATAGCACAGGTTTTCACATCGTGGGAGATTTTTTACACAAATATGCAGATACTGTGTGTTATACTGTTATTATCTCCGGAAAAACAGACATATTCCATAAATACAGCTGCCGTCTGTTCCGGAAGGAATTTTTCAGAAAGGACTATTTTTCTATGAAAGCATACCAGCGACTTCTATCCTATGTAAAAATATCCACCCCCAGCAATGAAGAAAGTGCTTCTTCCCCCTCTTCCCAGTGCCAGTTTGACCTGGCCCGGCTTCTTGTGGAGGAACTGAAAGATCTTGGGATCTCCGATGTGTCTCTGGATGAACACTGTTACGTTTATGCACATCTTCCTGCTACAAAAGGCCTGGAGCACTGCAAAGCACTGGGCTTTATCGCTCATATGGATACGGTTTCCGATTTCTGTGACCATGTAGTCACACCGGTGGTCACAGAAGATTACGATGGAAAAGAGCTCCCTCTCGGCACAAGCGGCAGAACCCTTTCCCCGGAAATGTTCCCGCATCTTGCTTCACTTGCCGGGCGTACCCTGATCACCTCAGACGGAACCACGATCCTGGGCGCAGACGACAAGGCCGGCATTGCAGAGATCATCACTGCGCTGGAGCATATCCTTACGGAAAAAATACCTCACGGACCTCTCTGCGTCGCTTTTACTCCGGATGAAGAAATCGGCATGGGACCGGCCCACTTTGATGTAAAAAAATTCGGTGCGGATTATGCATATACCCTGGACGGTGATACGGAAGGCGAGATCCAGTACGAAAACTTTAACGCCTGCAGTGCAAAAGTAACCTTCCAAGGAGTTAATGTACATCCCGGTTCTTCCAAAAATACCATGATCAACGCTGCTCTCGTTGCCATGGAGTTTAATTCCATGCTTCCATCTGCGGATACTCCAAGGAACACAGCGGACTATGAAGGATTTTTCCATCTTTGCTCCATGAAAGGAGATGTTTCCCAGGCTGAACTTCAGTATATTGTCCGTGATCACGATGCCGCTTCTTTTGAAGTACGCCAGAAAACGCTCTCACATATCGCAGAAATCCTCAATGAAAAATGGGGCAAAGGCACCGTAACTCTTACCATCACCCAGCAGTACCGCAATATGAAAGAGGTCATCGATACCTGCCCGTGGCTGATCATCCTGGCAGAGGAAGCCTGCCGTAACTGTGATGTCGCACCTCTCATCCTGCCTATCCGCGGCGGCACAGATGGTGCACAGCTAAGCTTCATGGGACTGCCCTGCCCGAATCTCGGAACCGGCGGACATGCCTATCACGGGCCTTATGAGCACATCACAGTGGAAGGAATGGATGCCGCTGTAGAAGTTACCCTGGAGATCATAAAGCTGTTTTCCCAGAGGGAATACTGAAAAGAAACTTTTTTCAAAACCTGCATTACCAGTAATCTGAGATAATGTAAAAAACACCCGCAGATCATCCGGTCCATCATTCGCCGGAATAAATCTGCGGGTATTTTTTTATTATCCTGTAAAACTCTCAAAATCAGATGATCTTCATCATTCTCGCCAGCTTCTTCATATATCTTCCACCAGGCATCATACCCAGCTCTTCTTCACCAGGCTTGCTTACAAACAGATATACAATAAAGTATACAACTGCTGCCAGCATCACGGAAATACCCAGGCAGATCACATTGGAATGGATCAGCGCATACAGACCGTAATACACCACTCCCGCAACAACCCCCATCGGGATAGATGCCAGGAACGGGCTTAAATAAGCACTTCTCCACGGATTCTTATAGCCCATATATTTCTTGATGGAACGGTCATTGAGAAGACACATCACAACCGCATAAACGATCTGGGCGATGACAATGGTATAAACACCAAGATTGGTAAATACCAGAAGCAGTGCCATGGCTATCACATCTGCCACCAGAGCAATGGCTGCATGGATCATCGGGAGCTTCGGCCTGCCGATCCCCTGAAGTACACCGTTGGTGATATTGGAGTTGCCATTCAGGATAATGGTGATTCCTCCCAGGATCAGAAGCTGTCCGCCTACACCGTTGGTTCCCGGGAAGATCAGTCTCGTGATCGGTCCGGAAAGAACTGCAAGACCTACTGCCGCAGGAATAGAGATCAGCATACTGATCCATGTGGCACGGTCCGTCTTCATATTTGCACCTTCAATATCGTGCATTGCATAATGAGCGGAAACCTCAGGGATCATAGATGTTGGTGCTGTACTCGCCAGGGTAAGCGGGATATTGATCAGCGTCATATAATATCCGTACTCGGAATACAAGGTCTGGATCACGTCCTTGGCAGCACCCTTGATATCCATGATACCGGAATACATATAGCTGTTGATATATCCGTTTACATTATAAATAAAAGCACTGAGAATGATCGGCATGATGATGAGCACGATATTGCTCATTACATGACCCATACTCTCATTTACAGAATGGCGGTCATTGACGATCCTTTTCCGGATGATCTTACGATTTATCCCATAAACGATCAGCATAAAGATCAGCGCGGAAGCCACACCTGCTCCGGTACCCATAGTAGCTCCTGCTGCACCCCAGCGATGAACCAGATCCATATCTCCTGTTGCAGAAAAATGCTGGATAAATACATGTGACATCAGAAGCGCAAAGGTTGCCACAAAGATCTGCTCAATGATCTGCGAGATCGATGTAGGCATCATATTGCGGTATGCCTGGAAATATCCACGGAATACACCGCAAAGACCGGACATGAAAATTGTGGGCGCAAGCATCTGCAGTGCCAGACGGGCGTTCGCCATACTGTCAGGAACCAGGATCCCTGCACCAAATACACAGATCAGCGCCACGATACCGCCGGCAACTGCCGCATAGATCAGTGCGCCGTAAAATACCTTCTGTGCATCCTTATATCTGTGAAAAGCAATCTTCTCCGCCATGATCTTGGATACAGCCTGAGGAATACTGAAGGACGCAATCATCAGCAGAATAAAATATACATTCTGTGCAAACTGAAAAAGTGCAAAGCTCTGACTTCCCAGTGTGGTTGAAAGCGGACTCTTATACAGCATTCCGATGATCTTGGAGATCAGCGCCGCAACCATAAGAAAAGATGCGTTTTTCACAAGTGTGTTATCATTTTTTTTACCCATTTTACTTTCCCTAACTTAAATATTCTCAATCTGCCAGTCAATGGGTTCTACCCCATTGGCTTTCAAAAATTCATTAGCCTTGCTGAAATGCCTGCATCCGAAAAATCCCCGGTAGGCAGAAAGGGGACTTGGATGTGGTGCTTCCAGGACCAGATGCTTCGGATTATGAAGCATGGATGCCTTCATCTGAGCAGGCCGCCCCCAGAGAAGAAACACGATCGGGCGATCCTCCTGGTCCAGGATCCGGATGGCCGCATCGGTAAACTGCTCCCAGCCGATCCCTCTGTGGGAATTGGCCTGATGTGCACGTACAGTCAGCACTGTGTTCAAAAGAAGCACGCCCTGCTTTGCCCATTTTTCCAGATTACCGTTATTTGGGATATAACATCCCATATCATCCTCAAGTTCCTTATAAATATTCACCAGAGATGGCGGTGTTTCCACACCTTTTTTTACAGAAAAGCAAAGCCCATGGGCCTGTCCGTCATTGTGATAAGGGTCCTGTCCCAGGATCACAACCTTTACCTGATGCAGAGGCGTAAAATGAAACGCATTAAACATATCTTCCGGCGGCGGAAAAATCTTTCTTGTTCTGTATTCTGTCATCACGGTTTTATAAAGTTTGGCATAGTAGGGCTGATGAAATTCACCTTTCAGTGCCTCCTGCCAGTCTCCTGCTATAGGAGCCATATCTATCACCTCTCATCCAACTTATCTTCTCACGGAAATTCCTTTTTCCGCAAGGTAATCCTTCACTTCCCAGATCTCCAGCTCTTTGTAGTGGAACAGAGATGCTGCCAGTGCCGCATCTGCTCCGCCTTCTGTCAGTGCATCATAAAAATGCTCCAGGGTTCCGGCACCACCGGAGGCGATCACCGGGATGGAAACCGCATCTGCAACGGCTCTTGTAAGTTCAATATCATACCCTGCCTTGGTTCCGTCACAATCCATGCTGGTAAGAAGGATCTCACCTGCGCCAAGTTCTTCCACCTTCTTTGCCCATTCAAGAGCGTCAATACCGGTATCCAGTCTTCCGCCATGTTTGTAGATATTCCAGCCGCCATCCGGTCTTCTCTTGGCATCAATGGCAACTACTACACACTGGCTTCCGAATTTCTGTGCAGCCTCATGGATCAGCTCCGGACGGTCGATAGCTGCGGAATTTACAGAAATCTTATCCGCACCTTCACGGAGAAGTTTCCGGAAATCATCTACGGTACGGATTCCTCCGCCTACGGTAAACGGGATAAATACGTTGGCTGCAACAGCTCTTACCATATCCACCACGGTATCACGCTCCTCACAGGAGGCAGTGATATCAAGAAAAACAAGCTCGTCCGCACCGGCGGCATCATAAGCTTTGGCAATTTCCACCGGATCTCCGGCATCCTTAAGATCAACAAAATTCACGCCTTTTACCACACGTCCCTTATTTACATCAAGACATGGAATGATTCTTTTTGTAAACATGATCATGCCTCCTCCTTTCCGGTACCTGCCTCAAGTGCCGCAAAATTCTCAAGGATCTTCAAGCCCCACCGGCTGCTTTTTTCCGGATGGAACTGACATGCAAATACATTTCCCTTCTCCACCGACGCATGGATGCATGTGCTGTACTGAGTAGTCGCTTTCACGATCTCTTTCTCCTCCGCCTGAAGATAATAGGAATGTACAAAGTAAACGTATGTGTTTTCCGGAATATCCTTAAATAATCTTCCGCTGTTCTGAATATGCAGGGAATTCCATCCCATATGCGGGATCTTCAGTCCCGGACTTGGCGGAATGCGCAGGATTTTTCCCTTCAGGATCCCAAGACCTTTCACTCCCGGTGTCTCATCACTGCTCTCAAAAAGCAGCTGCAGTCCAAGGCAGATTCCAAGAAAGGGCGTTCCCTTTTCCACGATCTCATGTATTACCGGAACAAGTCCGTATTTTTTGAGATTTTCCATAGCATCACCAAAGCTTCCAACTCCCGGAAGGATTACTTTATCTGCTTTCAGAAGCACCTGGGGATCTCTTGAGACGACAGTCTCCTGTCCCAGATACTGAAGTGCTTTTTCCACACTTTTGATGTTTCCCGCATCGTAGTCAATGATTCCTATCATAATAATGCTTCCTCCTGCTCTTTTGTATCTCGATATTCCTCTCTCACCTTCGATTTACATTGCTTTAGTATAACGCAAAAACAGGCGGTTGCAAAGACTTTTCTCTGCTGCCGCCCATTTTTTCACATTATCACGGTAAAGTTTTATTATTTCCGGTCCAGTGTAAACCAGAATTCCACGCCATTATCAAAGTTCTGCACACCATATTCCTGGTTCATACTTTCCATGATGGCCTTTACAATAGATAAACCGATACCGCTTCCGCCGTATTCCCTGGTTCTCGCTTTATCAACTTTATAAAATTTATTCCAAAGATTAGGTACATCTGCCTCAGGGATCGGGGTCCCTGTGTTAAACACACTGATCTTCACATGGTTATCCTCATCCTGCAGCTTGATCTCGATTTCTTTCTCTCCCTCCAGATGGTTCAGGGCATTGCTTACATAGTTTGTCACAACCTCTTCGATCTTAAACTCATCGGCCCATACATAAACCGGCTTCTCCGCCTCAAAGATCACTTTTGCATCCTTCTGTCCGATCATGATATTCATAGTCTGAAGCACGCCGCGAATCAGGGATACGATATCAAAACGCTCCATTACAACTGCATCTTTGCCGGATTCCAGCTGATTCAGTGTGAGAAGATTTTTTACCAGTTTATTCATCCTGGAGGCTTCATCCATGATGACATCGCAATAGAACTCTCTGCTCTCAGAATCATCGGAAATATTTTCTTTCAGGCCTTCTGCATAGCCCTGGATCAGGGCGATCGGAGTTTTCAGCTCATGAGATACGTTATCCAGAAATTCCTTCCGCATCTTGTCGATCTTGATCTTGTCCTCAATGTCGCGCTGCAGTTCATTATTTGCGGATTTCAGTTCACTGATGGTAGTCTCAAGCTGTGAAGACATCCGGTTGAAATTATCTCCCAGAACATCGATCTCATTGCCGACTTTGCTCTCGTATTTTGCTTCAAAATCCAAATCTGACATTTTTCTGGAAAGTTCCGTAAGCTCACTGATGGGACGGGTGATCCTCCTGGTCACGACCATAATGATCAGACCACTTAGGATTATGATCATCAGACCTACCGCAAAGTAAAACTTATTGGAAATATCAGCGCTCTCCCTGATGCTCTCAAGGGGTGTCCTTATGATAAAATAATGTTCATCATCCAGCTGTCCCCAGCATTCCACATAATCCATTCCCGCAAAACGGTCATGCGACTGCTGGATGGTATAATTGTCACCCTGCTTCAAGGTCCGGCTCTTATCCCCGTCCTCATCCAGACCGTAGACATATCCGAACAGCTTGCTCTGAAGCATTTTTTCATTTTCACCCCAGGAAAGCCAGCTGGTATTGCTGCTGTCAATGATAACCCAGGAAAGATTGTTTCTGGAGCAGGCTCTCTGGATCTCATCGGGAATACTCTCAGAACCTTTCGAGCTGTTGCTGTTCATCATCTTGTCAATATCTGTATTTTCCAGAGTTGTTCGGAGATCCAGAAGTACATCGATCTTTTTTGTCACATAGTATTTTTCAAGAAAGGCTCCGTTGATCACGGTAATAGTCAGAATGGATAAAAACAGCAGACCGATAAAGTATGCTGTGATCTGATGGCGGAGACTATGGATCTTTTTTATTTTTTCCTTCGGTTTTTTCATTCTCCTACCTCAAACTTGTAGCCCATCCCCCAGACTGTCTTGATATACTCTCCCTTATCGCCCATTTTACTTCTCAGCTTTTTGACATGAGTATCAATGGTTCTGGCATCTCCGAAATAATCATAATTCCACACAGAATTCAGGATCTTTTCTCTGGAAAGAGCGATTCCCTCATTCTCCAGAAAATAAGTCAGAAGCTCAAATTCCTTGAAGCTCAGATCCATCGGTTTATCATCTACCGTTGCCTGATGCGCTGCCTTGTCAATGACAATCCCACCTGCTGAAAGTATCTCATCCGGGTTGCTCTGTCCCGTTCTTCGAAGAATGGCTTCTACACGTGCTACCAGGATCTTGGGGCTGAAGGGTTTGGAGATATATTCGTCCACCCCGAGTTCAAATCCCAGAAGCTCATCACGCTCATCTCCTCTTGCTGTCAGCATAATGATGGGAACCTTGGAATTTTTGCGGATCTCACGACATACTTCCCAGCCATCCATCTTCGGCATCATCACATCCAGGATCAAAAGCGCAATGTCCTTTTCTTTATAAAAAATATCCATGGCCTCCTCACCGTCACCTGCTTCCAGTACCTGGAAATTCTTTTTGGTGAGAAAATCCTTTACCAGTTTTCTCATCCTGCTCTCATCATCTACTACAAGAATTTTTAATGCATCCATTCTATCTTCCTCCGTTTCTCAGTCGCTGTTCCGGCCAGCTGCTGACAGCCCGAAATGCTCTGTATTATCCCTCTTTACAAAAAGCTGAGCTTTTACTTCCGGTTCATTCTAAAGCGGATATTTCCATTCCACTTTGCTACTGCTCATAATATATCACAGGTTTGTGTTGTGTGTGTGAACGTAATTTCATTTTTTTTATTTTATCCGCCAAAAAAGGAGAACCCTCTAAAAGGATTCTCCGATCTTTTCTCCCATGAGTACTCTTGTTTCAATTCCTTCACGGGAATTGTTCAAAATATCTTCATCCGGCTTTACCGCATTTTTTTCAGTGATCAGCACAATGGTGGAGCCGCCGAAAGCAAAATTTCCTTTTTCGTCTCCCCGTTTCACAGATGCTTTCCTTGGTCGGTTTTCGATCCTTCCAACAAAAAGAGCACCTACCTCCATCATCAGCACGGTACGGAAATTCTCTGTTTTCAAAAGAGAATACTCTCTGCTGTTTTCCTTGTAGATCGGATAGGCATCGTTGGCCACGGGGTTGACTGTATGCAGGATCCCTGGGATCCTGATGCGTCCGGACTCCGCCGCATTGTCCGGATAAATATATCTGTGATAATCCTGAACGCAGAGACGAAGCACCCACACATAGCCACCCTGATATCTTTTTCCAAGAGAAGGATTCCTGAGAAGCTCCTCTATGGTATATTCGGTCTGTTTGATATGAAGACGGGCTTTTTCATCTGCCGGATACACACTCACCCTGCAGTCACAGGGACTGATAAAATGTCCCGGTTCCATATCAATATGGCGGGCACCCTCCCGGATCTTCCGCTTGAAAAAATCATTGTAGGAAGTATATTTACGCTTTTCATAATCACTCATATCCAGATGATTGAACCGTATAAAGGGTTTCACCGCTGCTGCCGAAAGCCTGGAATCCAGAAGCCATCCCATGGCAATGGAAACAACGGGAGTAACCAGCGGCCGGATCATCATACGTCCGGCCACAGAACCGTAAATTTTTTCCAGGAGATTGTTCTGAAAGGAATCCTCCTCTGTAATATGCCCCATTCTGTCCGCTGTCCGGATCATAGATTACCGCCTCTCTCCATAGAAAACTTGTAGAGATAATTGAACTTCCACCATCCTTCGTTGTAGAAAAGTACAAGAAGAACTGCCACCGCAACTACCGCAACAATGATCACCAGTTCCCGGTTGGTCGGCTTACGGAATTTAAAATCCAGGATAAACAGAAGTCCTACCGTCAGCATTGCAATGTGAAGGAGCACCACAAACCATTTATACTCCGGAAAAAGCAGAGATACCACAAACAGAAGCGGCAGGACCACAGACATGGATGTGATGGGAAGGCCCTGATAATATTTTCGGTTTTCGGAGGTTTCATTCTGGCGTTTTTCCTCCATGACGTTGAAATATGCCAGACGGATCAGGCCTGCCAGACCATAAAATAAAAGAATAGCTATTCCGTAAACATGACACATTCCAAGCTTAAATCCCAGCACAATGGGAAGGATTCCAAAACAGACGATATCTGCAAGGGAATCGATCTGGATCCCGAAGCATTTCTCTTCATCCGTTCTGTTTTTCTTGGTCCTTGCGATCTTTCCGTCAAACATATCGCACAGTCCGGAAAATGCAAGACAGCACACCGCTGCTGAAATATGGTCCGTCACAGCACAGAAGATTCCGATCATGGAAGAAACTACGCTTATGTAAGTCATTATTACCGTGTAATCATAAAATCCTATCATTTGCACACCTCTTTTTTCTTTTTCATGTCAGGCTATATTCACAGTCCCGCAGGAGACTTACCTGATCTGGGTCAAGCAGATCTCCGCGATCTGCATTCGATTAAATCTTTTCAGGATTCCTTTTTTCCGATAGTGAGCTGAGCCACCGCAGTAAACACCGCACTGATCAGCAGCTCTCCGTAATATCCCAGTCCTCTGCTAAGTACCATTCCCGGAAGCAGCAGGCCACCGAATACCGAACTGAAAATGGTAAGGAATAAAGTCTCACTGATTCCCATTCCTCCCGGAAGCGGCAGCATATCCACAGATACCGATATCACTGCCTGGAGAAAAAGGATATCCCAGAAACCGGTTCCATGGAGTCCAAAAGCCTGATATACAAACCAGGTTACTGCAAACAGTGCCATACGCTGGATAAAAGTGATCCCTATTACTTTAGCGATCACCAACGGATTATTCTTCAGATACGCCGCAGTATTTCGGTAAGTATCCATGGAAGCTTCCAGTTTTTTCAGCCGTCCCTCTTTTTTCCTCATCAGATGAAACCGTTCCAGAAGCTTCATTCCCTTCACCAGGATCGCTTTTGCAAAAAGCGGATGAAATACCAGAATGGTCATAAAAGTGACACAGAAGATATTCAGCATCAGTCCCAGATAAAACACCGGCAGGATTCCTTCCAGATATCTGTGAAGAAATCCTCTTCCGAAAATCGCGATTCCAATACCGATCACCACAAGCACTAGCTTATAGGTGATCGTCACGATCATCAGTATCACCGTTGACACCGGAATGGAAATCTTCTCTTTTTTCATATAGTAGATCTGCATGGGCTGTCCGCCGCTGGCGGATGGTGTGATACAGCTGAAAAAGAATCCTACAGACGAAAACAGAAAACAGGTCCTTTTTTTCAGATGGATCCCACTGGAACGCATCATATACCAGATAATGATGGATTCTCCCCAGATAAAAAATGCTACCAGTGCAATTCCCGGAAGCAGCCACCGTTTATCTGCCCTGTGTATGGCATCCATCATGAAAGACAGGTCTTCTCCGTGAAAAACACCGTAGATGGTCAGGGCAAAAACTGCTGCCAGGAACACCCCGTTAAATATGATCTTTTTTCTGTTCTTCATCACTTGCCACCTTCTGTATATCTGTTGATCTTCTTTTCAATTTTAGTTCCAAACCGTTCATAAATATGCCAGAGTTCTGTTTTCTGTCCCAGAATAAAGCATACCTGAGCCAGGATCACACCACCTGCTACATCCACAAGTACATGCTGCTTGGTAAAAATGGTAGACAGAAAAACCAGCACAGCCAGTGTAAACGATACCCCCTTATACCATGTCGGAATTCTTTTCTGATCTTTGATCCCCAGAAAACAGAACCAGCTTACCAGACAATGGATAGATGGAAACAGGTTATCTGCCGCATCAATGGAATACAGCCAGCCGGCCAGCAGATCCCAGATTCCGTTTCCTTCGATCATCGGTCTTGTATTGGTAGTGGGATATGCCAGAAATATGATCAGACACACACAACGGGATATAATATCCGCAGTAAAAAAACGGTAAACCTGTTCCCGCTCCTGCCTTGCCGCTAGAATATAATTCACTGCCCAGAATACATAACAGCCAAAATAGATAATCAAAAACTGCGGCACAAATGGGAGCCGCAGATCAAGATTACTTTCTATATTGTGATGGTACCAACCGCCTGCGATCGCCCTTGAACCGGAATATACAAGACAGTTAAATACAAATGAAAAAACAAGGGGAAAAAGCCCGTACGCAGGTACGATCCCTATTACATATTTCCAAAAACGTTTCATAAATTCACGCCTCATTATTTTATTGATATCAGGAATAAAACATATTCTTCTCCTGCTAACATCTGCTAGTCACAGTATAACAGTCGGGGCGTATGGTTTCAACTAAATATGGAAAGTTTAAGAATTGTTAAGATTTGAGTTCAGTTATTTTTTCTTTTTTGTTCATACTTTTTTCAGAATGACGTCACAGAATGACCACAAAATATGAGTATATTATTAGATGTGCAAAGGGTACTACCTTTGATAACACTTTTTTCTTTTTCATACTGCCGGGGCTGCCTCCAAACAAAGCCCCGGCCTCCTTCCTTTTTAATTTCCCATTTTTTTAATTATGCCATGCAAGACGTACACTTGACGGATGTACTTCTTTTGTCATCCAGTCCACATCGTTGGTGATCCAGTCCATGATTCCGAGCTGGCGTGTCTCCCATGCGATGGTTGCCGCTCTTGCTTCCGGTGTTTCTTCCACTTCCATGGTTATGTCGATCTCATCATATCCAAAAATATATCCTCCTGCGCTCCAGATGCTGAAGTTGCTGTCCGGGCCCGGATCTATTGTTTCGCCTCTTTGTGCCACAAGTCCGTCATGACGGGCTTTATATTCTTCCTCACAGCCGTCTTTTAATTTTGTCATGAACATTCTGTGGCGGATCAGTTCTTTGTTTTCTCGCACAACACCAAAATTATGATACATCAGGCGCATGTCTTTTCCGGGAGTAGAGATCCAGGTAAAGGTATTTCCTATCTTTTCAGTCAATGCTGCCTTTACTTTCTCCTCTTCCGGAGAGATCACCGCTCCGTCTGCATTTTCGTAATATCCGAATACAAGGTCTGCCGCATTCCAGATGCTGAAATTATGGATGCCGTTACGGTCAAGATATGCAGTAAGCTCCGGCCAGATCTCGCCTAAGATCTTACGGTAATCATTCATTTTTCCTTCTTTTACTTTCATTGCAAAAGCATGTCGTTCCATTTATGCTATCCTCCTGTTTTGATGTTCCTGTGCTATGTTTTCCACTATGAGCAGATGTAGTTCTTCTGCCCTCATATGATTTGATTCTATCACTTTCATTCTGTTTTTACAATTATGAGGACAGGATTTCCGATCACTGCCACCAGACTGATAAGCAGAATGGGTTTTCCATCCTTTCTCCCCTCCGGACGCGTCAGCTCTGTCCAATCTCTTTCAGGGCTGTCTGAAGCTGCGTGTCTTCTTTATGTGTAAGTTCTGTCCAGTCTGTGATGTCTCCGGAAAGCCCTGCTTCCACATCCGGATTGATTCCTTTTTTGTTGATATCATTGCCCTTTGGCGTAAAATATTTTGCGATAGTGATCTTTACCGCACTGCCATCGGTAAGAGAATGGATGGTCTGCACCACTCCCTTTCCATAGGTAGTTGTTCCTACAATCGTTCCAATCCCGTAGTCCTTCACCGCCCCCGCAAAGATCTCAGATGCACTGGCACTGTTTCCGTTTACCAGAACAGCCAGCGGCATGTCCAGTTCATTTTTTCCGTCGCAGGTTTCCTCTTCCTTCTTTCCATTTTTGTCCTCTGTATAGACGATCAGTCCTTCCGGAAGTATCTGGCGGAGTACGCCGCAGACTGCAGTAAGAAGACCGCCCGGATTATCACGGAGATCCACAACCAGCTTCTTCATTCCCTGATCCTTCAGATCTGCAAATGCTTTTTTATACTGCTCGCTGGTCACCTCAGAAAATTCGGAGATCCGGATATAGCCGGTGTCTTCGGAAAGCATCTCATGGGAAACGGTCTGGATCTCCACATCCCGGATCTCCACTTTGACATCCCGGGTTTTCTCTTCGTTTTCCCGCTGTATGGTCAGCATTACGGAAGCTTTCTCACTGTCACGGACCATGGCAGCAATATCGGAAGTTTCTTTGTCTGTAACATCAGCTCCATCTACTGCCTTGATCGCATCTCCCTTTTTCAGTCCTGCCTGTTCTCCAGGACCACCCTCATAAAGCTGTATGATCTTTGCCCCTCCGGTGTCATCCTTCTGAAGAACGGCACCGATCCCTACGTAGGAGCCTTCATTGGAAGTATTCAGCTCTTTATACTGTTCTGCTGTGTAATAGGTGGAGTACGGATCCTTCAGGCCGGCAAGCAGGCCAGCATAAAGCCCCTCACGCAGGCTGCTTTCGTCTTTTTCATCCAGATATTCTTCATCGATCAGTTCTTCCAGGTAATTCAGCTTCTGAACCGTTTTCACATCGGAAAGCGCATTGCCTTTCGGAAACAGTACTTTCTGATAGCTGGTAAAAACAGCGCCTGTCACAACCAGCGTTGCTGCCACTCCAATGGCTATACCTTTTTTGAATTCTTTATTTTTCATATTTTTCCTTTCTTCTGTCCCCCGCTGTGCGCCGTCCGGTTTTTGTATACCGAAAACGGCTGCCGATTTTCCGACAGCCGCTGTATATCTTATGATCACACATCATGCGGATACATAAGATTCTCTGCTATTTGGTTATACTCTGAGATGTTTTCTTGTTGTGAAAAAGCTTCCCAGAAGACCGATTCCCACACCAAGTCCAAGTCCCATGGGAACCAGACCCTCATAAATCTGCCAGATTGGAATGAAATCCACGATTCCTGTCAATACATTGAATTTTGTCAGAATAAACTCTACAGCGGAATTATACAGGAAAAACAGGCAGATCAGCGGTATCGCCGCACCGATCACACCGAGGATCATACCTTCCAGAAGGAATGGCAGTCGTACAAAAGCATCTGTAGCTCCTATGTATTTCATAATTCCGATTTCTTCCTTGCGGACAGAAATACCCATAGATACTGTATTGCTGATCAGGAATATGGAAATGATCAAAAGGATTGCGATCACGGCAATCGACACATAAGAAACCAGCTTGTTAATGGAACCAAGTGTCCTGGATGCCTGTTCAGACTGATTTACCTTCCGGACATGTTCCAGTCCCTGGATATAATTCACCAGTTCTGTCTGCTTAGTAATATCATTAAGATATACCTGATAATTGGATGAATTGGCAAGAGGGTTATCATCTTTAAATCCATCTGCCGCATCTTCATCTCCAAAATATTTCTGTTTGTATTCTTCCCATGCCTGATCTGCGGACTGATAGTCCATCCTGGCCACTTCCGGCCTGGACTGAATGGCATCGCCGATCGCCTGGATCTCTTCCTCTGAAGTGCCCTCATCAAAGAATACTGTGATCGGTACTTCTTCTTCCACCTTATGGGCAATATTACCGACGTTGTTCACGATGGAATAGAAAATGCCTACCAGAAAAATGCAGGCTGCCATCGTGATGATACATGCCAGGGAAAACATCCAGTTTCTTTTTATATTCTTAAAGCCCTGCTTCAGGGTATACCAGATCGTACTAGGCCTCATGATATCCTCCCTCTTTCTCATCGCTGATGATCTTGCCGTTGTGCATGGTGACTACTCGCTTACGCATGGCATTGACGATGTCCTTATTGTGGGTAACTACCAGAACTGTGGTTCCTCTGTCATTGATCTGCTCCATCAGAGCCATGATCTCTTCAGAGGTTTTCGGATCCAGGTTTCCGGTCGGCTCATCTGCCAGAAGGATGTCAGGGCGGTTTACCAGTGCTCTGGCAAGAGCAACTCTCTGCTGCTCACCACCGGAAAGCTCATCCGGGTATGCCTTATACTTTCCTGCAAGTCCTACCTCCTGGAGAACCTCCGGCACACGTTTGCGTATCACACGGGTAGGTCTTCCTATGACACGCTGCGCAAATGCTACATTCTCATATACATTACGGTCTTTTAAAAGACGGAAATCCTGAAATACTACCCCAAGCTTTCTGCGATACTTGGCAACGCGTCTGTGTTTCATCTTCTCCAGACGTTCCCCGCTGACTGTGATCGTTCCGCTGGTAGAATCCAGTTCTTTCATCAGAAGCTTGATCAGTGTGGATTTACCGGAGCCACTGCTTCCTACTACAAATACGAATTCCCCTTTATCAACATGTAAGTTCGCATGATTCACAGCCGGAAGACCCGGGCCGTAAGATTTGCTCACATCTACAAGATCGATCATATATATCCTCCTCTATATTATAAAAGCATAATTTTCTTAATTTTTTTGTAACATTATTGTAATATATTTTCTGTTTAAATGCAAGAATAAATTTCCCGGGCCCTACAACTGTTACTGTTCACGTTACTGTTCACTCCGTTCTCAGTAATGCGCTTCACGGAATATTACCAGTGAACAGTAATCAACAGCCCTCTCCAAATTATTTATTTTAACGTAAAAATACCAAAATTACAATAGCGTCATGGATGTTATTCTGTGAAGTTCATGTGAATTCGTTACTGTTCACTCCGTTCTCAGTAACACACTTCGTGAATGCTTCCAAACAGGAGGGACATTTACACAATATTCCATGATGAAAAACGCTCATACAAAAACTGCCGCCTATTCCGGGAATGAATAAGCGGCAGTTTAAAAGTTCTATAGCAGTCCTCGTAAATAATGCATTTAAGACAGTTCAGCAGAGTGTGAAATCCTGCATTCTGCATGCTATTAATACTCTAATGTCTCCATATATTTCATATATCGAACAGCCATCAGCGCGATCTTAAATGTAATGGCATCCTCAAACACTCTCAGATCAAGGCCTGTACTCTTCTGGAGTTTATCCAGACGATATACCAGCGTATTTCTGTGGATATACAGCTGACGTGAAGTTTCAGATACGTTCAGACTGTTCTCAAAGAATTTATCGATGGTGACAAGTGTCTCCTCATCGAAATCATCCGGAGATTTGTTATCAAAGATCTCGCGGATAAACATCTTACACATAGGAATAGGCAGCTGATAGATCAGTCGTCCGATTCCAAGTGAGCTGTATGCGATAACTTCCCTGTCTCCGAAGAAGATCTTACCTACATCAAGGGCCATACGCGCTTCCTTGTAGGAACGTGAAACTTCTTTCAACTCATTGACAATGGTACCGTATGCCATGTGGACATCCTCACCATCTTTATTCAGATCCAGAGTATCCATAATAGTATGAGCCAGCTTATCCATCTCCGGATAGCCCTCTCCCTCTTCCAGTTCCTTGACAATAATGATGCTCTTCTCATCAACAGCAGTGATAAAATCTCTGCTCTTTCCGCCAAAAAGGCTCTTCACGCTCTCTACAGAGCTGTGATCTTTCTCCTGGTTCAGTTCCAGGATCATAACTACACGACGGACATCTGCTTCAATATGAAGCTTCTTCGCTCTGTTGTAAATATCCACCAGAAGAAGATTATCAAGAAGAAGATTCTTGATAAAGCTGTCTTTGTCAAAACGCTCCTTGTACGCAACGATCAGATTCTGGATCTGGAAGGCTGCAAGCTTGCCTACCATATAAGTATCCTCATCATCTCCGTGGGCTACCAGGACATATTCCAACTGATAATCATCACAGACCTTAAAGTACTGAAATCCCTTGACAAGCTGGCTGTCTGCCTGGGATTCTACAAAAGCCTGGATATCTGCCGGCTGGATTTCAAAATCAGAAAAGGTAGACGCAAGTACCTTGCCGTCTGTGTCAATGACACAAAATTCCGTCCTTGATATTTCTTTAAGTCCCTCGAGCGTATTCTGTAACACCTGATTCGATATCATTCCGTTCAATCCCTTCTCACTTATGTGTATGCTTATCTTCTGTCTTTCCCTCTCTATCTACGGCTATTTTAATACAAAATCACCAAAAATGAAAGAGGAAAACTGAAAAAATTTACAAATTTTTGTTGAAATCCGCCTAATTTTTCTCTATAAAACCTTCTCCATGAACTTCTCTTGCATCGGAAACGATCACAAAAGCGTTGGGATCGATATCATCTACCATCTCTTTCAGCTTCACAATTTCCTTTTTGTTTACCACACAGAAGATGATCGTCTTCTCCTGACCCGAATACATCCCCTTGCCACAGATCCCTGTCGCTCCGCGATCCAGGTCTTCCATAATGACTCTGGCAACCTCATCCGGCTTCTCCGTGATGATAAATGTTTGTTTGGAAAACTTCAGACCTTCGATCAGACTGTCGGATACTTTTGTTACCAGATAAACCGCAATGATGGCATACAGGGCCCGCTGGATACCGAACACATACATTCCCACGATCACAATAAGCCCATCAATAAACTGCATGATCTGTGCGATGGAATAATGACTTATATACTTCTGGATCAGTGCTGCCATCATATCCGTTCCGCCTGTGGTTCCCTGTCCGAGGAAAACCATTCCGATGCCGATTCCCAGGATTACGCCACCGTATACAGCAGCCAGAAGAAGATCATCTCCCGCAATATTCCACACCGGCTGAATGGCAAGCCAGGTTGAGAGGGAGATCTCACCGACCAGAGCTTTTTTTACAAAGGAAAAGCCTTTGATCCGCCATCCCAGAAAAAACAGCGGGATGTTCAGCGTGATGTTGGTAAGCCACAGCGGAACTCCGCCATCTATGATTCCACCGGTCCAGTGCTTCACCAGGATCGCAATACCGGAAAAGCCGCCTGTTACCAGCCCGGTTGCATCAAAAACGGAATTGATGGCAAGTGCCATCAGCCCGGTTCCTACTATGATCAGAAGATAATCCAGATACCAGTTCTTTTTTTCCACAAGACTCATAAAGTGCTCCTTTCATTTTTTACAGCGATTCTCAAAATTTCTGTCATGAAATGTCCGCAATATTTCCATTCCACTGTAAAAATCCCGGAAATGCTATAGTATCATACGACAACTGCATCAGTTTCCCGTACTGACGTGTCATAAAAAGAACGGGACCGTACACTATTCTGCGTCCGTTCCCGTTCTCCATGCTATTTCTCTGTCTTTTTATTTATAAAATGAACAAATTCATAGCTTTCCATTATCTGAAAGTATTTTACGATTCTCGGATAAAGCGGTTCTGCCTTATCTCCGAAATGTTCTTTCACCAGCAGGGCAAGCTCCTGCACGGTTTTGGCTCCATCGATCTCAGGCCAGATAAAAGTTCCCATTTCATCAAGATGAACCTTGGAAAACCTTGGCTTGCCAAAAACCTTCTGCGCGATGGTATTGAACATACCCTTATTCTCTATCTCAAGAATGATCCGCTGCTTCAGGTCCCGGTGCCACCGGATCGACTGGTTTGTTTCCGGGATCAGATCAAGATAGTTGATATCCTGTTTCTTATCCTTTTTGTTTTTTCTCATCAGGCTTTCTTCTTTCTCCAGATAGAGAATTTAAGCAGTGACAGGATCATGATGATCATCAGCACAACACCGCCGATATTTCCAAGGCTTACAACGCCGGACATATCAAGACTGATACCGACAACTGCAAAGATCGCAAGAAGAATTCCAACAAGACCCTCGCCGGCGATCATACCAGCACAGTACAGGGTACCATCTGTAGCCTGAGCTGTCTTGGTTTTTTCGTCAACGCCTTTTCTGCGGTCAAGTAATCCACGAACGATACCACCGATCATGATAGTTGCGTTCAGGTAGATCGGAAGGTAAAGACCGATTGCGAAAGGCATTACCGGGATACGGAGGATCTCAAGGCAGATTGCAAGGAATACACCTACAAATACAAGTCCCCATGGAAGGTTTCCACCCATGATTCCCTCAACGATCATCTTCATAAGCTGAGCCTGCGGAGCAGGGATCTCTGCTGTACCGTAGCCCCATGCTGCATTCAGAAGATACAGAACACCGCCAATAGCAAGACCTGAAACAACAACACCGAGCATCTCGCCCATCTGCTGCTTCTTAGGTGTAGCACCAAGAAGGTATCCTGTCTTAAGGTCCTGAGAGGTATCACCGGCAATTGCTGCGATGATACAGATAACAGAACCAACAGCGATTGCTGCTGTCATTCCGTCGATACCTGTTTTACCGGAGCTCTTGATCGCAAATGTGGCGATCAGAAGAGTAGCGATAGCCATACCGGAAACCGGGTTGTTGGAGCTTCCTACAAGACCTACCATACGGGAAGATACTGTTGCAAAGAAGAATCCAAAAACTACGATGATAAATGCACCAAGAAGAGTCACCGGGATTGCCGGAACGATCCAGATGATAAATACCATTGCAACAATACCGAGAAGGATGAACTGCATCGGAAGATCCTGTGCTGTTCTCTCTGTGCTTGTGTTCTTGCTTCCCTTCATGCTCTTCATGGAGTCACGGAAGGTTGTAACGATCAGCGGCAGGGATTTGATCAGAGAAATGATACCACCTGTTGCGATGGCACCTGCGCCGATATACTTAACATAAGTAGACCAGATTGCTGCTGCTCCGCCGTTTGCGTAAAGCTGGGCAATTGTTGTTCCCTCTGCTGCCGGGTACATCCATGTGTCAGGTCCGAACAGGCAGATCAGCGGGATGATGACCATCCAGCCAATAAGAGAACCTGTAAACATGTATGATGCGATCTTCGGTCCTACGATATAACCAACACCGAGAAGTGCCGGATAAACCTCCATACCGATCTCACCCTTGAAGGATTTAAATGCTGCTGAAACATCTGCCGGAAGAAGCTTCAGTCCATCAACAACAAATTTGAAGATAGCAGCAAGTCCCATACCGGAGAATACTGTGGAAGCATTGGCTCCTCCTTCCTCACCGGCAAGAAGAACGTCTGCACAGGCAGTTCCTTCCGGATAGAGAAGAGTTGCATGCTCCTTAACGATGAGGGCATTACGAAGGGGCACCATAAAAAGTACACCAAGGATACCACCGCAAAGTGCGATCAGAGTGATCTCAACGATGCCTGGCTTGTCTGAAAGTCCTTCCTCTGCCCAGAGGAACAGTGCAGGCATGGTGAAGATAGCACCTGCTGCAAGAGACTCACCGGCTGAGCCGATGGTCTGGACCATATTGCTCTCCAGAATGGAGTTTCTACGAAGAATCACGCGGATAACACCCATGGAGATAACTGCCGCCGGAATGGAGGCAGATACTGTCATACCAACACGAAGGCCAAGGTAAGCATTGGCTGCACCGAAGATGACAGCAAGGATACATCCCATGATCACAGATGTAACTGTGAGCTCCGGAGTGACTTTCTCCGCAGGAATGTAAGGTTTGAACTCTGTGTTTTTGTTCATATTTCCTCTCCCTTTATCTATTAAATTAGTAACGTAATATAGTATAGCAAATTCCGCATTATTTTGCAAGGAATTATATCTGAGATATTATATATAATTTACAATTTTCTGTATAATTATAAGCAAATAATTGGTCACTATGCAGCTTGTATGCTAACATAGTGACCTTATTCCTTTCAATTGAATATTATATATTTTTAAAAAAATGCTTTTTTTTTTCAGTTGTCCGCCTCCAGCTGTTTTGTCAGATATCGTCCTACGATCTTCGAGAAATTTCCGATATCACGGATATAGGCAAAATCCTTTCCAAAAATCTTCTTTTCCGCCGGAAGATCCTTCTCTTCGCCTGCAAATACCCCCAGAACACTGACGCCCTGGCTCCGAAGACGCCGCACCTCTGATGCAGTATCTGAAATGGCATATTTTCCCTGGTAAGGGGCCGGATTCTTTGCATTGGGACGGTTTATGATCACATCGTAGGGGCGTCCGTCACTTAAGATGATCAGGATCTTTTTTTCCTCTTCTCTCTGCAAAAGACTGTATCCCGCTGCTTTTATGGCAAGCCCGTCCCGATTGTTGGAGGAAGTCACATAATTGAAAATATCCTCATCTGCCGAAACCGGATCATCATATTCCCGGAACCTGTGCAGGATCGTATGATCCCAGAATGTGCAGTAGCTCATAACCCGATGAGGGATGTCCACATTGCTCAGGGCAGAACTGATCATATAAGCCTGCAGTGCCACATCTCCCTGTCGGCTCATCTGTGAACCACTGGCATCGATCAGTATATCCACCACAAAATCCGTATTGTCTCCACGAAGAATCCTCTTGAAAAGATTTGCCTCACAGCTTCTGCCTATACGCCACAGCCTGGAAGGAACGATAGTTCCACGGTCTGATAGGACTTCCTGGTTTTCACTTCGGATCACCAGTGCTTTTTTCAGGAGTTCAGTCAATATGGCAATATTTCGTTTTGCAATTCTGTGCTTGTCATGATAGGTCCATATGTTCTTATTACGCAGACGCTTTGCATACTGGTACTGATAATTATCACGAACCGGATTTTTCAGGATTCCTTCTGTAAAATACAGGCTGCAGTCTCCGTGTATTCCCCGGCACATAAGATGGTTCATTCTTTTTTCTTCTGCAGGTGTGAGATAGGTTTTTCCAAAATTCAGTTCCACATAGGTATGAGCTTTCTGAAGAGCTTCCTCTGAAATCACCGTGATCTTGTTTTTCACCTTACGTTTTTCTTCCATATCCTGTGTCAGCGAGGAATCTTCAATATCTGTCATCCGGTCTGTGAGCTTTTCCACATAATTTTCCAGGGCTTCCTCATACATCTCTTCATTAAGGTAGTCTTCCCAGCCAAATTCCGTCAGTTCTTCCAGGGTCACCGCCATTACCCGTTCAAGGGAACCGTTTTTCTTCTCAAAGTCCGGATCGATGACCGTATTATAGAGGCTGTCGATGATCCGAATCAGTTCCATGGTGTCTCCGCTTTCTGCGCAGGCATAGATCTGATCCCGGAATGCAGACAGTTTTTTCTCCAGAGGCTGTACGCTTCCTGTAAGTACATCACGGAATACTGCAATTTTCAGCCTGTCTAACAGCTTATCGTAGGAAGGCAGGGTTTCATATTCCTGATCCAGAATATCTTCCAGAGCTTTTTTTCTCATGCGGCGAACCCCCGGGCGCTCTTCGCAGATCCGCTCTCCCACTGCCGCTTCAATACAGAGCTGTGTCAGCCCGGTCAGCTCCGTCTCAGATGCATCCAGATAGATTTTTTTTACAAGATAAAGACCAAGAAGATTTTTGTCAAAATATCTGGCAAAAGCACCCTGTTTGATTCCATCGTAAAGAGCAATCTCTTTTGAGCGGAGAAACAGCGATACATCCGGCTTCACATCCAGGGTATAATCGCCGCTTACCGTCCAGAGGAGATTACGGATCCGATTTTCCAGCTCCATCTTGTAATCTTCTATAGAAAGTTCTTCTGTCAGATCTTTATGCATAGACATCGTCCTTTGTCCATTCTTCCGGGATCCTTGTACGGACTACATCGTCCACGATCTCCTTTTCAAAAATATCGAAGGTTTTGTTCACCACACCCATCTGCACTGCTGCCAGGGGAGAAAGTCCTGCACGAACAATCTTCATGGCAGCCAGAAGTCCTCGAAGATCCAGCGCTTTTGTAGAGATCTCGCTGTTTACGGATTTCTTCTGAAGATCCATAAATACACCGATAAACTGTTCCACTGCCTTTTCCTTTGCTTCCGGGAACATTTTGCGGAAAATAAATCCCAGGGTTTCTTCTGTCTGCGCTGGCATATCGATCACCAGGAAACGAGAAACAAGAGCTTCGTTCAGCTCCTTTGTTCCTGCATATCCGTAGTTCATGGTTCCGATAAAACGTGCCGCAGGATGAAGGTCGATCCGGTCATAGCCCGGAACATCAATGGAGCGGCGATAGTCCAGAGTTGCATGAAGGACAGAGACCGCATCGTTCTTTGCCATATTGATCTCATCCAGAATACCGAAGCCACCATACTCGGCACACTGATAGATGCTCCCTTTTCGGAGGCAGACTTCATTGTTTACAAAGGTATCCGTTCCGATCAGGTCTCCGCTGTTTGTATTGACATGGAAAGATACATTGTAAACCGGGCGGCCAAAAGCATATGCCAGATTTTCTGCCAGGATATTTTTTCCCGTGGCCTTTGGGCCTGCAAGAAGAAGATTTTCTCCTTCCAGAAGTCCTGCAATGGACATTTCCAGGATTTCTTTTCCGTAGAACGGTATGGATGGTCTGGAAACTCTGGCTGCAGCCCCCTCATCAACGTTATAATTTTTTCGAAATTCCTCAATGCCGTGGATCAGGTTTTCGGAAACGTTCTGTTCTTTTAAAAATTCTAATTCTATCATATATACTTACTCCTGAATCTGATTGAATGCCGCAGATATCCTCATCCGCAGTTATTATATGATCCTATGACGGACAACAGCTTACAGATTCTTTCTCCGCCAGGTAAAAACGGGACAGATCTTACATCTGTCCCGTCATTTGATATCAAAGATGCCGCTTCACCCAGGGAACATCTCTTATTTCCTGTATTTTATTTAACCGATCATACCTCAAAGATCAGATCACCGTAGGATGGCATCGGCCACATATCTTTATCTACGATCATCTCAAGCTCATCTACAGGTTTTCTTAAAGCCTGCATTGCCGGTACCACGCTCTCTCTGAAGAATACAGCACGGTCACGTCCCTCTTCATGGGATTCCGACTCAGCGATCAGTCCGGAAAGCTTATCCATAGCTGTCTTGGTCTCAGCAAGAAGTGCGGAGGATTTTTCCAGAAGACTTGTCTGTACACTGACATCAAGTGCTGCGCTCACTGCCTTCACAGAATTGATGGACTCTGCAAGAACTGTTGTGTAACGGATCACTGCAGGGATGATCTGCTTGGTAGCAATATCCACCATGGTCTTGGCCTCAATATTGATAGCCTTTGCATAGCCTTCATACTGGATTTCTGCTCTGGACTCAAGCTCTGCTCTTGTAAATACATTAAAGGATTCAAAAAGCTTCACAGCCTTGTCTGTAGTCAGTGCAGGAATGGCATCTACCATGGACGGAAGAATCGGAAGTCCACGTCTCTTTGCCTCTGCCTCCCACTCCGGTGCATATCCGTTTCCGTTGAATACAATACGCTGATGCTGGATCGCATACTCCTTGATCAGGTCATGTACTGCAGTATCAAAATCGTCTGCTGCTTCCAGACGGTCGCATACATCGCGGAATACTTCTGCTGCAATCGTGTTCAGAACTACGTTGCACTCGGAAATGGAATCACGGGAACCAACCATACGGAACTCAAATTTGTTTCCTGTGAACGCAAACGGTGATGTTCTGTTTCGATCTGTAGCATCCTTCATGAAATCCGGAAGTGTCTTAACACCGGTATCCAGGATCTCGCCGGTCTTACTGTGTGTGGCGGTACCTGTGCTGATCAGCTGCTCCAGAACATCCTGAAGCTGCTCACCAAGGAATACGGAGATAACTGCCGGCGGTGCCTCGTTTCCTCCGAGACGTTCATCGTTTCCAACGTCTGCTGCAGACTCTCTCAGAAGATCTGCATGCTCATCAACGGCTTTCAGGATACAGGTGAGAACAAGAAGGAACTGGATATTTTCATGAGGAGTTTTTCCCGGCTCAAGAAGGTTGATCCCGTCATCCGTTGTCAGGGACCAGTTGTTGTGCTTACCGGAACCGTTAACTCCTGCAAACGGTTTCTCATGAAGCAGGCAGCGCATACCATGACGGCTGGCAACTTTTTTGAGGATGCGCATCATGATCTGGTTGTGATCTGCTGCAATATTTACCGGTGCGTAGATCGGTGCCAGCTCATGCTGTGCAGGTGCAACCTCGTTGTGCTGTGTCTTGGCTGTTACACCCAGTTTCCAGCACTCCTCGTTGACTTCTTTCATATATGCGGAGATTCTCTGACGGATAGTTCCGAAATAATGGTCATCCATCTCCTGTCCCTTAGGAGGCATGGCGCCGAAAAGAGTTCTTCCTGTGTAGATCAGGTCTTTTCTCTGGAGCCATTTCTGCTTGTCAACCAGGAAATATTCCTGCTCAGCTCCAACGGAAGGAGTTACTTTTTTGGAAGTTGTATTTCCGAAAAGTCGAAGAAGTCGAAGTGCCTGTGTATTAACCGCTTCCATAGAACGGAGAAGCGGTGTTTTCTGATCAAGCGCCTCTCCTGTGTAGGAGCAGAATGCTGTAGGGATACATAAGATCCCGCCGGCTGCGTCATGACGTACAAAGGCAGGTGATGTGCAATCCCATGTTGTATAGCCTCTTGCCTCGAATGTTGCACGAAGTCCTCCGGATGGGAATGAGGATGCATCCGGCTCACCCTTGATCAGCTCCTTACCTGAAAAGCTTAAGAGTACCTTGCCGTCCTCTCTTGGCGCTGTGACAAATGCGTCATGTTTCTCGGCAGTAACACCTGTCAGCGGCTGAAACCAGTGACAATAATGAGTAGCACCTTTCTCAATAGCCCATTCCTTCATCTCATGTGCAACCACATCAGCGATCTCCATGGACAGCTCCTTACCCTCTTCTATTGTCTTTTTCAGTTCGCGGTATACCTTCTTCGGCAAACGGTCCTGCATAACAGAATCGTTAAATACATCGCAGCCAAAGATTTCCTTTACGTTGATATAATCTCCCATTTCTTCCTCCTTTTCGTTCCTGTATATCCAGTCTTTCTTATGAGGAAAGACATTTTCACCTCTGTATGATCACCTTATCTCCGGATACTCGGATCATTCTTCGCTCTTCTGGGTGATCTCCTTGATCTCCTGCATTTTCTGGTTCAGCCGGCTTTTTTTCTGTTTCTTGCTGCTGGTAAGATAAAGGTTCATGGCCTCATGAAGATTATCGATTTCCACACGGGTCTGGTCTCCTCCGAACTCTCCGTCCAGCGTCCACGGAACAGCCTCCTCTGACTCGATCACAACATGCGCAGACTTAAAAGAATAGATCAGATCTGTATTATCCTCTGCAGTAAGAAGCGCAGTCATGATCTCCTGAAGCTCCAGCGGATTCTTCGGATTGGTGATCAGTGTCACCTCAAACAGTCCGTCATTCATATCCACGTTTTTTCCGGTAAGATTCTTAAATCCACCTACAGATCTGGAATTGCTGATCATACCGTAGATAAAATCATTCTCCACAGTCAGCTCATCGGAAGTTACCTTCAGATGATAGGATTTCACCTCAAAAAGCTGTTTCATTCCTTCCAGCACATAGGCAACATGTCCCAGGATATTTTTCAGATCCTGGTCCGTCTCATAGGAAACATTGGTAAACAGTCCAAACGCAGCCACATAGGCAAATGTCTGGTTATTAAATTTACCGATGTCACAGTGATAGATCTGCTCCTCCATGATCATGGAGGCAGCTACAGTCATACTCTTCGGCATAAACAGACTGTTGGCAAAATCATTGGTGCTTCCTGCAGGGATATACCCGATCGGTGTCTGGCTGCCCACTTCCACGATTCCGGTAACCACCTCATCCAGTGTACCGTCACCTCCGCTGCAGGCGATCAGATCCACCTGATCTGCATATTCCTTCACCTGTTCATAAGCATCCTTCGGTCCCTGCGTGGCACGGATGATCACTTCGTAACCACCTTTATTAAAGATATCCACAATGTCCAGCAGATGCATCTTGATTCTTCCTTTTCCTGCTTTGGGGTTGAAAACAAAAAGCATTCTTTTTTTCATTATACAATCCTCATTTCCCGAAATGATTCGTTATGTCTATTCTTTTACTATGATAAAAAAAACGATGTAAAATGTCAATCTTAACTTTTCACATCTGGTCTTACCACAGGCAACCGGAATTTTATAACAAAAAAAGCCCGAAAACCCAATAAAATTGAATCTTCAGACCTTTTGTTAAGTAGCGAGAGGGGGATTCGAACCCTCGACACCACGGGTATGAACCGTGTGCTCTAGCCAACTGAGCTATCTCGCCATATTCTTTTGTAACATGGGACCTATAGGGCTCGAACCTATGACCCTCTGCTTGTAAGGCAGATGCTCTCCCAGCTGAGCTAAGATCCCATATAAATAGCGAGAGGGGGATTCGAACCCTCGACACCACGGGTATGAACCGTGTGCTCTAGCCAACTGAGCTATCTCGCCATATCTTTTTTGTAACATGGGACCTATAGGGCTCGAACCTATGACCCTCTGCTTGTAAGGCAGATGCTCTCCCAGCTGAGCTAAGATCCCATAACAAACGCTTGTCTTAAGAACTCTTCCGTTCCGCAACTCGCTTTGCTATTATATAATGGTTTATGACTTGTGTCAACAGTTTTTTTCACTTTTTTTAATTTTTTAAAAAATATATGCTTTTTTGTATTTTTACAGTGGCAGGGAGGTCTGAAATCCCCTGCCACTGCATGCTTACGGATATTACTTGAAGTACTCAACACCAGATTCGAAAATCTTGATATCCTGCTCTCCGTAGATATTGACAGCAACGCCTGCGTCACGACGCTCACTGTGTGCCATCTTTCCGAGGACACGTCCATCCGGGCTTGTGATACCCTCGATGTTCATATAAGAGCCGTTTACGTTAAACTCACCCTCATATCCGGTCTCATCTACCGGTACATACTCTGTTGCGATCTGTCCATTTTCCTTGAGTTTCTTCAGCCACTCATCGTTTGCAACAAAACGTCCCTCACCATGAGAAGCCGGATTACAGTATACGCCGCCAAGCTGTGCTTTCTGAAGCCATGGAGACTTGTTGCTGACAACCTTGGTGTAAACCATCCTGGATACGTGACGTCCGATAGTGTTGTAAGTCAGTGTCGGAGAATCCTCTTTCTGTCCGCAGATCTCACCGTACGGTACCAGTCCAAGTTTGATCAGTGCCTGGAATCCGTTGCAGATACCAAGAGCAAGACCGTCACGCTCATTGAGGAGCTTCATAACTGCCTCCTTGATCTTCTCATTCTGGAATGCGGTAGCAAAGAATTTCGCAGATCCGTCCGGCTCATCTCCAGCTGAGAAGCCGCCCGGGAACATGATCATCTGTGCCTGAGCGATGGATTTCTCAAAGAGTTCTACAGAATCATGGATATCTTCTGCTGTAAGGTTCTTGAATACCTTTACGTCTACCTCGGCACCTGCTCTCTCAAATGCACGGGTGCTGTCATACTCGCAGTTTGTTCCAGGGAATACCGGAATAAATACACGTGGTTTTGCAACTTTATGTTTGCATACATAGATGCTGTCTGCTTTGTAAAGGGAACCGTCATCTGCCTTGACATCCTCGGTTCCTGCTGCTGTTTTAAATACATTCTCCAGAGTTCCTTCCCATGTGGAAAGCGCCTCTTTCAGAGTGATCTCTGTATCACCATAGGTGAACTTCGCATTATCCGTAACCTCACCGATCACAGTATAGGTAACTGCAAGCTCACCGACTTTTCCATCCGGAACCTCACAGATGATATCACCGAATGCCGGAGCAAAGAAATCTCTCGGATCAAGGTTATGCTCGATCTTTACGCCCATGCCGTTACCAAAGGCCATCTTGCTGACTGCGGCAGCGATTCCATGACGGTCAAGTGCATATGCGGAGATCACACGGCCTGACTGGATATCCTGGTGTAATTTATCATACTGCTCCATAAGAGCCGGGTAATCCGGAAGATCATAGGAATCCTTCGGTGCACGAAGCCATACCAGCTTGCTTCCTGCTTTTTTGAATTCCGGTGTGATCACATCTTTTACCTTTGCAACATCCACTGCGAAGGACACCAGTGTCGGAGGAACATCAATATCATTGAAGGTTCCGGACATACTGTCCTTACCGCCGATGGAAGGAAGGCCGAATCCGATCTGTGCCGCATAAGCGCCAAGCAGTGCGGAGAACGGCTGGCTCCATCTCTTAGGATCTTCTGTCATACGACGGAAGTATTCCTGGAAGGTGAAACGGATCTTCTTATAGTCACCACCGGTTGCAACGATCTTGGCAACAGACTCAGTTACTGCGTAGGCAGCTCCATGATACGGACTCCATGAGGAAAGGTATGGATCAAAGCCGTAGCTCATCATGGTAACAGTCTCTGTTTTTCCGTTCTGTACCGGAACCTTTGCAACCATGGACTGTGTCTCTGTCAGCTGATATTTGCCGCCGTGAGGCATAAATACACTGCCTGCGCCGATGGAGCCATCAAACATCTCCACAAGGCCCTTCTGTGAGCATACATTCAGGTCAGCAAGAACATCCAGCCATTTTTTCTTTACGTCTGTTACATCCGGACGTTCCTCGAAAAGATTTCCGTCCTTTGACGGGATCTCAACCTCAACGGAGGTCTCCTGATGTGCACCGTTGGTATCCAGGAATGCACGGGAGATATTTACGATCTCTTTTCCTCTCCAGTTAAGGACAAGGCGTGGCTCCTCAGTTACAACTGCAACCGGAACTGCCTCAAGATTCTCTTCATTTGCAAATTTCAGGAAAGTATCCACATCTTTCGGGTCAACTACAACAGCCATACGCTCCTGAGACTCAGAGATGGCGATCTCAGTGCCGTCAAGACCTGCGTATTTTTTCGGAACCTTGTCAAGGTCGATCTGAAGTCCCGGTGCCAGCTCGCCAATGGCAACGGAAACACCGCCTGCGCCGAAGTCGTTACATTTCTTGATGATATGGCTGACTTCCTCTCTGCGGAACATTCTCTGGATCTTACGCTCGGTAGGTGCGTTACCTTTCTGCACCTCAGCGCCGCAAACCTCGATGGAAGCCTCTGTGTGGACCTTGGAGGAACCTGTTGCACCGCCGATACCGTCACGGCCGGTACGTCCGCCAAGAAGGATGATGATATCTCCCGGGTCGGAATTTTCACGGATGACCGCACGTCTCGGAGCCGCACCCATAACCGCACCGATCTCCATACGTTTTGCAACGTAGTCCGGATGATAGATCTCTTTTACAGCACCGGTTGCAAGACCGATCTGATTTCCGTAGGAACTGTAGCCGTGGGCTGCACTGCGGACAAGCTTCTTCTGCGGAAGTTTGCCCTTCAGAGTTTCCTTTACGGATACGGTAGGATCTGCTGCACCTGTCACACGCATCGCCTGGTATACATAGGTACGTCCGGAAAGCGGATCACGGATGGCTCCGCCAAGGCAGGTTGCCGCACCACCAAAAGGCTCAATCTCCGTCGGATGGTTGTGTGTCTCATTCTTGAAGTTGATCAGCCACTCTTCTTCTTTTCCATCCACGTCCACCGGTACCACGATACTGCAGGCATTGATCTCATCAGACTCTTCCTGATCTGCAAGCTTGCCTTCTGCTTTCAGTTTCTTCATTGCCATAAGTGCAAGATCCATCAGGCAGACAAACTTATCGTCACGGCCCTTGTACATGTTCTTATGGGCATCCAGATATTCTTTGTATGTTTTTTCGATAGGAGTCTTATAATCACCTTCATCAAACTTCACGCTGGTAAGCTCTGTGGAGAAAGTAGTATGACGGCAATGATCAGACCAGTAGGTATCCAGAACGCGGATCTCTGTCATGGAAGGATCGCGTTTCTCTTCATTCCTGAAATAATTCTGGATATGCTGGAAGTCCTTGAATGTCATGGCGAGGTTCAGAGAAGCGTACAGCTCCTTCAGATTAGCCTCAGCCATATCCTTGAATCCGTCAAAAATCTTCACATCCTCAGGATCCGGGAATATTGTTACCAGTGTTTCCGGCTTCTCAAGACCTGTCTCACGGGAATCCACAGGGTTGATGCAGTGATGTTTGATCGCCTCAAACTCTGCATCTGTAACGGTTCCTTCAATTACATAAGTAGTTGCTGAACGGATGATCGGTGCTGCATTCTCATCCAGGAACTGTACACACTGCACTGCAGAATCTGCTCTCTGGTCAAACTGTCCGGGAAGGAATTCTACGGAAAATACACGTGCGCCCTCTGCCACATCAAATTTTTCAAGATACAGATCATCTACCGGCGGCTCTGCAAATACGGTCTTGCAGGCTTTCTCAAATACTTCATCGGAGATATTCTCCACGTCATAACGGATCAGCTCGCGGACTGCTGTCACAGTGCTGATACCAAGATAATGTTTGATCTCATGTTTCAGTTCCTTTGCTTTTACTGCAAAGGCAGGTTTCTTTTCTACATACACACGTCTTACGTTGCTCATAGAAGGCTCCTTTCTCTATATCCGATAATAAGGATGGTAAACGTGCAGAAAGCATTTCAGTCTTTCTTTTCTGCTGAAAATATAGTATCATAGGAAATATCATTAGTAAAATTAATATATCTTATATCATTTATAAGCGGAGGATTTTTCACATATGGATATCAATCTTGAACTTTACAAAGTGTTTTATTATGTGGCCACAACACTGAGCTTTTCGGAGGCTTCCAGACAGCTTTTTATCTCACAGTCTGCAGTAAGCCAGGCCGTCAAAAACCTTGAAAAAAAGCTGGGCCATACTCTGTTTGTGCGCAGCACCAAACGGGTCATCCTGACTCCTGAGGGAGAGCTTCTTCTCCAACATGTAAAACCGGCCCTTTCCATGCTAAACGAGGGAGAGGCTGTCCTTTCCGGAGAAGGAAATCTTACCGGTCAGCTGCGGATCGGTGCCAGCGATACTCTGTGCCGCTATTTTCTCATCCCCTATCTCCGCCGTTTCCACAAGGATCATCCGGAGGTACGGATCAAGATCATCAACAGTACTTCTATCGGATGTGCGGAGCTTCTGGAAAACGGCCAGGCTGAGCTGATCGTCACCAACTACCCGAATTCCCGGCTTTCGGCCCACACCAAGCTTCAGACTGTGCTGGAATTCCGGGATATCTTCGTGGCAAATCCGGACTATTTCACCATGGGCAAATCTCCTCTTTCCATGGAAAATCTTCTGGATTATCCCATCCTGATGCTCGCTCCAAAGAGTACCACCAGCGAATATCTTCATCAGGTGTTTGCAGCCCAGGGACTGAAGCTGCTGCCTGAGGTTGAACTGAACAGCAACGATCTGCTGATCGATCTTGCAGAGATCGGACTTGGTATTGCCTGTATCCCGGATTATATGCTCCGCAACCGTCCGGGCCTGGAACCTGTCCATCTGAAAACACCTCTGCCCGCAAGAAGTGCCGTGATCGCTCATCATGAAGCACTGCAGCTTTCTCAGGCTGCCCAGTGTTTTCTGAAATATTTTTCCCAGATCTGATATGATCAAGTCCCTGCCGCTTACTGCTTTTCGCGATTGAAGCAGGAAACTTCCCTGATCCAGTAAAAAAGCCACCGGAATCTGCCATAAGGTTATTACGATCCTTATATACTCAATTCCGGTGGTCTTTTCTGTTATTGATATCGGTCAGATATTATTCTTATTACTTACACTTCAGCCTTCGGCATCACGTCTGCTGCCGCGGTGATATACTCATTCTCGATCTTACTAAACAGACCGCTGTCTGCAAGCTCTGCAAGCTTCACGTCAATCGGCATCTTGCCCAGGACCGGAACCTTCAATTCTGCAGCGATCTCATCGATATGGCTCTCGCCAAAGACCTTGATCTCTTTTCCGCAGTCCGGACATTTCACATAGCTATAGTTCTCCACGATTCCAAGGACCGGAACCTTCATCATATCAGCCATGTTATAGGCTTTCTTGACGATCATGCGGACCAGATCCTGCGGGGAAGTAACGATCACAACACCCTCGATCGGCAGGGACTGGAATACTGTCAGCGGAACATCTCCGGTTCCTGGCGGCATATCTACAAAGAGATAATCCAATTCACCCCAGATCACATCACTCCAAAACTGTTTTACCATATTTGCAAGGACCGGACCTCTCCAGATCACCGGTGTCTCCTCATCCGGAAGAAGAAGGTTTACAGACATAACCTCGATTCCGTTTGCAGTTGGCATCGGATAGATCCCGTTGTCACTGCCCTGTGCATTGCCCTTGATGCCATACATCTTCGGGATGGACGGACCGGTGATATCAGCATCCATAATGCCCACTTTATATCCCTTGGAAGCCATCAGGTTTGCCAGGGAGCCTGTTACGAAGGATTTACCCACGCCTCCCTTTCCGCTGACAACTCCGATCACATGTTTTACGTCAGAAAAAACATTTGGTTCTGCCATGAGGCTCTGGTTTTTTTTCTCTCCGCAGCCTTCACAGCTTGATTTGTTGCAGGATGTATTGCTACACTCTTTTGCCATAATAGATTCCTCTCATTCTTTGTATTTACACTGACCGAACTGACTCTCTGTCCGTGCATTTTTCTCATTCATGATCTCTCATGAACTCCTTACCTTACTTCATAAATCTGTCGATCGCTTTTTCCAGTTCTTTGATAGCATCCCTGTCTCCATGCTCTACTGCATCCACGATGCAGTGTTCTATATGATCCTGCAGTATGATCTTGCCTGTATTATTGATCGCAGATTTTACGGCTGATAGCTGGATCAGCACTTCGCTGCAGTCACGTCCTTCCTCCACCATACGCTTAATGGATTCCATATGACCAATGGCCCTGGAAAGTCTGTTGAGTACGGCCTTGGTCTGTGCGTGGCTGTGATGATGAGGATGTGTGCTATCGTGAGTATGCACATGTTCCTGTTCCCCGTGGGTATGCTCAAGAACGGTTCCATCCTCGAGAACGTGCACATGTGTTTCTTTCATGTGTATTTCCTCCCTCATATCTCCGTGAAAGAACAGCGCTGCCGGATCATAGATGTCTGAATGTCAAAAATGATGGTTCCGTCTTCCAGTACTGTCTTCTCGTAGGAGACATCCTTCCCCTGAAATTTCTGTTTCACATACGCTTCCGGATCTGCAATCTCTACTTCTTCCACAAATACATCACGCATCTGATTTCTCGGGCATTTGTTAAAAATTTCCCAGATTACTTCGTACTCTTTCATCTGTGCCTGTTCCTTTCTTCGTCATCTTATCTATTATAATAATTTTATGTTTTTTTGTCAAAAATAATTGCACTCACGCAAATATTGTCGTATGATACATATTAAAAATATTACTGCTCTGTCCGTGGGCAGTAAACATATATTAATGTGATAAATCAAAGGAGATAAATTTCATGCAGCTTTTAAAAGACAGAATTCTGACAGACGGCGTAGTAAAAGAAGGAAATATTTTAAAAGTGGACAGCTTTCTGAATCATCAGATGGATATTGACCTGATCAACGAGGTCGGCAAAGAATTCAAGAAACGTTTTGACCACTGTCCAATCACCAAGATCCTTACCATCGAAGCTTCCGGTATCGGTATTGCCTGTATTGCGGCACAGTATTTCCATGTACCGGTTGTATTTGCCAAGAAAGCACAGAGTGTGAACCTTGACGGCGAGATGTACACCACCAAGGTAGAGTCTTTCACCCACAAGAAAGTTTACGATGTGATCCTTTCCAAGAAATTTCTCGGACCGGAAGATCACGTACTCCTGATCGATGATTTTCTTGCCAATGGCTGTGCACTTCTCGGTCTGATCGACATCGTTAAGAAATCCGGCGCGACTCTTGAAGGAGCCGGAATCGTTATCGAAAAAGGCTTCCAGTCCGGCGGACAGACCATCCGTGACATGGGTATCCACCTGGAATCTCTTGCTATCATTGATTCCATTGCTGATGGCAAACTTACTTTCCGTGAATAAGATTTATCATAAAAAATACTCCTGAAAACTTATATACATTGTTTCCAGGAGTATTTTTATTTTTATCACAGCCGGATCATGATGTCATTTCTGATTTATGCAGTGGCATCCTTTTCTGGCTTCTCTGAAGGTGTCGGAGTTACTGTTTCCTCCGGTGTCGGTGTTCCGGAAATTTCCGTTTCTTCCTTTTCCGATGAAGCCGATGCAGCTTCCGTTGTATTTTCATCTATATCCGGTTCTTCCGTCACCGTAGCTTCCGGTGTCACTGTCGGCGTTGGTGTGGCAGTTGCCTCCGGCATGATTTCATTCTCTTCATAATATCCGTCATCCACAAGCATCTGATAATTATCTGCATCGATCAGCTGGATATCACTGGTCACAGTTCCCACGATCTTGGTCCCGTTATCATACTGCTCATAATCGGAGATCTCCGGTTTCTCCCCTTTCAGAATAGCATCCACCATCGTTACACAATCATTTGCCAGTACACGGTTATCAAACAGCAGATCATCCTCAATCTTTCCCTGGATCACAGCTGTCACTGCTTCTGCCTCACAGCCGCCTCCTGTGATCATAGGCCAGCCATCCTCTCCAGACACATATCCAGCATCCTCCAGAGCATCCACAGCCCCAAGTGCAAGGTCATCGGCACCTGTGCAGATAATATCCGGCGCATCCTCTGTATAATTCTGAGAAAGGATCTCCGCCATATCATTCTTTGCGGTATTTCTTCCGGAACGCATCACTGCAGTATCATCAAAGGTCAGCTTTCCTGAAGTACATGCCAGTGTTCCATCGTCGAAATATTCCTGAAGCTTCTCCATCACTCCATTATAAAAGAACAGTGCGTCACGATCATCCGGAGAGCCCATAAGGAACTCAATGGTCAGAGTTTTCTTTTCTTCCCGTGCTTTCTCCAGATCCATTTTTTTTATGATGGAATCTCCCACCATTTTTCCGGCTTTTCTTGTATTAAAGGTAACATAATAGTTGACCTTATCTGTATCCATGATCAGCTGATCGTACGAAATCACGGGAATGGATTTCTCGTACACCTGCTCCAGCACATCGTTCAGGCTGTAAGCATCTGCAGGTGCGATGACAAGTGCAGAAAGCTCTTCATCATCCAGAATAGACTGAATCTGGGATACCTGCGTATCACTGTCTTCATCTGCCCAAAATATCTCTGCATCATATCCATCATCTTCCAGTGTATTCTGAAGAGTTTCTCCATCAGCAGACCAACGGGGATCATCTGCTGATGAAGGCAGAAACACACCTACTTTCTTATCTGCTGCCGCAGTTTCCTTTGCTTCTTCTTTTTCTTCTTTCTCTGCATCATCGCTGTTTTTGGCTTTTCCTTCCGGGTCTTCAGACTCCACACTTTCATTGGCTGCCTCTGTCGCCTCTTTGTTTTTTCCACAGCCGGAAAAGGCTGCTGTAAAGACAAAAGCTCCCACAAGCAGGATTGCTGTTTTTTTCTTCATGATCAAATCTCTCCTATAAGCCTTTATAGTCCTTTGCCAGTGATTTCAGATAGTCTCTGTAGGCGGCTGCAGATTTCTTGGGTTTCAGGATACGTACACTGCCGCCCATCCCGGTCAGCCATCCGTAGAATTTTCCATTTTCCGGAAGTTCTGCAGTTACCGTCAGATCTCCGCTATCTTTCATTTTATATTCTGCAGCTGTGCCGAAAAAGTCTCTCACCTCCACCTGTACAGCTCCGGCACAGAGAAGTTTTATTTCTTTTTTTATGGTTCCGGCTGAAGCCTCAAGAAGCTTCCGGTACCCTGTCACAGATGTCTCATGAATATCTTTAGTTTCACGAATATCCTTAGCTTCAGCAGTCAGCCCGGGCTCTTCAGACAGCTGTTCCTCTCCGGCACTCTCACCGGCAAGATAATAACCACCCGGCCGTTCTCTTGTATAACGGATATCCATTCCAAAAGAACGTAATACCTCCACATCATCATAAATGCTCTTTCGCTCTGCACGAATTCCCTGTTTCTCAAGATTCTCAAGGATCTTCTGCATAGATATTACCCGATGCTCCCCTGTTTCCCGCAGCATTTTTTCAAGGTACAGGATCTTCGCCTTCTGATTGTTTGATTTTGCCATACTGCCCTCTTATCCTTCGTTTTTTACAAAGCGGTGGAAAATATAGGAGTTCGCCTCCTGTTCCTCGCTGTCGTCCAGTTTCTCAAGTTCGATCTTTTTACCGTATTTCTTTTCCAGTGCACGGCTGATCAGAAGATCTGCAAGCTGCGGATTTTTGGGAAGAAGTGGTCCGTGAAGATACGTACCGATCACATTTTTGTATACAACCCCTTCCTCTCCGGATTGTCCGTCATTTCCGTATCCTGACAGAACCTTCCCCAGGGATTTGTTGTTTCCGATGGTGGTACGCCCTCCATGATTTTCAAAGCCTACGATGGGCATATCAAAAAGATCGCTCTGCATCACAATGTTTCCAATAAGGCGGCCTTTTCCCTGCTCAGTGCTCATATCTACAAGCTTCAGCCCTTCGATCATTCCCTGATCAGTTTTATAATAATTTCCAAGGAGCTGATACCCTCCACAGATTGCGATCACAACTCCATTATCTTCCACATACGCCTTGAAATCCTTCTGGATTTCCTTCAGCTTTTCACATACCAGCATCTGTTCTCTGTCGGAGCCACCGCCAAGAAGTACGATATCCAGTTTGGAAAAATCTATTCTGTCATCCAGTTCGTAGGCTATGGTTTCTGCCTCGATTCCTCTCCAGAGACAGCGCTTCATCAGACACTGGATATTTCCTCTGTCACCGTAAAGGTTCAGAAGATCCGGATATAAATGTCCTATCGTTATCTTCATTTCTCACCCTCCAGTTTTTTCAGGATATTTCTGGTGCCAAACAGCGCCGTATAATTTACAAGTACATAAAGATTGCCGCATCCATCCCCGATTCGTTTGCGGATGGCTGTCTCCACATCATTTTCCAGCATGGACGGGATATCCACATATTTCAGACGGAGGCGCATATCCTGACACCGGATACCACTGACTGTGATGGAATTGATATTGTCCCCTCCGAAAAGATCAAAATCCACATCCCAGAGCCAGGAGATATCTTTTCCATCCTGTGCATTATCATTGATCACAATGATGATATCCTTTGGTGATCCGTCCTGCATCACAGCTGAAATGTTCTGGTTAAAACCGGCCGGATTCTTAGCAAGATTCAGAACAACACCGGTGCCCTTGATCCGAAACTGTTCATTGCGTCCGTTCTCCGGGTTAAACTTCCGGAGCATCTCATTAAAATGCTCCGCCTTAAAGCCTGCGGTACGAATTCCCGCATAGGCAGCCAGAATATTATACACATTATAGAATCCCTTATAATTGGCCACGATCCGTTTATCTTCCACTGTAAAGGCGATCTGATCATCCACCTTCACATCTGTGGCATCAAAGTCGATCTCCGGACGTTTAAAGCCGCATTTCGGACATCTGTAGTCACCCAGCTGACTGTAATGATAGAAGCTGTAGATCAGTCTTTCTCCACAGCACTTACAGAACCGGCCCTCACGAATCTCGTTTGTTTTGTTCTCGATCACCGGTTTGCTGATCCCGTAGGTTACAAAAGGATTTCCGCAGTCCATGGCAAGATATGCAGACAGTGCATCGTCGCCATTGACAATGACCTTCATATCCGGAACCTTTTTCATCATTTCTTCCAGGATGTTCATAGTGATATCAATCTCGCCATAACGGTCCAGCTGATCACGGAACAGATTAGTCATAACCATATAATCCGGTTTGATTCTTGTGAACACATGTCTTGTGGATGCCTCATCCACCTCTATACATGCATAATCCGCATCCAGTTTTCCGCTGAATTTGGCCCCCAATACAAAGGCTGCCACAACTCCGTTCAGCATATTTGAACCGGTATGATTGCAGATGACCTTTTTTCCCTCTGCCTCAAGGCCTGCGCACAGCATGTTATTGGTTGTGGTCTTTCCGTTGGTTCCGCATACTACAAATATTTTTTCTCTTACCTGAGAAGAAAGCTCTTCCAGGATATCCGGACAGATCTTCATTGCGACCTTACCGGCCCAGGTCACACCCTGCCGGCCCATAAGCTTACAGACATGTCCTGTGATCTTTGCTGCCATCACAGCAATAGTTGTTCTTATTTTCATAATCTTCTGATTCCTTTGTTTTTATTTCTCTTACCACAGATCTTCCGCTGTCAGGAAATCGGTACAGATTCCTTCTGCGCCCTGTGAAATATACCTTCTGGCCTGGTCACGGTCATTGACCGTATAAACATACAGACTGATCCCATTTTTTTCGAAGATCTTCTCCGTTTCTTCTGACCAGTACTCCCAGTATACTGTTGCTGCCGGAATTCCCTTTTCTTTACAGAAGGATGCAATATGCTCCAGCTCTTCCACAGAATACTCCTGCCACAGTGAGTATACATAGGAAGGAAAGGAATAGATCATGGCCGTCCCGGGAAACATTGCTTCATTGTAGATTTCCGGAATGATCTGATCCAGCGTCTCACCGGCACCTGCATTCCTGGCGATTTCCACATAATCACTGTAATCCTCCAGCGTTCTCTGATAATTGCGAAGAGAATACTGTTTGGAATCGATCAGCACATATGCATCCGGATAATCTTTCAGAAGAAGAAAAAAATCCT
The DNA here is from genome assembly GCF_005848555.1 of Blautia sp. SC05B48. Classification (NCBI taxonomy): domain Bacteria; kingdom Bacillati; phylum Bacillota; class Clostridia; order Lachnospirales; family Lachnospiraceae; genus Blautia; species Blautia sp. SC05B48. The sequence continues at coordinate 2,330,888 of NZ_CP040518.1, read as the reverse complement.
CCAGTGTCATGGGGGTGTATTTCCCATATATTTTACTTTGTCTGAATTCCTTTTCTGTAAGGACTTTTTTTCCGTTGCCATCCCACTGTCCCATGGAATCGTTCCAGTTATGCCTGCAGACCCATACTCCATCTGATGTCCTGGAAAGATCCAATTCAAAAAGACGTACTCCCTGTTCATACATGAACAGAAATCCCTCTCTGGAATTCAGGTAATCCTTTCCGTCCATACCTCCCAGAGCATGTGCAATGGTCCTGTGGTCCTTCCAGCTAAATCCTCCTGATGTATTCCGGGCAGCTTCTGTTTCCGGAAAATTTCCTCCCAGAAGAAAAAGCGATACAAACAGTATTTCCAATGTCAGTATAAAACGTCGCATCATCTCAGGCAACAAAAAAATGCACAAGACGTAAAGGAAAACAGTTCCTCTCTGCTTTCCTTTTTATCTTCTGCAAATTTATCATATCCGGGAAACTGTCCCAAATCATTCCTATATTGTTTCTGTCCGGTAATACCAAAAGTCCCACCGACCATGTTTATCATCCTTTCGCATACGTGTAGTCGTATTTCGTACATTACCGATTGTACGCTAAAAAAGGATAATAATCAAGTTAATCCTCTTCTTCCTCGTCATATTCCTGCTGAAGTCTCAGATATTCATCATATTTCTCGTGTGCATTCCGGTTATAGGATCGAGAGATCGGTATTACATGCTCGCCAATATGAAAGCTGTCATTTTCAGCTCCTGTGACCCGTTCCATATTTACTATAAAACTCTGATGACACCGCAAAAATGTACTGTCATCAAGCTGTTTTTCAAAATCTTTCAACTTACCTCGGCACTGAAGTATGCTTCCGTCTGTCTTATGGAAATTCACGATATGAAGACTGCTGGTAATATAACTCACCTGACTGTACCGCACCGTATACACACGGGCGCGATACTGAAAATGGATCACCCGATCATCACTTCCGTTGCAAAGTAGCTTCTTCAGTGGTTTCATTACATATTCCAAAGTTTCTTCGGTTACAGGTTTCAGTAAATAGTTATATGCAAACAGGTCAAAAGCCTCTCTGTAATATTCATCGCTTCTGCTCATAAAAAGCACTGCCATTGACATTTCTTTTTCCCGTATCTTCCGTATTGTTTCCAGTCCGTCTACTTTCTTTGAATCAATGTTCACAAAGATTGCATCATAAGGTTTCCTTTTCTTTTCCAATTCTTCCAGTAAAAGCTCGCCGCTTTTAAATATCCGAATTTCTGACCCTGGAACGATCCGCTCAAGCTGTTTGTGAAGTCTTCTTGCATCCACCTGCATGTCGTCACAAATGGCAATGGTCATCATCGTCATATATATGTATCCCCTTTTACTCCATCATTGTTACCTTTTGTTCTATATATTATACCATGATTTGTTATTCAAATTATGGTATCTTCATGTAATTTATGGTCGAAAATCCACCATTTATGCATTTTTTCAAACTTTTTGGAATATAAAAAAAGGACATTTGCATTTCTGCAAATGTCCTTTAAATCGGTCAGAAGTAAATTATACAAGCTCGATAAGAACTTCCATAGCTGCATCGCCCTTACGCTGTCCGATCTTAACGATTCTTGTGTAACCACCGTTACGATCTGCGTATTTCGGAGCGATCTCGCTGAACATCTTGTCAACCATGTCAACTTCTTTTGTGTTTTTCTTTCTGCCAGCGCCCTTAGCAGGAACATCTGTTACAGGATAGAAAACTTTCATCATCTCACGACGTGCATGAAGTCTGGAAGAAGCATCTTTCTTGATCTCTTTCTGAACTTCGTCGTAAACTGTTTTCTTCTTACCGTCTACAACTTCTTTTACACGTTTTCCGTCAGCATCTTTACGAGCAACCTTAGCTGTTACTGTAACTGTTTCGAAATTGTCTTTCTCACGTACAGCCATAGCAATAAGTCCCTCAGCGATCTTACGGATCTCTTTAGCCTTAGCTTCTGTTGTCACGATCTTTCCGTGATAAAGAAGGTTTGTAACCTGATTTCTGAGAAGTGCTTTTCTCTGGTTAGATGTTCTGCTTAATTTTCTATATTTTGCCATTTTATTATCCTCCATCTGTGGGACACCAGGACATGCTTGTTCGGTCTTACTGCCCTGCTGCTGACACCCCACTCATTACTCTGTTTCCGGATTATTCCTCGGTAGGCTGGAGCTGAAGTCCCAGCTCTTTGAGTTTTGCAAGTACTTCCTCTAAGGATTTGCGGCCCAGATTACGAACCTTCATCATATCGTCAGAAGTCTTGTTGCATAATTCTTCAACCGTATTGATACCGGCTCTCTTAAGGCAGTTGTAGGAACGAACAGAGAGCTCAAGCTCATCAATGCTCATCTCCAGAACCTTTTCCTTCTCATTGTCTTCTTTCTCGATCATAACCTCTGCGGTCTTAGCATTCTCGGAAAGATCAATGAACAGACTTAAATGCTCGCTGAGAACCTTCGCTGCAAGGCTGACTGCCTCATCCGGATCAAGTGTTCCATTGGTATATACATCCAGTGTAAGCTTGTCGAAGTCAGTTACCTGACCAACTCGTGTATTCTCTACGATCATGTTGACTCTGTCTACCGGTGTGTAGATCGCATCCACTGCGATCATACCGATCGGCATGTCATCGGTTTTGCCTTTGTCTGCACTGATATAGCCACGTCCCTTGGTAATGGTAAGCTCCATGGCCAGTCTGCAGTCTTTTCCACCGTTCAGGGTTGCGATCACCTGATCCGGGTTCATGATCTCAATATCCTGATCTGCCTGGATATCAGCTGCTGTAACAACACCTTTTCCCTCACACTCAATGTATGCGGTCTTCGGCTCATTGTCACTGCTGTGATTCTTGATGGCAAGAGATTTCAGATTCATGATGATCTCGGTCACATCTTCCTTCACGCCCGGAATAGAGCTGAATTCATGAAGTACACCATCGATCTTCACCTGGCTTACTGCAGCTCCCGGAAGGGAGGACAGCATAATTCTTCTTAAAGAATTGCCAAGGGTAGTACCATAACCTCTTTCCAGAGGCTCTACAACGAATCTTCCAAACTTCTTATCTTCGGATATTTCGGTAATTTCGATTTTTGGTTTATTGAAATCAAACACTATAAGGTTCCCTCCTTCTGGGTTAATCAACATTCGAGGGTATTACCAATTTTTATAACTGTAGACACAGTAAACAGTTATTAATTATTTAGAATACAGCTCGACGATAAGCATCTCGTTTACAGGAACATCGATCTGCTCTCTTGTAGGAAGCTCTTTAACTACACCCTTCAGGTTCTCCTGATCAACGTCGATCCACTCCGGAACAAGTCTTCCGCCAGTGATCTCAAGGATTCCTTTATATCTCTCAGAACCTTTGCTCTTCTCTCTGATCTCAATTGTGTCTCCTGCTTTGCACAGGTAAGACGGAATATTTACAGATTTTCCGTTAACAAGTACGTGCTTGTGATCTACGATCTGACGAGCCTCTCTTCTTGTTCTGGCAAATCCCATACGGAAAACGATGTTGTCAAGTCTGCTCTCAAGCATAACCATAAGGTTCTCACCTGTCTGGCCCTGCATTCTGTCGGCTTTCTTGTAGTAATTACGGAAAGGTTTCTCAAGAACTCCGTAGATAAATTTTGCTTTCTGTTTCTCTTTTAACTGAAGACCATACTCAGACACCTTGCGGTTTGCACGTTTTAACTGTCTTGTGGACTTCTTATCAATTCCTAAGTAAATCGGATCCAGGCCAAGGGATCTGCATCTTTTCAGAACAGGTACTCTATTTACTGCCATTTCAACTACCTCCTAATTAGACTCTTCTGCGTTTTGGTGGACGGCATCCGTTGTGAGGAACCGGAGTTACGTCACGAATGCTGGTTACTTCAAGTCCGCATGCCTGAAGCGCACGGATTGCAGCTTCACGGCCTGAGCCCGGGCCTTTTACCATAACGTCTACTGTTTTTAATCCATGAATTAAAGCAGCCTTTGTTGCAGTCTCTGCTGCCATCTGTGCTGCATAAGGGGTAGATTTCCTTGAACCTTTAAATCCAAGACCACCGGCACTTGCCCATGAAAGAGCGTTTCCTTCGTTATCTGTCAGTGTGACGATTGTATTGTTGAAGGAAGACTGAATGTGTGCCTGTCCGTGTTCAACGTTTTTCTTGACACGACGTTTTGTCGTTTTCTTTGTAACTTTTGCCATTTTAAAACTAACCTACACTTTCCTTTTATTGAAATTAATTAGTTATATCTATAAATTATTTCTTCTTGTTTGCAACAGTTCTCTTCGGTCCCTTGCGAGTTCTCGCATTTGTCTTAGTCTTCTGACCACGAACCGGGAGTCCTTTACGATGACGGATACCTCTGTAGCATCCAATCTCCTGCAGTCTCTTGATGTTAAGGGCGATTTCCCTTCTCAGATCACCTTCTACTGTCATTGTCTCATCAATAACAGCGCTCAGTCTCTTAACCTCATCATCAGTCAGATCTCTGACACGTGTGTCAGGATTAACCTCTGCTTTAGCAAGAATTTTGTCTGCGCTTGGTCTACCAATTCCATAAATGTAGGTAAGACCGATTTCAATACGTTTCTCTCTTGGTAAGTCTACACCAGCTATACGAGCCATGTACTGTTTCCTCCATTTTCTGTTTCTGAAAGTTCCGCATATCGTATGTCACTTGCTCTCGCAAGGTGAAATGGGACATATCGACCTGCCGCTTTCTTTTCTAGTTTCCTAATTGGGGTGCCTCGGTAAAACACCCAGCTGTAATTGGCGAATCACAGCCTTTCCGAAATTGCGGATCTTAACCGCTGTTGCCTCTCGGTATTAGGCAATACATGCTTATTATCTGTTCAGCAGAACAACCCTGCCGGGTGTTTCATACTGCAGCCGCACGTTTCACAAACATTCCAAAGAAGTTCCGATATGGAAATCAACCCTGACGCTGTTTGTGCTTCGGGTTCTCACAGATGATTCTGATGGATCCCTTTCTCTTAATGACCTTGCACTTCTCGCAGATCGGCTTTACAGATGATCTTACTTTCACTGGAAATCCTCCTTCCGTAAATTAGTCTCATATCTGCAGTTTCACAGGCGCACTCATACACAGTATTTGCGCGCTTGAAATATATACTAACACCTGTTTTCCTGAAATGCAAGAAAAAATTTAAAAAATTTTTGATTTTTTTTACAGGCTGTATTATAATGGGTGGCAAAGTCCGGCAGACATATGGAATCTGCCTATTTTAATGAAAGGAATCTTTACATATGCATACGGAAATGAAGTATCGTTTTCTGATACATTACACCTTATCTTTTATCGGTGGATACCTGGGGCTTTATGCCATTGTGTCAAGAGCTGATCTTTTTGGCAATGCCCAGACAGCCAACCTTCTTGGTGTTGTTCGTGATCTCATAGGCAGGGATTTTTCGGATATGCTGCTGCGTATAGGCGCACTTCTTATATATATGACTGCCGTGATCCTTACAGTCTGGATCCCGGAGCATTTTTCCACAGATCTTCGTTTTATCAGTATCGGCATCGATATCTTTGCGATCCTGCTCCTGGGATTCTTTCCTTCCGGAATGTCTCCGGTTGTTGCTCTTTATCCGGTGTTCTTTGCAATGCCTTTCCAGTGGTGTACCTTCAAGGCTCCCGGCGGATATAACAGCTCAACGATCTTTTCCACCAACAATCTCCGTCAGTTCACCACAGCTGTCACACAGTTTCTTATGAAAAAGGACAACGCACAGTGCGATAAAGCAAAATTCTACGGAATGACGCTGCTTTCTTTCCATACAGGTGCAGCTCTGTCTCTGATCCTGTATATGACCTGCGGTCTCTCAGGCGTATGGCTCTGTCTGGTTCCTGCCTTCTATGCTGTATGGCTGGTCAGTGCAGACCGGAATACTGCTGATACACCGGCAGTTACCCGAAGCACTGCTTCTGCCTGCAGCAGCTTCAGGAAGCTTTCTTATAAGAAAAAAGAGGCCTGACTTTATTTTAGTTTTGATAAAAGAAGGGGAAATGTGATCTGTTTTTACACTGTCACATTTCCTTTTTTGTTTACGCGCAGCTTACAGCTTATATGCGTTCGAAATCCAGTATCATGGTTTTGAATAGCCGCAAATTGATTTCATCTATATTTCCCATACTGTCTTCATAACATATCAATATGTTTTGTAACTTGTTTAAACATTTTCCGGTATTTACATTGCGCTTGCCGGGAAAATCTTTTATAATTATTTTAGAAATCATGAACCCCTCTATATATTTTTGACCGAACATGAATGGAGAATTGAAATGCCCAGAAGTATTTACGAAGATATTTATAAAGATCTGAAAATGAAAATAGAGGACAACACCTTTGCCTATCAGGAACTTCTGCCTTCCGAAAACACTCTGATCCAGACTTACGGCTGTTCCCGCAATACCCTGCGCCGTGCAGTCCGTCTTCTTGTCAGTGACGGCTATGTACAGACCATGCAGGGAAAAGGTGTCCGCAATATCTACCGTCCAAACGAGCAGACTGCTTTCACCATCGGAGAGATCGAAACCTTCAAGGAATCTGCTGCAAGGAACGGTCAGAATGCCCATACAGAGGTGGCTCTCTTTACAGAACTTTGTATCAGCAAAAAGCAGTCTGCTTACACAGGATTTCCCGCTGGTGCAAAAGTATATTATATTCAGCGTATCCATTACCTTGAAGATATCCCACTGATCATCAACCATAATTATTTTCTGAAGGAATCCGTTCCCGGCCTTACTGCCGAGATCGCCAGCCATTCTATCTATGAATACCTGGAACAGGAGCTTCATATGACCATTGTCAACAGCAAACGGGCCATGACTGTGGAAAAGGTTACGGAAATTGATGAAAAATATCTTCATCTGAATGTAAAAGATTATAACTGCGTGGCTGTGGTGTCCAGCCAGACTTATAACAGTGATGGCGTGATGTTTGAGTATACTCAGTCACGGCACAGACCGGATCATTTTCGATTTTATGATAATGCCCTGCGCCGATGAGATCAGCTCATAACTGCTTCGCAGCTATACAGTTATAAGCCAGCAACAAATGTGGCTCACAAATATCCGCCTGGATCTGTATAGATACCTGAATCTGTATAGATGCTGCAGTTTCCTATTTCCCGGAATTATGTTATACTGAAACGATCAAATGGAGAGAGGATATTTTATTTATATGAAAAAACGAGAATCTTTTAACAGCCGCTGGGGATTCATTCTGGCCTGCATCGGGTCTGCGGTTGGAATGGGAAATATCTGGATGTTTCCCACCAGAGTTTCCCTGTATGGAGGGGGATCGTTCCTGATCCCGTATTTTATTTTCGTAGCACTGATCAGCTTTACCGGAGTGATCGGTGAGATGAGCTTTGGCCGTGGGACACGTTCCGGGCCCATTGACGCCTTCGGCATGGCCTGTGAAACCCGCGGAAAGCGAAAGCCTGGCGAACTGCTCGGATGGATCCCTGTGATCGGAGCACTGGCTATGGCTATCGGCTATACAGTTGTTATGGGATGGATCTTCCGATATATGATCGGAGCCTTTACAGGATCTACCCTGGCACCTGCGGATATTGAGTCCTTTGGATCTCAATTCGGAGGTATGGCCTCTGCCTGGGGAAATAATCTCTGGCAGCTGGCTGCTCTTGTGATCTGCATGTTTATCCTGATGTACGGCGTTGGAAGTGGTATCGAAAAGGCCAACAAGATCATGATGCCTGTTTTCTTTATCCTGTTTGTGATCCTTGGCATCTATGTTGCGTTTCAGCCGGGCTCAAACGCAGGATACCGCTATATCTTCCGCGTGGAGCCGGAAGTTCTGGCCAAGCCTTCCACCTGGATCTTTGCACTGGGGCAGGCATTTTTCTCCCTGTCTGTGGCCGGAAACGGAACCCTGATCTACGGTTCCTATCTTCCGGACAGTGAGGATATCCCGGCTTCTGCTGCAAGAGTGGCTCTTTTTGATACCATTGCCGCCATGCTGGCAGCTCTTGTGATCATTCCGGCCATGGCGACCACCGGAGCCAAGCTTGACCAGGGCGGTCCCGGACTTTTGTTCATCTACCTGCCGCACCTGATCAAAACCATGCCCGGCGGACGGATCATTGCCATCATCTTTTTCGTAGCTGTATTCCTTGCAGGTATGACCTCGCTTATGAACCTTTATGAAGCACCCATTGCCACAGTCCAGGAAAAAACAGGTCTTGGCCGGACTCCTTCCTGCATGGTGATCGCAATGATCGGCGTTGTAGCTTCTCTGCTGATCCAGGGCATTGTTTCTGACTGGATGGATGTGCTTTCCATCTATATCTGTCCTCTCGGCGCAGGACTTGCAGGGATCATGTTCTTCTGGATCTTCGGCCGGAGCTATGTGGAAAATCAGGTCAGCAAAGGACGTGAGAAACCGTTCACGAAATATTTTTATCCGGTGTGTAAATATATTTATGTTCCTGTTTGTTTTCTGGTTCTGATTCTTGGAATTGTACTTGGCGGAATCGGATGATGCGGCATCTGTTCTTATAATAAAGAATCCTGCCTGATGTTATCGGAACATCACAGAATATTTTCCTGTAGCATAAAAAACGCCGGGAATGATAGTTCTCTATCATTCCCGACGTATATCAGCAAAATCTGTTCCCTTTATGTTTAAAGCGTGAAATAAATGTGAGTAATAAACTCCACTTCAGATTCTTTTTCTGCAGAAAAGGCAAAAAAAGACCCGGCAGCTTAACGCCACCAGGTCATCTTTTACAATATTTCTTATTTATCTCTCCAGATGATTCTTCCCTTGGAAAGATCATACGGAGAAAGTTCGATCGTTACTTTATCTCCCGGGAGAATACGGATAAAATTCATACGGAGCTTGCCACTGATATGTGCAAGTACCACATGTTTGTTTTCCAGTTCTACTTTAAACATCGCGTTAGGCAGTTTCTCCAGAACAGTGCCTTCTACTTCGATCACATCTGCTTTTGACATTTTTTACCTCCTATGTCATAACAACAATTGCTGCTTACAGATTCGTAAGCGTCAGAATCTCTGGTTCCCCATCAGTGATGAGAATCGTGTTTTCATAATGGGCGGAAAGTGAACCATCCATGGTTACTACTGTCCACTCATCGTCCAGCCATGCCACGTCCGCACGACCAAGGTTGATCATGGGCTCGACGGCCAGGGTCATTCCCGGAAGGAGCTTGATGCCCCTGCGCTTCTGCGGGAAGTTTGGAATCTGCGGATCCTCATGAAGATGAGTTCCGATTCCATGTCCTACAAGGTCACGTACAATACCGTAACGGTATTTCGCTGCGTGGGCTCCGATGGCTTTGGAAATATCATTTAAATGATTTCCTGCTTTTGCCATTTTCAGTCCTTCAAAAAAGCACTCTCTTGTAACTTTAATGAGCTGCTGTGCTTCTTTGGATACTTCACCTACCGCATAGGTACGTGCTGCGTCAGAATGGTAGCCCTTATAAATCAGGCCGGCGTCGATCTTAACCAGATCCCCGTCCTGGATGATCTTCTCCTCGGATGGAATTCCATGCACAACCTCATCATTCAGGCTGATGCAGAAAGAAGCCGGAAAACCTCCGTAGTTCAGAAAGTTCGGAATACAGCCCATAGACCGGATCATTTCTTCCCCGATCTTATCAATCTCTTTGGTGCTGACACCCGGTTTGATGTAAGGGATCAAACCGTCATGCACCTTCTCAAGAAGATGGCCTGCTTCTCTCATAAGTTCAATTTCATGCTGTGTCTTAATTGTTACGGACATTCTTATTCTCCTAAGATGTCAACGATCTCCTGGAATACCTCATTCAGATCCCTGGTTCCGTCTACCGTCTTCAAAACACCCTGTGTGGTGTAATAGTCAATCAATGGCTGTGTCTGCTCATGATAAACATTCAGACGCTTCTGGACTGTTTCCGGCTTGTCATCTTCACGGAGTACAAGCTTGTCACCACAGGTATCGCATACACCCTCTGTCTTCGGTGCTGCAAATACAACGTGATAAGTTGCACCACATTTCACACATGCACGGCGTCCGCCCATACGTTTCACGATGTTATCATCCGGCACATCCACATCAATCGCATAGTCAATTTTGCTTCCAAGTTTGTTCAGAGCCTCTGTCAGACATTCTGCCTGCGGAATTGTTCTCGGGAAACCATCCAGAACATACCCTTCCCGTGCGTCATCCTGCTGGATTCTGTCAACAACAAGGTCGCAGGTCAGTTCATCCGGAACAAGAAGTCCCTGATCCATGTAAGTTTTTGCTTTGTTTCCAAGCTCGGTACCGTTTTTGATGTTGGCACGGAAAATATCTCCTGTGGAGATGTGCGGAATCCCATATTTCGCCGCAATTTTCTTAGCCTGAGTACCTTTACCTGCCCCTGGTGCACCCAACATAATAATTCTCATAGCATACCCTCCATTTTCCTGTTTTCTGCCTGATTTTCAGACAGTCCTGTTTACAAATCAAGGCTGCGACACTTTCGCACCGCAACCTTCATTTTCAATTAGTTCAGGAAGCCTTTGTAATTACGCACAAGCAGCTGAGATTCCACCTGCTTAACGGTCTCCAGGATAACACCTACGATGATGATGATAGATGTACCGCCGAAGGAAACATCCGCACCGAACACACCGTTGAAGAAGAACGGTATAACGGCCACGATAACAAGACCTACTGCACCTATAAATATAATATAATTCAGGATTTTAGTCAAATAATCTGAAGTCGGTTTTCCCGGACGGATGCCTGGGATAAAACCGCCCTGCTTTTTGATATTATCGGCTACTTCCAACGGATTAAAGGTAATTGATGTATAGAAGTATGCGAAAAATACGCAAAGTACTACATACACGATCAGACCCCAGCTGTACTGGATCTGACTTGGATTACACCAGTTATTGGAGGAAAGTCCTCTTAATATCTCACTTCCGATGCCCGTTCCGTTTCCTTTGCCAGCGAACTGAGCAATGATCGACGGGAAAGACATGATAGAAGAAGCAAAAATAACCGGGATAACGCCGGCAGTATTTACCTTGAGCGGGATGTTTGTGGACTGACCGCCCATCATTTTACGTCCAACCATCTTTCTGGAATACTGAACCGGAATTCTTCTCTCTGCTCCGTTGAGGATAAGTACGAGCACTACAACAAACAGAATAATCACAGCAATGATGCAGGCTGCAAGCATTCCTTTTGCAATTGTTTTGCCCTTGACGAAGTTCTCATAAAGAAGGGACATATCACTCGGGATCCTGGACACGATATTGATAGTCAGGACGATGGAAATACCATTTCCAATGCCCTTCTCTGTAATACGCTCGCCCAACCACATAAGCATTGCGGAACCCGCTGTTAAACTTGCAACAACTACGACTCCTTTAAGGAAGTTCATGTTCGGGATCATACCCTGACGTCCGAATCCGATTGCCATGGCAACAGACTCAAACAGAGCAAGACCAACCGTTACATAACGTGTGATTGCTGTAAGCTTTTTTCTTCCTTCTTCTCCGTCACGCTGCATCTCTTCCAGTGCCGGAATGGCAATGGTAAGAAGCTGAATGATAATGGAAGAAGTAATGTAAGGTGTGATGTTCAATGCAAAAATTGACATCTGAGTAAAGGAACCGCCGGTGAACGCATCAAAGAAATTGAATGCGTCACCGGTATTAGATTCAAACCACTGCTTAAAGAAGTCACTGTCGACTCCCGGTACAGGAAGCTGGGATCCGATTCTGATCACGAATATCATCCAGATCAGATAGAGAAGCTTTCTTCTCATTTCCTTTACTTTGAAAACACTCTTAAGAGTCTCAAACATTAGATCACCTCTACTGTACCACCAGCAGCTTCAATTTTTGTTTTTGCAGTCTCGCTGACAGCGTTTACTTTAACATTAAGTTTTTTTGTAAGCTCGCCGTTTCCAAGGATCTTAACACCATCACCGATCTTGGAGATTGCACCGCTTGCAAGTAAGCTGTCAACTGTAACCTCTGCGCCATCCTCAAAACGATTGAGAACGTCTACATTGATTGCGATAATTTCTTTAGAGTTTCTGTTAGTGAAGCCTCTCTTAGGAAGACGTCTGTATAAAGGCATCTGACCTCCCTCGAATCCCGGTTTCTTGTGGCCGGAACGAGCAAGCTGTCCTTTATGTCCTTTACCAGCAGTTTTGCCGTTTCCTGAACCATGTCCACGGCCTCTTCTGAAGTTATCGCTATGCTTGGAACCCTCTGCGGGTCTTAAGTTTGATAATTCCATTCTGGCACCTCCTTAATCTTCTACTTTTACCAGGTGCTGCACCTGCTGAATCATTCCTCTGGTTGCAGCGTTGTCTGGCATCTCAACTGTTTTATGCATCTTTGTAAGACCCATAGCTTTTACAGTTTTTTTGTGTTTCGGTACTGCACCGATCGGAGATTTTACCAGTGTAACCTTGATTGTATCTGCCATTTCCATATCCTCCTTAACCCAGAATCTCATCTACAGATTTTCCGCGGAGCTTTGCAACCTCTTCCGGAGTCTTTAACTGGCTCAGGCCTGCGATTGTTGCCAGAACTACGTTCTGTTTATTTCTGGAACCCATACATTTTGTACGGATGTTTTTGATACCTGCAAGCTCGATTACGGCACGTGCCGGGCCACCGGCGATAACTCCAGTACCTTCCGGAGCTCTCTTCAGAAGCATCTCAGCACTTCCGAATTTTCCGATGAAGTCATGTGTAATGGAATTGTTCTCGTCTCTTGCAACAGTAACAAGTTTCTTCATAGCGTCCTCTTTACCTTTGCGGATCGCCTCCGGAATTTCTGCTGCTTTTCCTAAACCTGCACCAACGTGTCCATTGCCGTCACCTACAACAACTAAAGCTGTGAAACGGAAGTTACGACCACCTTTAACAACCTTGGTAACACGCTTGATTGATACTACTTTATCTTCTAACTCTAACTGACTAGCATCAATAAGATTACGTTTCATGTGTTCTTTTCCTCCTCTTAGAATTTCAGTCCAGCTTCTCTTGCTGCATCTGCCAGTGCTTTAACTTTTCCGTGGTAGATATATCCACCTCTGTCGAAAACAACGCTCTCGATACCAGCCTCAACAGCTTTTTTACCGATCACTGCTCCAACTTTTGCTGCAGCCTGTACATCATCAGTGTTCTCAAGCTCTGCTTTTACGTCCTTCTGGAGAGTAGAAGCGGATACTAAAGTTTTACCAACTGTGTCATCAATAATCTGTGCATAGATGTGCTTGTTGGAACGAAATACTGCCAGACGAGGAGTAGTTGCAGTTCCGTTTAAATGATGACGTAATCTTCTATGCTTCTTTTCGCGAATTTCGCTTCTGGATGCTTTGTTAATCATATTCTCACTCTCCTTAATTATTTCTTACCGGTCTTACCGACTTTACGTCTGATAACTTCGTCAACGTACTTGATTCCCTTGCCCTTGTATGGCTCAGGTCTTCTCTTGTCTCTGATCTCAGCTGCGTACTGGCCAACTTTTTCTTTGCTGATACCAGATACGATGATCTTGTTTCCGTCAACTGTGGACTCAAGACCTTCTGGATCTTCCATCTCTACCGGGTGAGAATATCCGAGGTTAAGTACAAGTTTCTTGCCCTGCTTAGCAGCTCTGTAACCAACACCGTTAACCTCAAGCTCTTTTTTGTATCCTTCACTTACACCAACAACCATGTTGTGGATAAGGCTTCTTGTTAAGCCGTGAAGGGCTTTGATTCTCTTTAAGTCGTTCGGTCTTGTTACAACTACATGACCGTCTTCAACTTTGATCTCTAACTCTGTCGGGAGTGCTCTCTCAAGTGTTCCCTTAGGTCCTTTTACTGTTACAACGTTTCCATCTGCGACTGTAACCTCAACGCCAGCTGGAATTGCAACCGGAAGTCTTCCGATTCGTGACATAAATTTGTCCTCCTTACTTAGATTGTCGGAGAGGGCCCCTGCCCTCTCTGTTTTCAGTTTAAAAGCTATATGACTGCTTCGTTAAGCGGCTTTCGGCCTACCAAACGAATGCAAGTACCTCGCCACCAACCTGAAGCTTACGAGCCTCTTTGTCAGTGACAACGCCTTTGTTTGTGGAAAGGATCGCGATACCAAGTCCACCAAGAACCTTCGGAAGCTCATCCTTGCCTGCGTATACACGAAGACCCGGTTTGGAGATTCTCTTAAGTCCTGTGATGATCTTCTGGTTTTTGTCCTCACCATATTTCAGTGTGATGTGAAGAGTTTTAACAACTCCATCCTCAACCATATCATATTTTGCGATGTATCCCTCATCTACAAGGATGTTTGCAATAGCAATTTTCATCTTGGATGCCGGTACGTCTACAGTGTCATGTTTTGCAGTGTTTGCGTTACGGATTCTTGTAAGCATATCTGCGATCGGATCGCTCATTGTCATGTAAGTTTCCTCCTCTTTCTTCAGACTTTACATGTCGTGTGAATATTATTTATATAATTAAAAAGTTGCTTTCGCCTCGGCCTACCAGGAAGCTTTCTTAACACCCGGGATCTGACCTTTGTATGCCAGCTCACGGAAGCAGATTCTGCAAATTCCGTATTTTCTCAGGTATGCATGTGGACGGCCACAGATTCTGCAGCGGGTATACTCTCTTGTGGAGAATTTAGCTTTACGCTGCTGTTTAATTTTCATTGCTGTCTTAGCCATGAATCTTTTCCTCCTATTTAGCAAATGGCATGTTGAATAATGTCAGTAATTCGCGTGCCTCTTCATCTGTTTTAGCAGTTGTAACGAAGATAACGTCCATTCCTCTTACTTTATCAACCTTATCGTACTCAACCTCTGGGAAGATCAGCTGCTCTTTGATACCAAGAGCATAGTTTCCTCTGCCGTCGAATGCGTTCGGGTTAACACCACGGAAGTCACGTACACGTGGAAGAGCAAGGTTGATAAGACGATCAGCGAACTCATACATCTTCTCGCCTCTCAGAGTAACTTTACATCCGATCGGCATACCCTCTCTGATTTTGAAGTTAGCAACAGATTTTTTAGCTTTTGTAGCGATTGCTTTCTGTCCTGTAACAAGTTCCATATCTGCGATTGCAGCGTCAAGAAGTTTAGCGTTCTCTTTTGCCTCGCCAACACCCATGTTAACAACGATTTTCTCGAGTTTTGGCACTTCCATTACGTTTTTGTATCCGAATTTCTTGGTCATGGCATCCATGATCTCGTTCTTGTAAAGATCTTTTAATCTACTCACCTTTATATGCCTCCTCTCTTAATTAATCGATTGTCTTTCCTGTTGCTTTGGCAACACGAACTTTTTTGTCTCCGTCCATCTTGAATCCAACTCTTGTAGCTTTTCCGTCTACAACGAGCATTACGTTGGAAATATGAAGCGGAGCTTCTTTTGTCACGATTCCACCGTTCTGATTAGCTGCGGACGGTTTAGCGTGCTTTGTAACCATGTTTACGTTCTCAACAACTACTGTGTTGTCTTTTACGTTAACTGCAAGAACCTTTCCGTCCTTACCTTTATCTTTTCCAGCGATTACCTTTACAGTATCACCTTTTTTAATTTTCATAGCTGACATTCGGCACCCTCCTATAATACTTCCGGAGCTAAGGAAACGATCTTCATGAATTTCTTCTCACGAAGCTCTCTGGCAACTGGTCCAAAGATACGTGTTCCTCTCGGAGTTAAGTCATCCTTGATAATTACGGCAGCATTTTCATCGAAACGGATGTAAGATCCGTCTTTACGACGAGCGCCTTTTTTAGTTCTAACAACTACAGCTTTAACAACGTCACCTTTTTTAACAACGCCGCCTGGTGTTGCATCTTTAACCGTAGCAACGATTGTGTCACCGATGTTTGCATATCTTCTTGTAGAGCCGCCCATAACACGAATACAAAGGATTTCTTTTGCACCAGTGTTGTCGGCAACTTTCAGTCTACTTTCCTGCTGAATCATACTGGTTTCCTCCTTATTTAGCTTTCTCTACGATCTCAACCAGTCTCCATCTCTTGTCCTTGGACAGCGGTCTGGTCTCCATTACCTTAACGGTATCTCCGATGTTGCACTCATTGTTCTCATCATGAGCTTTTAATTTATATGTTCTCTTCACGATTTTTTTGTAAAGAGGATGTTTTACATGGTCTTCAATTGCAACTACGATGGTCTTATCCATTTTGTCGCTGACAACCTTACCCACGCGGGTTTTTCTCAGATTTCTTTCCACGATTATGTCCTCCTGTCCTATTTGGAAGCGTTTGCCTGCTCAGTGATTACTGTCTGGATTCTGGCAATATTTTTACGAACCTCTTTGATTCGTCCTGTATTGTCTAACTGGTTTGTTGCATTCTGAAATCTCAGATTGAAAAGCTCTTTTTTAGCAGCTACTAATTCTTCATTCAGTTCTGCAACTGACTTTGCTTTTAAATCTTCCACGAACTTATTAATTTTCACTGTTATCACCGCCTTCTAAGTCTGCACGAGAAACGATTTTACATTTACATGGTAACTTGTGCATTGCAAGACGTAATGCTTCACGGGCAACCTCTTCGGACACGCCTGCAATCTCAAACATAACACGACCTGGTTTTACTACTGCTACCCAGTACTCCAGAGCGCCTTTTCCGGAACCCATTCGAGTCTCAGCTGGTTTAGCTGTTACCGGTTTATCCGGGAAAATCTTAATCCAAACTTTACCGCCACGTTTGATGTAACGGGTCATAGCAACACGGGCTGCCTCGATCTGATTAGATCTGATCCAGCATGGCTCAGTAGCAACAAGACCGAAATCACCATAGTTGATAACATTACCTCTAAGGGCTTTTCCTCTCATGGAGCCACGGAATTGTTTACGACGTTTTACTCTTTTTGGCATTAACATTATTTATCGCTCCCTTCCTTAGTTCCTTTTGTCGGAAGAATCTCACCATTGTAGATCCATGCCTTAACACCAACTTTACCGTATGTGGTGTCTGCTTCCGCAAAGCCATAATCGATATCTGCACGAAGTGTCTGAAGCGGGATTGTTCCCTCGCTGTAGAACTCTGTACGAGCCATATCAGCTCCGCCGAGACGTCCAGATACGGAAGTCTTGATTCCCTTAGCGCCAGCCTTCATTGTTCTCTGCATTGTGGACTTCATAGCACGTCTGAAAGAAATACGGTTCTCAAGCTGAAGAGCAATGTTCTCAGCAACCAGCTGTGCATCTTTGTCCGGTCTCTTAACTTCTTTGATGTCAACGATAAGCTTCTTGTCTGTGTATTTCTGAAGCTCAGCTTTAACTTTCTCGATCTCTGCGCCGCCCTTACCGATTACGATACCAGGTTTTGCTGTGTAGATGATGATCTTAACTCTGTCAGATGCTCTCTCGATCTCGATCTTGGAAACACCTGCGCTGTATAATTTCTTTTTAAGGAATGTTCTGATGTTGTAGTCTTCTACCAGGTAGTCAGCAAACTTGTCTTCTGCATACCATCTGGAATCCCAATCCTTGATAACTCCGACTCTAAGGCCATGCGGATTAACTTTCTGTCCCATGCTTTTCCTCCTTACCTTTCATCAAGCACAACTGTGATATGGCTAGTTCTCTTCTCGATTCTGTAAGCTCTACCCTGTGCTCTCGGCTGAATTCTCTTCATTGTAGGTCCCTTATCTGCATAGCATGCTGCAACATAAAGGTTGTCTGCGTTCATTCCGTTGTTGTTCTCAGCGTTTGCTACTGCTGACTCAAGCAGTTTTTTGATCACGCTGGAAGCGTATCTCGGATTGTATGTCAGGATACCAAGTGCTGTCTGTACATCTTTGCCACGGATCGCATCTAATACGTAGCAGGCTTTCTGAACAGAAATTCTTGCATAAGATAACTTTGCAGACGGCCTTGTCTCTCTATTATTCTCATTTCTGGCTCTCTTTATCTGGCTTCTATGTCCTTTTGCCATCTTAAAGTGCCTCCTTTCTTAAATTCGATATCTAAGTTATCTGCCAGCTGTCTTAAATTGACAGCGGGCAGTTATAAATCTGATGACTAGCGTACTCCGGACTTCTTCTCGTCTTTTCCGTGTCCTCTGTAAGTTCTTGTTGCAACGAACTCACCAAGTTTGTGTCCTACCATATCCTCTGTGATATATACCGGCACATGTTTTCTTCCGTCATGAACAGCGATTGTGTGTCCTACGAAAGACGGGAAGATTGTGGAACGGCGAGACCAAGTTTTGATTACGGATTTATCATTTGCAGCATTAAGAGCGTCTACTTTTTTAAGTAAGCTCTGGTCTGCAAAAGGTCCTTTTTTCAGTGAACGAGACATGCTTTCTCCTCCTTATTATTTCGATAATGCTTTTCCATCGCGTCTTCTTACGATGTACTTGTTGGACTGTTTGTTTTTCTTTCTGGTCTTCAGGCCGAGAGCAGGTTTGCCCCACGGTGTACAAGGACCTGGGCGTCCGATACCGGTCTTACCTTCACCACCACCATGTGGATGGTCATTCGGGTTCATTACGGAACCACGAACTGTAGGTCTGATACCCATGTTACGTTTACGTCCGGCTTTACCGATGTTAATAAGGTTGTGATCTCCGTTTCCGATTACACCAACAGTTGCGCGGCATACGATCGGAACCATTCTCATCTCACCGGAAGGAAGACGAAGTGTTGCGTACTTTCCTTCTTTAGCCATGAGCTGTGCGCCGTTTCCTGCAGAACGAACCATCTGTCCGCCTTTTCCAGGATGAAGCTCAATGTTGTGAACCATAGTACCAACCGGGATAAGTTCCAGTGGGAGGCAGTTTCCAACACGAACCTCAGCTTCCGGACCATTGTAAACCTTCTGGCCTACTTTAAGTCCCTCTGGAGCGAGGATGTAAGCTTTCTCGCCATCTGCGTAGCAGATCAGAGCGATGTTAGCTGTTCTGTTCGGATCGTACTCGATTGTTTTAACTGTTGCAGGGATTCCATCTTTTCTTCTCTTGAAGTCGATGATTCTGTATTTTCTTCTGCTTCCGCCACCCTGATGTCTTACAGTGATCTTACCCTGATTGTTACGTCCAGCGTTCTTCTTAAGGGAAGTAACGAGGGATTTCTCTGGTTTTGCAGCTGTAATCTCAGAGAAGTCGGAACCAGTCATATGTCTTCTTGACGGTGTATATGGGTTATAGCTTTTGATTCCCATGATGTTTCTCCTTTCGAATTTGTTCTCGTGCTTTCGTGCACATATTCGCGATAATCAGAGTGACACTGTGTCACTCATACCGCTCTTGGCTTGATCTTCTAATTAAAGTCCTTCGAAGATCTCGATATCTTTGCTCTCTTCTGTAAGAGCTACGATAGCTTTTTTAGTCTTAGCAGTTTTTCCAACTACCATTCCACGGCGTTTTTTCTTCCCATCACTGTTGATGGTGTTTACGCTCTTAACTTTTGTTCCCTCGAACATCTTCTCAACAGCCTCTTTGATCTGAGTCTTGTTAGCTTCCGGATGTACAAGGAATGTATATTTCTTCTCACCCATGTCTGCCATGGATTTCTCTGTGATAACCGGACGGATGATTACGTCATAGTACTGAATACTTGCCATTATGCGTATACCTCCTCGATAGATGCAACGGCATCCTTTGTAACAACTACGGTGTTGTGTTTCATAACATCGTATGTGTTGATTGTAGCCGGTGTTGCAGTTTCCACGTCAGCGATGTTTCTTGCAGAAAGAACTACGTTCTGATCGTTGTCAGCTGTGATTACAAGAGCTTTCTCTGCTTTCAGGTTTGTAAGAACCTTCTGCATCTCTTTTGTCTTAACCTCAGCAAGTGCAAGGCTGTCAACAACAACAAGTTTATTATCCTGAACCTTGGATGTCAGAGCGGATTTAAGAGCTGCTCTTCTTTCCTTTTTGTTCATTTTTACTTCATAATCTCTCGGAACCGGAGCGAATACAACACCGCCGCCTGTCCACTGTGGTGCACGGATGGAACCCTGTCTTGCATGACCTGTTCCTTTCTGTCTCCACGGTTTTCTTCCGCCGCCTCTTACCTCAGAACGAGTTTTCGCTTTCTGAGTTCCCTGACGGTTATTTGCAAGCTGACGAACAACTGCAAGATGAACGAGATGCTCGTTGATCTCAACGCCGAATACTGCGTCATTCAGCTCCATTGTGCCAACTTCATTGCCTTCCATATTATAAACAGTTACATTAGCCATTCTGATGCTCCTCCTTTCCTATTATAAGGACTTTACTGTCTCTTTGATTGTAACCAAAGATTTCTTAGGTCCTGGAACAGCACCCTTAACTAACAGTAAGTTATTTTCTGTATCTACACGTACGATCTCAAGATTCTGAACAGTTACCTGAACATGTCCCATGTGACCTGGCATATGTTTTCCTTTGAAAACCTTGCTCGGATCGGAGCAAGCGCCGTTTGAACCTGCATGACGATGATATTTAGAACCGTGAGCCATAGGTCCTCTGGACTGGCCATGTCTCTTGATAGCGCCCTGGAAGCCTTTACCTTTGGAAACTGCAGTAGCATCGATATGATCTCCTGCTGCAAAGATATCAGCCTTGATCTCCTGTCCAACCTCATACTCGCCGGCATTGTCAAATCTGAACTCTTTTACAAATCTCTTTACAGCTACACCAGCTTTGTCAAAGTGGCCTTTCTCCGGTTTGTTGACCAGTTTCTCTCTGATCTCGCCGAAACCAACCTGAACTGATGTGTATCCATCGTTCTCCTCAGTCTTAACCTGAGTTACAACGCAAGGACCTGCCTGTAAAACAGTTACCGGAATTAACATTCCATCTTCATTGAAGATCTGAGTCATTCCGACTTTAGTAGCTAAAATAGCTTTCTTCATTTCTTTCTTCCTCCTTATAGCGGATTACCATTCGGTAATCATATAGTTAATGTCAAATGACATTATTAGCGGTTTTTCATCTTGATATCGATGTGAACACCAGCCGGCATTTCCAGTCTGGAAAGTGCATCTACTGTTTTCTGAGTTGGTGTCAGGATATCGATAAGTCTCTTATGTGTTCTCTGCTCAAACTGCTCTCTGGAATCTTTGTATTTGTGAACAGCTCTTAAGATTGTAACAACCTCTTTCTTAGTAGGAAGCGGAACCGGTCCACTTACCATTGCTCCGTTCTTCTTTACTGTCTCGATGATCTTTGCTGCAGATGCATCAACGAGCTGATGATCATATGCCTTTAATGTGATTCTCATTACCTGATTTGCCATAAAAAAAGTCTCCTCCTATTCGTACTTATATAGCAGTACGACAAGCGGCGACTGTACACATCTCCGTGTGTGTCATGGTATATTTACACACACGCCCATCCCAAGATGGTTATTGAACTTTGTACAGTGACTTGTCGTCAGTTTCCTAACTTGACATTCGCTCCACGGAAAACCTGCCAGTGTGGCAGCAACCTCGCGCTTCATAGCTATCAATGTCACAGCAAGGATTAGTATATACGATGATTCTTCAGAATGCAAGCCTTTTTTTTAATTTTTTTGATTTTTTTTAAAAAAGAAGAAAATGGCTCATTTCTGAACCATTTTCTTCTTATATAATAGGTACTTATTTTATTCTTCCATATCGTCCACATCGCCACTGATGATATCCGAGTAATCAAACAATGTAACCTTCGTAATGTCATCCTTAACGATATCCGGTGCATCACCGGCCTTCTTTACACGGCTTGCAAGCTGCGCTGCGGAATAAGACGGCATCGCAAGGCTTCCAATGGTAACCGGTTCTTCTTCCTCTTCCGGAACCTCTTCAACCTTTCCGGCCGGGTGCGGCTTTCTGTTTTCTTCAACCGTACGTTCTGCCATTTCCAGTCTGGAAAGCATATCTGCTTCTTCCGAAGTGGCTGCTGCAATCTCTTTCTTAAGTTCCGCATGAGCTTCGCTTGCGGCAGTCTGTGCAGTCTGCTGTATAGCAGCCTTCTTTCCATTCTCCGAATAGTCTGTAACATCCTCTTCATCGATCTCATCTACGAAACCGCCTGTGCGAACCTTACGCTTATCTGCTTTTTTATTTTTGTGTTTTCGTGCCTTTTCTTCCTGAATGATCTCTTTTTCTTCTTCCTTCATTCTTCTGGCACGTGCTTTTTCTTCCTGCTTCAGTTCTTTCCTGGACTTCACATAACCCGGTTCCGGATCATTCACATCTTCCTCAATATCATCCGGCTCTTTCTTCCAGAGCTCTGCGATCACGTACAGGATGATCAGGAACAATACGATCAGACCAAGAATGATCAGACCTTCAATACTTTCTGTAGCCACCATAAGATATCCCACATAGCCAATGGTAACTACAACTTTCGGAACATAATCTCCAACCTTAATGGTAAAAGTCTTTCCTCCGGAAACGGACTGATCTGTTACTGTTCCGGTTCCCTTGGAAGCATCGAGATTGGTGATCGTATATTTATATGTCTCGGAATCTTTCTGTACAAGTATCGGAGTACCTGCGCTGATCGCAGAACTCTTCTCCGGAATCGCATATGTAACAGATCCGACCGGGAGGTTCGTTGCCTTATCGGATTTATCCACGATCACTGTTCTCACCCCGAAGAACGGCGGAAGAACAAGTCCCAGTACACAGATCAGTGTGCATATCACAACAAAATGTACGATAAATTTCAATACTTTTGACATAGGTAATCTTCCTCTTTCATATTTGTAGGTGCTTTGAAGCGGAAAGGGATACAGCGGGAATCGGTCTTCCTTTCCTTCTGTATCCCTTTATATTCCACATCCGCAGAACTCTACCTTTTCTGCGGACTGCTCTGTCCCAACTGATTACTGGTTGCTTAAATACTGTTCAATGCTCTCCATCGCTGCATTCTCATCATCACCATTGGCAGACAGTGTAATCTCTTCTCCAGCGTCAAGTCCCAGGGTCATCATTCCCATAATACTCTTTGCATTGACTCTTTTTTTGCCAATCTCAACATAAATTTCACTGTTAAACTGGCTTGCCACCTGAACAAGCTGTGCTACAGGTCTTGCCTCCAGTCCAGTGGATAAGTTGATAGTGATTGGTTTTTTAATCATAATAGCTCCTCCTTGTTCTCCCGCAGCTCATCTGCGATCTCACTCAGCTTGCGAAGCCGGTGATTCACACCTGATTTGCCCACCTGCGGATTCAACATCATACCTAATTCTTTCAGTGTAGCATCCGGATACTGCAGTCTCAGCCTGGCTATCTGTGCCAGTCCATCGCTCAAGCTCTCAAAGCCAATAGTTCTGCTGATCAGCTGTATATCTTCCACCTGTCTCACTGCCGCATTTACCGTTTTATTGATATTCGCAGCCTCACAGTTCACCTTACGGTTTACCGTGTTACGCATTTCCTTAAGTATCCGGATGTTCTCCAGATCCATCAGTGCTACATTCGCCTCCATGACTGCCAGCATGTCAACGATCTGTGCGCCCTCCTTCACATAGACCACATATGATTTCTTGCGCACCACAATTTTAGCTTCTACGTGAAAGCTGCGGATAATCCCCTGTAATTGTTCTGCTTTCCTGCTGTCCGGACACACGATCTCAAAATGATATCCTTTCTCTGGATCACTGATCGAACCGGACGACAAAAAAGTGCCGCGAATAAATGCCCGCTTGCAACAGTTCATCTGAACCACAAGCGAATTATCCATTTCAAGTAAACCGGTTTCGTTATCCACAGAAAGCTTCGTCCCCTGCAGTACTTCCTCTGTTCTGACAGGATCAGCAACCTCAACAAGATATACCTTACCCCGTTTGAGATGAGACCCTTCCCGGATAACAATCGCTGTCTCTATATTAAAGGTTTTTCGCAATAATGTAAAGCTTTTTCTTGCAACTGCTTCATTTTCTGTCTGGATCCACAGTTTCCTGTTTCCATCCGACATTTTTTCCACACGGCCACAGCCACAGAGCAGTGCCGCCAGTTCTGCCACCTGACAGTGCCTTGCCAGACTAAGCTGTCCTGCAAGTTCCTCTTTGACTTTTCCTGAAAATGACATCCCGAACCCTCTTTTACTGTTTCCCTGCCATACTTTTCATCACGGCAGTTATTTTTTCAGAAGTCTGTCCTTCTCCGCATCCCTGTGCTCCAGGCGGATACCATATTCATCCGATTTGGCAAGCCTGGAAAAAAGTTCTCTGGCAATAGTAACGGAGCGATGTTTTCCCCCTGTACATCCGATACCGATCACAAGGCTTGTTTTCCCTTCTTTAATGTAGTTAGGGATCAGAAAGCGGATCATATCCTCCAGTTTGTCCGCGAAGGCTTTCGCCGTATCACTGGCCATCACATAATTGAACACTTCATCGTCAAGGCCTGTCAGAGGACGCAACTCATCCACATAATAGGGATTGGGAAGAAATCGGACATCAAACACAAGATCTGCATCTGCCGGGATTCCATACTTAAAGCCGAAGGAAAGCACAGAGATCATGATATTGCTGAACTCTCTGTCATCAACAAAGATCTTTTCGATTTCCTGACGAAGCTCCCTGGTAAGCAGATGGCTGGTATCAATGATATAATCCGCACGTTTCCGGAGAAATTTTGTTTTCTCACGTTCCAGGCGGATTCCCTCATCCACTCTCCCTGTTCTTGCCAGCGGGTGGCTTCTTCTGGATTCTTTATAGCGTTTTACAAGGACAGAATCCTCAGCATCCATAAACAGGATCTCGTAGTCATACCCTGTCTGCTTCATACGGTCCAGAACTACTTCCAGTTCATCAAGGGCACTTCCGCTTCTGGCATCGATCCCCAGAGCCACATTTCTGACATTTTCACTCTGCATCTCAGGAAGAAGAGAAGCAAATTTTTCCAGAAGCTGAATTGGAAGATTATCCACGCAGAAATATCCCATATCCTCCAACATTTTAAGTGCAGCTGTTTTTCCTGCTCCTGACACTCCTGTAACGATTACAAAACGCATAGTCTCTCTTCCTTTCCATTTCTTCTTCCGTTATCTGTAAAGCGTATATACGCATTCCTGTTCCCTCTGTTTCGTATCCTACAGCAATCGGATTCACAGACAAGTACGTGGTATAATTATTTTGAAAACGATGTACCAGAAATGGTAATCAGGCTTCAAAATCACCCAGGAACTTCACCTCCGGTTCCAGCGTAACTCCATATTTCTTATAAACGATATCCCTGACATTATCCATCAGCGTGCGGACATCCCTTGCAGTTGCACCGCCTGCATTGATCACAAAGCCACAGTGTTTCTCAGAAACCTGTGCACCGCCTACCTGATATCCAGCAAGACCGCTGTCCATGATCAGCTTACCTGCAAAATATCCTTCCGGTCTCTTAAAGGTACTTCCAGCACTGGGATACTCCAACGGCTGTTTGGTGGTACGACGGATCGTCAGATCTTTCATGGTCTCACGGATCACTTCCGGATTTCCCTTCTTCAGCTGCAGCTTTGCTTCCAGCACGATATAACCTGCGGTTTTAATGATGCTGGTACGATATCCCAGTTCCAGTTTATCTGCCGGAAGGGTAATGATCTCTCCCTCCTCATCCATCACAGTTACCTCTGTGAGAACATCCTTCATCTCGCCGCCATAGGCACCTGCATTCATCACGACCGCACCGCCCATAGTTCCCGGGATCCCGCCTGCAAACTCAAAGCCTGTAAGAGCTGCATTTTTTGCTGCTGCTGCCACCGATGAAAGCAGCGCACCTGCCTGTACGGTGATCTCTGTTCCTTCTACGGTAACGGCAGACATATTTTTGTAGATCTGGATAACCGCGCCACGGTAACCGCCGTCTCCTACCAGAAGATTACTTCCGTTTCCGAGGATAAAATAAGGGATTGCACTTTCTTTACAGAT
>NZ_CP040518.1:600000-800000 GCF_005848555.1 Blautia sp. SC05B48 | reverse complement strand
TCATATTGTACCCGTACCGTAAACCGACACAGGTGGATGAGGAGAGAATCCTAAGGCCGGCGGAAGAAGTATTGCCAAGGAACTCGGCAAAATGGCCCCGTAACTTAGGGAGAAGGGGTGCCTGCGAGAGCAGGCCGCAGAGAATAGGCTCAAGCAACTGTTTAGCAAAAACACAGGTCTATGCGAAACCGAAAGGTGAGGTATATGGGCTGACGCCTGCCCGGTGCTGGAAGGTTAAGAGGAGAGGTTAGCAGCAATGCGAAGCTTTGAATTTAAGCCCCAGTAAACGGCGGCCGTAACTATAACGGTCCTAAGGTAGCGAAATTCCTTGTCGGGTAAGTTCCGACCCGCACGAAAGGCGTAATGATTTGAGCGCTGTCTCGGCAATACATCCGGTGAAATTGAAGTGCCAGTGAAGATGCTGGCTACCCGCGCCAGGACGGAAAGACCCCATGGAGCTTTACTCCAGTTTGGCACTGGGGTCCGGTGTTGCATGTACAGGATAGGTGGGAGGCTGAGAAACGGTAACGTCAGTTGCCGCGGAGCCGCTGTTGGGATACCACCCTTGTGATATTGGGCTTCTAACCAGCCGCCGTAATCCGGCGGTGGGACAATGCCAGGCGGGGAGTTTGACTGGGGCGGTCGCCTCCGAAAGGGTATCGGAGGCGCCCAAAGGTTCCCTCAGAATGGACGGAAACCATTCGAAGAGTGCAAAGGCAGAAGGGAGCTTGACTGCGACACCGACGGGTGGAGCAGGTACGAAAGTAGGGCTTAGTGATCCGGTGGTATTAAGTGGGAATGCCATCGCTCAACGGATAAAAGCTACCCTGGGGATAACAGGCTTATCACTCCCAAGAGTTCACATCGACGGAGTGGTTTGGCACCTCGATGTCGGCTCATCGCATCCTGGGGCTGTAGTAGGTCCCAAGGGTTGGGCTGTTCGCCCATTAAAGCGGTACGCGAGCTGGGTTCAGAACGTCGTGAGACAGTTCGGTCCCTATCCGGCGTGGGCGCAGGATATCTGAGAGGAGCTGTCCTTAGTACGAGAGGACCGGGATGGACGGACCGCTGGTGGACCGGTTGGCTTGCCAAAGCCATGGCCGGGTAGCCAAGTCCGGAAGGGATAAACGCTGAAGGCATCTAAGCGTGAAGCCCCCCTCAAGATGAGATATCCCATTCTTAGTGAAGTAAACCCCCTTGAAGACGACGAGGTAGATAGGGCAGAGGTGGAAGTGTGGTAACACATGGAGCTGACTGTTACTAATCGGGTGAGGGCTTGACCAAGAAACGCAGGTTAAGAATTGATTCAAGAGTTTGATTAACGATCAACAAGCATGTATGTAGTTTTTAAGGTACAAACCTTAAATTAAATATTTTAGTAATCCTCCTTAGCTCAGTCGGTAGAGCATGCGGCTGTTAACCGCAGTGTCGTTGGTTCGAGTCCAACAGGGGGAGTTTTTTTATTTCCTGTAAACTTTATGTTTGCAGGATTTTTTTGTATAATAAAGAATAGAAGATAATGCAGATAAAATCAGAAGGAGGGGTTTTAATGAAGGTTTTGAATTTTGGATCGCTGAATTTGGATTATGTATATCAGGTAAATAGTATTTTGATACCGGGCGAGACACAGGCATCGACTGACCGTAAGATTTTTTGTGGTGGGAAGGGATTGAATCAGTCTATTGCTCTGGCGAAGGCAGGAGTGCCGGTTTATCATGCAGGATTGATCGGAGATGGTGGAGAAATTCTGCTGGAAACTTGCCGTGATAATCATGTAAATACCGAATTTATCCATCAGATTTCAGGTCCGTGTGGACATACAGTGATACAGGTAGATCAGAATGGTCAAAACTGTATTTTGCTCTATGGTGGCGCAAACCAGAGCATTACGAAAGAATTTGTAGATGAAGTCCTTTCACATTTCGATAAGGGAGATATGCTGCTTTTGCAGAATGAGATCAGCGAACTGGACTACATCATAGAAAAAGCCAGCGAGAAAGAAATGCAGATCATTCTCAATCCATCTCCTTATAACAATAAATTGGATAAATGCGATCTAAATAAGATTTCCCTGTTTCTTGTGAATGAAATTGAAGGTGAGCAGATCACAGGAGAGAAAGAACCAGATGAGATTCTGAAGAAATTCAGTCAGATGTATCCAGATGCTTCTGTAGTACTGACACTTGGAGGAGACGGAGCTGTATATCAGGATAAAAAAGGTATATACAGACAGGGGATTTTTCCGGTAAAGGCTGTTGATACTACGGCAGCCGGAGATACTTTTACCGGCTATTTCCTCGCGTCTGTTCTGGAAAAAATGAGCCCGGAAGAAGGCCTCAGAATGGCCGCAAAAGCATCTTCAATCGCTGTTTCCAGGCTAGGAGCAGCAGCATCTGTGCCAATGCGGAATGAGGTTATGGAGGCACTGGAGAGGGAATAAGAATTATGGCAGTATAAATATTGGACGTGTCATAATTATAAAATGTAATAGGACCATGTTGAAAATACAGATGAAAAATAATACAGCGCAGCGAACGGTGAATCTTCGCTACGCTGCATACTACTATAATAAGGGAAAATAGTCTCCCGATAAAACTATCTGATAAAATTAGTCTTGATCTTTTCTTCAGTTTCCGGAGCATTGATACCGGCGTTCTTTCCGGCTTCAATACATTTCAGAAGCCATGTCATGTTGTTGCCAAGTGTACGCATGATCTGAAGACCTTCTTCATCTTTATGGACTTCATCCGGGGTATTACCATGAACCATTGTCCAGTAATTTCCGGAGACTACCGGCATCTGATGATATGTAAAATATTTAGTCAGAACGTCCAGAGTTGCAGTTGTGCCGGCGCGTCTTGCAGAAGCCACAGCTGCGGCTGGCTTGTGTACCATATATTTTCCTGCCATAGAAGCAAATTTATCCATAAATTCCATGATCTGTCCGGATGGGGAAGCCCAGTAAACAGGAGAGCCGACAACAAGAGCATCAGCCTCTTTCATTTTTTCAGCTGCGGCTGTGACATTTTCGCGGGAAGGATCTCCAGCCTGGAAGATCTCAGCTTCAATGCCATTCTTTTTTAAAGTGTTGGCAACTTCTGTGAGTGCTGTATAGGTGCAGCCTTCTTTGCGCGGACTGCCGTTCAGTAATAAAACCTTCATTATAATGATCATCCTTTCAAAATTCTTTTAACATCATTATATACGTACAAAAAATAAAGTCAATCTCTTGAAGGACGCTCATAGATGATGAAAAAACGAGAATTACAATGCGAAACGTGTTGTGGATCACGGAGTGAACAGTAAAACTTTCGCATTCTATAAGGGCTTGAGGCCAGTTTTGCAGGTTTGTAAAAAAAATTGAAATTTTTCAAAAAAAAGCTTGCAATTATAAAAAAGGTATGGTATTATTTAATTCGTCGCTGAGGGAAATACAAAACAGCGAAACACAAAAAGAAATATGGCTCCATGGTCAAGCGGTTAAGACACCGCCCTTTCACGGCGGTAACAGGGGTTCAAATCCCCTTGGAGTCACTTAAAACTAAACTGGATATTCATTGACTCGATTCAACATTTGGTGTTTAATACGCCGATGTGGCTCAATTGGCAGAGCAGCTGATTTGTAATCAGCAGGTTATCGGTTCGAGTCCGATCATCGGCTTTTTGGACCTTTAGCTCAGTTGGTTAGAGCAACCGGCTCATAACCGGTCGGTCCTGGGTTCGAGTCCCCGAAGGTCCATTTTAAAAGTTTTATATTTTGTATGGCCCAGTGGCTCAGTTGGTTAGAGCGCCGCCCTGTCACGGCGGAGGTCGAGAGTTCGAGTCTCTTCTGGGTCGTTCATATTTGGGGTCTTAGCTCAGCTGGGAGAGCATCTGCCTTACAAGCAGAGGGTCATAGGTTCGAGCCCTATAGGCCCCATTTTTGAACAAATTAATTGAATATGCGGGTATGGTGGAATAGGCAGACACAAGAGACTTAAAATCTCTCGGGGGCAACTCCGTGCCGGTTCAAGTCCGGCTACCCGCAGTATCAGTGAGATTCCTTTTTCAGGGATCTTTTTTTGTGTCATAAAATATATTGATGAAAACGGGAAAATATTCCTAGCTTATTAGTAGGGATATTGACAAGGCTATTTTCCCATGATAGAATCCTGACAGTTGTAAAACGAATCGGACAGATATAAAAAAATATCCGTTGTCGGTATAAATATACATGGAAAGAATATAAGGAGAGGTCAGAAAATGCTGAATCAGTTTTCAAGAACAGAATTATTAATCGGAAAAGAAGGAATGGAAAAGCTGAAAAATTCCAGAGTCGCAGTATTCGGAATTGGCGGTGTTGGCGGATATACGGTGGAAGCACTGGTCAGAAGTGGCGTAGGTACCCTGGATCTCATTGATGATGACAAAGTATGCCTCACTAATATCAATCGCCAGATTTACGCAACAAGAAAGACCGTAGGAAAATATAAAGTTGATGTAGCCAGAGAACGTATTCTTGAAATCAATCCGGATGCAGTTGTAAATATCCACAAAACATTTTATGTGCCGGAGACAGCGGATTCCTTTGATTTTTCTCAGTATGATTATGTAGTCGATGCGATCGACACTGTAACCGGAAAGCTGATGCTCGTAGAGCAGGCAAAGGCTTCAGGAACACCGATCATCAGCTCTATGGGGGCCGGAAATAAGATGGATCCGACAGGTTTCATGGTGACAGATATTTATAAAACGTCTGTCTGCCCCCTTGCAAAGGTTATGCGTCGTGAACTGAAAAAACGGGGGATCAAAAAACTGAAGGTGGTTTACTCACAGGAGAAGCCCATGACTCCAATTGATGATATGGCGATCAGCTGCAAGTCTCATTGCATCTGTCCTCCGGAAACAGAAAGAAAATGTACCCAGAGACGTCAGGTACCGGGAAGTAATGCCTTCGTGCCTTCCGTAGTGGGACTGATCATTGCCGGTGAGGTTGTAAAGGATCTTATTAAATAAAAATTGAATCATTCTGTGTTACTGAGAACGGAATGAACAGTAACCATTCTGTAAGAACAGATATTGCATGTATACTTATATTGTGCAATATCTGTTTTTTTGTGATAAAATATTTTTTACAGATAGTTTTGTAAATAAAAGAGAAGGACAGATAAAGTATGGGGATCGTTGAAAAATTTATAAAATTAGGACAGCTGACAAAGGAAGAATATCCGGAACTTCTGCACTTATATCAGGATTCGGATGCGATTCGTCTGCTTCGGGAAGAGGCTGTCCGTATACAGAAAAAATATTTTGAAAACAAAATATATACAAGAGGTCTGATAGAGTTTACCAATTACTGCAGAAATGACTGCTATTACTGCGGAATCCGCCGTTCTAACAGGAATGCCAGCCGTTACCGCCTTACGAAGGAGGAAATCCTGCAGTGCTGCGAGAATGGCTATGAGCTGGGATTTCGGACATTTGTGCTCCAGGGAGGGGAAGACCCATGGTTTAATGATGACCGGATGGTTGACATCATTCGGTCCGTCAAACAGGGATATCCGGACTGTGCGATCACGCTGTCCATTGGGGAGAAATCAAAAGAAAGCTATCAGAGGTTTAAAGATGCCGGAGCAGACCGCTATTTACTCCGTCATGAGACGGCCAGCGAGGAACATTATCGTTATCTTCATCCGGAGAGTTTAAGTCTTGCAAACCGTAAACAGTGTCTTTATACCCTGAAGGAACTGGGATATCAGATAGGTGCCGGATTTATGGTAGGTGCGCCGGGACAGACGCTGGAGTATCTGGCGGAAGATCTTGTTTTTCTTAAAGACCTGAATCCGCATATGGTGGGGATCGGACCATTTATCCCGCACCATGATACGAAATTTGCAGAGGAACCGGCAGGAAGTGTGGATATGACACTGTTTCTGTTGTCTGTCATCCGGATCATGCTTCCACAGGTACTTCTTCCGGCAACCACAGCACTGGGGACACTGGACCCCAGAGGCAGGGAAAAAGGTTTTCAGGCGGGTGCAAATGTAGTAATGCCCAATCTTTCTCCGGTGAAGAACCGTAAACAGTATGAACTTTATGATAACAAGATCTGTACAGGCGAGGAAGCAGCAGAGTGCAGAGGGTGTCTTACCAGACGTGTGGAGTCTGTAGGCTATGAAATCGTTACAGACCGTGGAGATTCTCCGATGACGGACTGACACTGGGCATAAAATACTTTCTTTTTTCAGCGATTTAAGGTAAAATACAAGTAAGACCAGATTGCTAAAATATTAACAACTAGTCAGAAATAAGCGGAATTTTCCTGCAAAGCGGAATGCAGGAATAATGATGGAGTGCGTAAAATATGGAAAAATCAGAAAATGCTGTGCGGAGCAGACTTCTGGAAGCGGGGAAGGAAGAATTCAGAGACAGGGGATTTCTGAAGGCTTCTCTTCGTGCGATCTGCAAAAAAGCAGATGTGACTACGGGAGCGCTATATTTCTTCTTTGAAAGTAAAGCAGCTCTTTTTGAAGAAATCGTGGAAGAGACGGCAGAGGATCTGAAGCGGATCATGGGAGACTTTACGGATGAGGAAAAACAACTGCATCCGGAAGAATATGACAGGATACTTATGGAATTTATCTGGGAAAACAGGGATATCGCAAAAATCCTCATAGATGGAGCTGAAGGTACCAGATATCAGAATTTCCGTGAGGATGCCTGCACGAAAATGGAGCAGATCCTTAATGAACGTTTTCAAAAGGAATGTGGACAAGAAGTTGATCACGAGCTGGTACATATCCTGGTACAGATGAAATTTCAGGGATATTGTGAACTGCTCCGGGGAAACTGCTCCAGGGAAAAACTCCTGGAAATTTCCAGAATTCTGCAGATATGCTCCAGCCAGAGCCTTCTGGCAATTGAGGCAGAACTAAACAGAAAGCAGTAAAAACCATTGCTCATTCTCCCGAAGTATGTTATGATTAACTTGGTTAGTTTTAACAAACCGAGGGAGGTGTAAATAACGTGAGATCAAATGAATCATCTGAAGATTATTTAGAGACGATCCTGATCCTTGGAAACAGGAGCTCTCTTGTAAGAGCTGTGGATATCGCGGCAGAGATGGGCTTTAAGAAACCGAGTGTCAGTGTTGCCATGAAGAATCTTCGTCAGAAAAATCTCATCACAGTAGCTGACAACGGAGATATCCGTCTGACAGAGGATGGACATAAGATTGCCGATAAGGTATATGAACGTCATCAGCTGATCTCTTCCTGGCTGATGATGCTGGGAGTCCAGGAAAAAACAGCGCTTCATGATGCCTGCAGGATCGAGCACATAATCAGTGAGGAGAGCTTTCTGGCATTGAAAAAGGCAGTTTATGAGCTGAGGGAGCAGCAGGCTGCGCTCCATGGAGAAACCGCAGATCAGGTTTGACCCCTGCAGCAGAAGATATCAGGAATTGACAACTGAAAAAATAAGAATATAATGGAAATCCAGGTTATGAAATGGAGGACACCAAGAGATGAAATTACTTTTTATACGACATGGAGACCCGGATTACACAATAGATTCCCTGACCGAAAAGGGCTGGAAGGAAGCGGAATTTCTTTCTGAGAAGATCGCAGCTCTTGATGTCAGGGATTTTTATGTTTCTCCGCTTGGAAGAGCAAAGGATACCGCATCCTGCACGCTGAAGAAAAACGGAAGAACAGCTACAGAGTGCAAGTGGCTGAGAGAATTCGATGTAAAGATCAGAAGACCGGATCTTCATGGGGAAAAGATCATTCCCTGGGACTGGCTTCCCCAGGACTGGACGAAGATCGAAAATTTCTACAGCTTTGACCGCTGGTGGGATAATGACATCCTGCGAGAGGGAAAAATGAAAGAAGAGTATGATTGGGTCACACAGAATTTTGATAAAGTTCTGGCAGAGCATGGCTATGTGCGGGAAGGACATTATTACAGAGCAGAAAAAGCCAATGAAGATACGCTTGTGTTTTTCTGCCATTTTGGTGTAAGCTGTGTACTCATCAGCTATCTTCTCAGTATTTCTCCGCTGGTGATGCTGCAGAATTTCTGTGCGGCGCCGTCATCGGTGAGCACCATTGTTACAGAGGAGAGGCGAAAAGGGATCGCGTCCTTCCGCATGAGCTCTTTTGGAGATATTTCTCATCTGTATGCACATCAGGAGCCGCCGGCTTTTGCTGCCAGATTCTGTGAGACATACGATAACAAAGAGCAGAGACACGATTAAAAAGCGAAAGAAATGGTTGTAATAACCATAGAAAATAATGATCAGCAGGATTATTTTGGGAAATGATTAGACTTCGTTAATAAATTTTATAAATTTATTAGAAATTGTACAAATTTCTCTCACATTTATCCTGTATGATATAAACATCTTAAGAGAACAGAAGCTCTTAAGAAAAACTCTTTCCTTTCCCTAAAATATGTATGAAGATAAACCACCGTTCCATTGGCAAGACAGAGCCGACAGGACGGTGGTTTTGCATTGCAGAAAAATACTGCCGAATGACAGAGGAGATGAAGGTTTCCAATGTTTATCGGCAGCATTTTTTTGTTGGCTGAGATTATTGAATGTACAGCTTCAGGCACGGCTACGGCCTGCGATAGCGGTTAAAGCAGGAGTAGATTTCCTGGATCCTGGGCATGGCATAACCGCATGGAATATAAGAGCCTTCCGAGAAGAAGGACAATCCCTGCTTTTTCAGCTGAGCATCCAGATAAGCGACGATCTCCGGCAGAGTACGTTTTCCGTCAATAAGATGTTCGCAGGCATATTTCAGAAGCAACGCCAGGGATGCAGTCTGTTCGGAGTCGATCAGCTGTTCCACATAGCGGAGATCCACTTCGGTTTTTCCAAGAGAAAAGCCATCTTTGCCGTGAACCTTGGTTTTCAGTCTTTCCGGCTGTCCGGGACGGCTGTGGCGGGATGGAGCCACTTTGGCCCTGGTCATGATGCGATGGCTTTCCGGAAGGCGGAATGCAGGGGCCTCAATGTCTGAGAGAGGATATTCCTGACAGAGCTTTCCGGTAACTGCTGTGATGTCCACCGGATGATAATTATCCATCTGGATCACAGTATCCGCAATATGGAAAAAAGCTCCGGAGCTTCCGGCAACCAGGATAGTGGAGATCCCTGCCTTTTCATAGAGATCCCGGGCACGTTCCAGAAATGGAGTGATGGGCTCCTTTTCCCGACAGATCACCCGCTGCATGAAGGAATCACGAACCATAAAGTTGGTAGCAGAGGTATCCTCGTCAAGGAGAAAGACTTTACTTCCTGCCTCCATACTTTCCACGATACCGGCAGCCTGTGAAGTGCTGCCGCTGGCATCCTCTGTAGAAAAGCAGAGGGTGTCTTTTTTATTTGGAAGATCGTTGATAAAAAGAGAAATATCCACATCTTTGATAAAACGGCCGTCCTCGGAGCGGAGCTTCTGGGCAGAAGGATCGGTAATGACATACTCCCGGCCATCACCGGAAATGTGATCGTAAATTCCCAGCTCCAGTGCGTTAAGTAAGGTGGATTTGCCATGGTAGCCGCCACCTACGATCAAGGTGATGCCGCAGGGAATGCCCATGCCTGTGATGGTTCCTCTGTGGGGCAGCTTCATGGAAACTCTCAGGCTTTCCGGAGAAACAAAAGGAACAGAGTTTTTCATCGGGCGTGAAGAGATTCCGCTTTCCCTGGGGAGGATAGCGCCGTCACTGACAAAGGCAGCCAGAGAACGTTTTTTCAGTTCCTGACGGATAAATGCCTGATCTTCGGCAAGGCAGATGGCTTTTCTCAGCGCTTCCGGGTTAAGATTTCGGTAAAAAAATGCCTTGTGAACACAGACCGGAAGAAAATCAAAGAGGATTTTTTCTAGTTCGGGGGAGCTGATGGTTCTGCCATTGGCCGGAAAACCGATGAAAAAACGTGCAGTGATGCCTTTTTCCGTTATTTCACAGGCAGTACGTGCAAGAACCTCCTGACCGCAGTGGCTTACTGAGATCAGGCCGCTTTTTCCGGAACCCTTTGCACGGAAGGTATAACGGTTTACCTGCTGTTCAAACTGGCGGTTCAGAAAGTCTCCCAGTGTGATGCGGGTTAGGGAATCCTTATAATATTCTGCCGGAAATCCGGTGTCGCGGTGGGAGAGCTTTACACTGATGTGAGAGGGAGAGGCAAAAGGATCCCCCTGTACGTGGTCAATGGACAAAATATAACGGTCAAACTGGTATGCACCCCGCAGAGACTTGTATGCAGGATAGCTTTTGCGGTTGATGCTGTGAAGAAGCTCTTTTAACTGAGCAGATGATTGCATGTTGTTTCCTCCTTTGCCCTGTGGAAGAATACAGGTAAAGTCTACGGTGAAACAGAAAGTTTTCCGTGTGTAAGATACCTGAAAATTTTGGATACAGGGCCAATTCTTAAGAACTACTATAACGAATCATAAAGATTTTGTAAAGAATGGGAATTGCGGTGGAAATTCGTAAATGTTTGACATATAATAGTAGACAGATTGCAGATAATATGATGAGAAACGGCAGTTGTCGGAAGCTATAAAGAAAGGTGGACCACTAAAATGGAAAGAAGAAATGCGTGGCTTTCTTATAAGGAAGCAGAAGAAACAGAAATGGAGAAGCTTGCGAAGGCTTACAGAGAGTTTTTGGATAAAGGAAAAACGGAACGTGAATGTGTTGCAGAAATCGTAAAGGAAGCAGAGGCTGCCGGATATGAATCTCTTGAGTCGAAGCTTGAAAAAGGCGAGAAGATCAAGGCAGGTGACAAGGTTTATGCAGTAGGGATGAAGAAGATCGTTGCCCTGTTTCATGTAGGAACCGAGGAGCTTTCCGGAGGGATGAGCATTCTCTGTGCACATATCGACTCTCCGCGACTGGATGTTAAGCAGAATCCTCTGTACGAGGATACGGACCTGGCTTATCTGGATACCCATTATTATGGTGGCGTAAAGAAATACCAGTGGGTGACACTGCCTCTTGCTATGCATGGCGTTGTTGCAAAGAAGGACGGAAGCATTGTGGAGATCAGCATTGGTGAGGATGCGGAGGATCCGGTACTTTACATCACAGATCTTCTGGTCCATCTTTCCGGAAAACAGCTCCAGAAAAAGGCAGCAGAGGTTATTGAGGGTGAGATGCTGGATATCCTGATCGGAAGCAGACCTCTTGCAGAGCTTCCGGATGATTCAAAAAAGGATGCGGTAAAACAGAATGTGCTGAAGATTTTAAATGAGAAATATGGTATTGAGGAAGAGGACTTTCTTTCTGCAGAGCTGGAGATCGTTCCGGCAGGAAAGGCAAGAGACTGTGGACTTGACCGCAGCATGATCGCAGCATATGGACAGGATGACCGTGTATGCGCTTACACATCCCTTGCGGCAATGCTGGAGATGGAGGAGACGCCGAAGCGTACCGGCTGTTGTCTCCTTGTAGATAAGGAAGAGATCGGAAGCGTTGGTGCCACAGGCATGCAGTCCAGATTTTTTGAGAACAGCGTGGCAGAGCTTCTGGACGGAATGGGCTGCTATTCTGAGCTTGCATTAAGAAGAGCGCTCCGTAATTCCAGCATGCTTTCTTCCGATGTAAGTGCCGGCTATGATCCGGCCTATGGTGAGGCTTTTGAGAAAAAGAATGCAGCATATCTTGGACGTGGTATTGTTCTTAACAAGTTCACCGGGGCAAGAGGAAAATCCGGTTCTAACGATGCCAATGCAGAGTACGTTGCAAGAGTTCGCAGGATTTTTGATGATCACAATGTTGCTTTCCAGACAGCAGAGCTTGGAAAAGTTGATTTTGGTGGAGGCGGAACCATCGCTTATATTGCGGCACTTTACGGAATGGAGGTTATTGACAGTGGCGTGGCAGTGCTGAGTATGCATGCTCCGTGGGAGGTTACCAGCAAGGCAGATGTATATGAGGCATACAAGGCATATAAGGCATTTTTACTTGATGCATAAACGGATGTATAAATGTGCGTCAGTTCTGAAGACATTCAGGTGATCTTTTCGTTACAGATCAATGAGCGGGGATTTCCCGGAAATGACAGAGCAGTCTGCCTGCTGCTGTTTTGGCTTGGAGCGTTCCGACGAGAAACAGCAGTATCCCCTGCAGACTTCGCTCTGTATTTTTTACCTGATCAGGGAAGCTCTCTGCTTCAATGGCGAAAAGCAATAAGCAGAGGAGAGGCTTGCCTGGGACTGATTTACTTTATAAGGAGTAATTTTATTATGGAAGATGCATTGGTACGGGTAGTAGATCTGTGCAAGGTTTACAATCCCGGAGAAAATGAGGTGCGGGCGCTGGATCATGTGGACCTGGAGATCCATAAGGGTGAATTTGTGGCTATTATCGGACAGTCCGGTTCCGGAAAATCCACTTTTATGAACATGCTGGGCTGTCTGGATGTCCCCACCTCCGGGAAATATTATCTGAATGGAACAGATGTATCCACAATGAAGGATAATGATCTCTCGGTGGTACGAAATAAGGAGATTGGTTTTATCTTTCAGGGCTTTAATCTGATCGCAAATCTTACGGCGCTGGAAAACGTGGAGCTTCCTCTGATCTACCGCGGGATCGACCGGAAAACAAGAAGAAAGCTTGCTGTGGAATCTCTTAAAAAAGTCGGACTTGAGAAACGTATGGATCATAAGCCAAACGAAATGTCAGGGGGACAGCAGCAGCGTGTGGCTATTGCCAGAGCTATCGCAGCCAGGCCGCCGGTGATCCTGGCAGATGAACCAACGGGAAACCTGGACTCTGCATCCAGCAGGGAAATTATGGAAATCCTGAAGGGAATGCACAGATCAGGAGAAACCTTGATCCTGATCACTCATGATAATGGGATCGCGGCTCAGGCCAGACGTGTGGTCCGGATCATGGATGGGAAAATTGAATCAGATACGATCAATGAGGAATTTGTCGAGGAGGCTTAAGAATGAAAAAAGGGAAAAAGATTGTGATCGGTGTGGCAGCAGTGGCTGTTGTGGCAGGCGGTATTTATGCGGCATCCGGTGCAGGCCGTGGGGAAACACAGACTCCGCAGATTGCTGTTACCAAAGCGGAGACAGGAGATGTGGAGGAGATCGTAGATGCAACCGGAACCGTTGT
This sequence comes from Blautia sp. SC05B48, assembly GCF_005848555.1. Classification (NCBI taxonomy): domain Bacteria; kingdom Bacillati; phylum Bacillota; class Clostridia; order Lachnospirales; family Lachnospiraceae; genus Blautia; species Blautia sp. SC05B48. The sequence continues at coordinate 786,878 of NZ_CP040518.1, read as the reverse complement.
CAGTGATGAGCAGAAGACCTTTTATTCTCCTGTGAACGCACAGATCAAAAGCGTATCCTTTGCAGAAGGTGATACGGTTTCAAAGGGAACGAAGCTGATAGAGTTTGAAGTGAAGGATCTGGAGAGGGATAATCAGAAAGCAGAGCTGAATGTACAGTCCGGACAGTATGATTACAAAAATTCCATCAATAAATCTAATGAGGCCCAGCAGAAGCAGAACAGCGCAAAAGCAAAGGTTTCCAGTCTGGAACATCAGGTAAGGGAGCAGCAGAATTATCTGGCTTCCCTGAGATCACAGCTGGCGTCTGTACAGGCTCAGGCTGCGGCAGATGCGCAGGCACAGGCCCAGGCACAGGCCCAGGCAAAGGCAGAGGCCCAGGCTGCCAGGGATGCAGAGACTCAGAGAGCGTATTCAGAAGCGCTGACTACATATCAGAATGAGACACTTCCGCAGTACCAGAAGGAGTTGGGACAGCTGAATTCCGATTATGTAACGGCACAGAATGCTTATAATCAGGCAGATACCAGGTATCAGATGGCTTTTGCACAGTGGCAGGCAGAGCAGAGCGATGAGAATGCCCAGGCGCTGGATGAAGCGGAAGCAGCAAGAAGTCAGGCAGAGATCACCTGCCAGGAAGCAAAGGAAGCTTATGAGGATAAGAAGGCCAGCCAGCCCAAAATGCCGGAGTATTCCGATTACAGCAGTAGTGCGGCCGGTGATTTTGTTACCGATGGAGCTTCAGAGGAAACACCGGGGCTGACAGATCAGGCATCTGCGGATGCTTCTTCTGCAGGAAGTACAGTGGATACTTCTGCCATTGAGAATGCGATCGAACAGGCAACCTCTGATCTGGCGGATCTGCAGTCGGACCTTGCTTCCAAGAAATCCATTGCAGAGGCGGATTCTGCCAGCCTTACAGAAGAAGAGAAAGAAAAAATGCGTGTCAGCAACAATCTTACTGAGCTGGATGCAAAATCTGCGAAAGAGCTGGTAGAAGAAGGAAAGAAAGGCATTTCGGCGGATTTTAACGGCGTCATTTCCAAATCAGCAGTCCAGCAGGGCGCAGCGGCAACACAGGGAATGGAGCTTTTTACCCTGCAGAATACAGATAAGGTCAGCGTTGATATCAATGTGTCCAAGTATGACTACGATAAGGTAAAGGAAGGCCAGAATGCCGACATTACCATCGGTGACAGGAAATATACCGGCAAGGTGACAAAGATCAGTCACATTGCCACAACTAACGAAAAGGGCTCCACACTGATCTCTGCCACAGTGAGCATCGACAAGCCGGACAAGGATATTTTTCTGGGAGTAGATGCGAAGGTAAAGATCTATGCAGAAAAGGCAGAGGATGTGGTAACGGTTCCAGCAGGCGTGGTAAATATCGGCAAGGATGGTTCCTTCTGTTATGTGCTGAAGGATGGTGTGATCACAAAACAGGATGTCACTACAGGAATCAGTTCGGAGGATTCTGTTGAGATCACAGAGGGAATTAAAGCCGGAGATGAGGTCATCGAGGATCTGGGGTCCCTGGAAGAGGGAATGAAGGCAGAGGCAGCGTCTGCAGACAGTGCAGCAGAGACAGGGGAGACTGCCGATGAGTAATATTTATGAATATATCAAAATGGCGATCCATAACATCATGGCCAACAAGGGAAGATCCTTTCTCACCATGCTTGGTATCATCATCGGTATTGCATCAGTGATCGCCATTGTGTCCATCGGTGAGGGTACGAAGAATCAGATGAACAGTGAGATCGATGATATCGGTGGCGGCCAGATCGCTGTTTACTGCAGTGATGATGCCATAACAGACCAGGTCTGGATCGAGCCGGGGGATATTGATGCAGTCCGGGAGCTGTATGGTGTGGAAGGTGTTAATGTTTCGGATTCCTATACAGGCGAGACCGTAACCGGAAAGGGTGATTTTAATCTTACAGTGACCGGGGAGGCCCAGGATGCCAAGCTGGTGGACAATGCTTCTGTGAAGTACGGAAGCTATTTCGGGCAGAAGGAGGTCGAAGAGGGAAAAAACGTCTGCGTGATCTCCGATGCCGATGCGAAAAGGCTTTTCGGAACAGATGATGTAGTGGGAATGACACTGGACATCACCTGCTATGATCTGACCAAGACATTCCGCATCTGCGGAGTCACCACACAGAAGGAAAACGGAACCTTTGTCAGCTATACTTACGATGGAATGCCGGTGACCATAAATGTGCCTTATACGGCCATGGATGACTTTACCGGAAGCAGCGGAGAATTTTATCAGATCATAGTTCAGGCGGATAAGAGTCTGGATTCCCAGGCGGTCGCAGACAAGATCATAAATCTTCTTGAGAGACGTCACCAGTGTGCCGGAGATGAGTATTTCCAGGTACAGAGCTTCCAGGATGTCATGAAATCCATGAATCAGATGCTTGGCATGGTGACTGCGTTTATCTCTTTTGTTGCGGGCATTTCACTTCTGGTAGGTGGTATCGGTGTTATGAACATCATGCTGGTGTCCGTCACAGAGCGTACCAGGGAGATCGGTATCCGGAAATCCCTTGGAGCGAAAACCTCGTCCATTATGTTACAGTTCCTTGCTGAGGCGGCGATCCTGACGATCATAGGCGGGCTGATCGGTATTGTGCTGGGGATTGCAGGCGGCTATGTGATCTGTGCGGTGATCAGCAGCAGTATGGGAATGACGATCGCACCTGGGATCAGTGCAGGAACTATTCTGGCGGCTACGCTGTTCTCCTGTGCGGTAGGTGTGTTCTTCGGAATCTATCCGGCGAGAAAGGCAGCGAAACTGAGTCCGATTGAGGCGCTTAGACGGAATTAAAAAACTGTTGCTTTTGCATCAAAAATAGCAATAAAAAATATTTTTAAAAAAAATCAAAAAAAGTTTCAAAAAACCCTTGACATTTTATAGGTCTTAGAGTATCATACATATTGTTGCAGCGGTGATACGAAATATCACAAAGGAAAAGTAACAAAGATGTGCGTTTAGCTCAGCTGGATAGAGCGTTTGGCTACGGACCAAAAGGTCGGGGGTTCGAATCCTCTAACGCACGCTAATTTAAGAAGCCGGAAACCTTGAAAAATCAATGGTTTCCGGCTTTTTTTCGTTTTCAGGTTTGTGTAAAAACCTGTGACTTATCTATTTCGGGGATGTTTAAGATTAATTTTTACACCTATGATGGTAATTTAGAAAAACAATCCGCAGTATTTGAAATCAATGTATAAATATTTGTAAGCTAAGGGGCTATCTATTTCCCGACAGCCCCATTTTAAAATATATTGCATCCCGTTTTACGGTCGACGAACGGAGTTTTTGCGGAGCTTTTTGGCTTCATAAAGGTCTTTATCAGCGTGTTCGATGATTGTAGGAATATCTGTTTCCGGGCTTGGCTTGAATTCGGTGATTCCAAGAGAAACCTCCACGAGAAATGGTTTGCCGGATTCTGCATTAAAAGCAGCACATGCATCCCGGACTCGTTTGCGGAAAATATCCTGGAAGTTTTTTTCCTGACAGTTAAGGAGGATCAGGAATTCATCACCGCCAGTGCGGGCAACGACGTCCTGGCTGCGGAGACAGCCGTTAAAAATATTAGCGACACTTCGCAGGGCAAAATTGCCTGCCGGATGTCCCCACGTATCATTGATTTCTTTAAGGTGATCCAGATCAGCGCAGATAATATAGGCGCGCTGATGTTCGCTTTTGCTGCAAAAATTCTTGATCTGTTCAGTGAAACCTCTTAAGTTAAGAAGTCCTGTCAGTTCATCATATTTGGAGATTAATCCAAGTTCCCGGTTACGTTCACGGACAAGCTCAAGATCCCTGGACATTTCCTGACGACGGAGAACTTCTACTTTACTGATTTCAAGATAATGAAGAGAAAGGCCAATCTGCAGGCTTATCACATAGAAGAACGGAAATTCTTCCGGTTGGATATCGCATGCAAGAAGACCATACTGCTTTTCTCCGGAGAAGAGCAGAAATACCATAAACTGGTGACGGTCGTTATCTGCCATTAACTGACAGATGCCATTTTCAGCGTTTACAGGCTGGCGGTCATAAAGATGAAAAGCAGCTGTTTCTTCGTCTCGATAATAGGCAGCAAGCCGAAGATTTTGTGGAGATATCCATTCATCATTCTGATGATAGATGACTGGTTCATCCAGAAGAAAGAGGTAAGTACATTTGGTTCGAAGCTCACGCATGTTTTCCATTGCTGACAGAAGAAAAGCATATTCATCATCCATACAGTCATTCAGATTTCTGGCTAAGTAAGGAATAAACCAGGACTTTCTCTGAAAGTTGATCAGTTCAAGTTTCATATTTGTGATTGTGCGATTTAACTTATGAATCTGTTCAGTAAGGTTTACAGGAGTACTGCGGATTTCCGGAATTTTTTCCTGACATCCACAGGATTCTCTGACACATAGAGAAACAGGAACTCTTCGGGACAAAACTTCACTGCCATCCAGTTTGGCTATCAGATCATAGACAGCCATTTTTCCCATCAGGACGCCATCCTGCTGAACGGTTGTAAGAGGAGGCTCCATACCGGAAGCACGCTCGCAGTCATCAAAACCAGTAATGAGGATATCCTTGCCAACTTCAAGACCACGTTGTTCACACACGCGGTATCCGGAAAATGCCATTTCATCATTTGCAAATACGATGGCCTGTGCATCCGGATTATCATCCAGAAGGTGCTGAACTTGGCGGTCAACAAATTCAGAGTAGTCACCCTGTGCGATCATCTGTGGAGTGACCGGCAGATTGTGTGCAGCCATTCTTTCAAGATATGTGTTTTTGCGTTCATTTGCATCAGTATTCTGAGAAGGACCCGCTACAAAAAGAATTTTTCGACAATGATGCTCATTGATCAGATGCTCCATGACCAAGTGGATTCCGTTTTTGTTGTCACAGATCAGGGAATGACAGTTTGGAGAATGAACAATCTCTGTAAGAAATACTGTAGGAATCGAATTAAATTTCAATGCAAATCTTTCCGCAGTTTCATTCTTTAATTGAAGCCCAAGAGTTCCGTAGTTGATGATCAATCCGTCAAGACCACCGATAAGACTGTAATCGTGGATAGTTTTGAATTGATAATCAAAAGAATCTTTGTGAGTTCCACCTAGCAGATCTTCAAAGAAATCTTTGGTCTGTGTTCCGAGAAAAAAACACACATTAACATTTAATTCTCTGGCAGCTTCGGTAATGCCGCGGATATGTTCTTTGGGAAAATAAGTATGCACGCCACCAATAAGAATGCCGATATTGTAGCGATCAGATTTTTTCATTTTTTTTTTTAGACCTCCATATGCAAGTGAACAAGTTATTTTTTGTATATTATACCAATAATATATCATTAATACAAAAAAATACATATGAAAAATCCACAAAATAAAGCACAAAAAAAGGAAGAACAGCGTTGAGTTCTTCCTTTTTCGAAACATACCTGATTCTATTAAATTGCGTCCAGTGCCTGAGCGATATCTGCGTCGTGCGCCTGGCGGCGCACGTTTCTTTTATAGGAAAGACAGCCTGCGGCGTTCTCCTAAATAAAAAAATGCCCGCACGGAGGCGGGCACAACGACAAGACGCTTCTTGGATTAGAAGATATAAAAGTCTTCCTCTCCAAAATCGTCATCAAGTTCGTCATCATTTAGACTTATTCATTTTGAAGAACATACGTGAGACGACACTGGTAACAGTGAAAGAGGCAGTCGAGCAGAGTACGGTCTTCAAGAAAAAAGTCACGAAGGTTTTTATCAATAGTAAAAACACAATGGCGGTGCTAGACATTAACAAGTTTAAAAGACATGGAAGTAGTGCGTTCCATGGAATACTTGTTTCCGCAGGTAGGGCAGAAACAGCTTCCCGCAACTGGTTGATGTAGATAACCTGCAGGCGGTACATTTTGGGAACATTGACCAGTGGCTTGAAGAGAGATAAAAGGAAAGTGATTTTGAAAAAGTAAAAGTGATAAAAAAATTCTTCTATTGTTATTGTATGGAAATGAGATTGCAGAGCTTGCTTGAGCGTGGTAAAATATATAATCATATCTGTATTGAATAAAATCTGAAATTGAGTTACTTAAAAAGTGACGTTGATAAAAATCCAAAAGAGAGTAAAGAATGAATGAAATAGGATATCATGGAACCTGTTCAAAACACAAAGACAGTATAGAAAGCAATGGATTTGATCCTGCGAAATGTAACTATCGTGCTGATCATTGGTTGGGACAGGGAGTATATTTTTTTGACGATTATGAGAAAGCATTATGGTGGTCTGCAACAGCTGTTTTACATAATAACGATTTTGGAAGAGTGATTTTTAGGGCGACTATAGAAGCACCGGATGAAGAAGTATTGGATTTGGATGATAATAAACAACTGGATGCATTTTTCGCTGAGATTATCCAATGCATAGATGAAATTAAAAAAAATTGTTCTGGAAATATGCCTGTATTTGATGATAAAAATTTTCGTGCTCTTTTCTTTGATTATTATAAGCAAAAAAAGAATATCGCTGTTATTACCAGAACATTTCAGAAAGATTATGCAGGTTATACAATGCGAAGAAACAAGAAGGATAAAGAATTACAGAAGAAAATAGTGAATATTACAGGCCTTGGATTTAATGAACGTCAAATTTGTGTTTCAAAAAAAGAATGTATTAAATCAACAAAACTAATATATAATGAAGAAGAAGAGGTGATTTAATGTTAGATAAAGAATTGTTCTTTTCATTGTGCGAGAAGTATAATGTTGAATTGAGTAAAACTGCTAAAACTCCTATGATAAGAGATGCAGAGGGAGTGCATGCAATTACAGAGGAAGATGTAAAACAGATTTTGACGCCGCCTCAGAAGTATTTTGATTATTCGAATAACAACATTAATACAAGTAATGTAAAGCCAGAGTTTGATTTTATGGATGATTACGCAACTGCATGCTAGGAGAAAAAATATGGAAGTCAGATCTAAATATGAAAGTGCTCTTATTTTAGACAAAATTGAAATTATAGAAAGTAGCTTTAGAAAAAAAGATGGATCGTTAGATGATCTGGAATTAGGAGTTCAGGTTGATCATAGTCTGAATAAAATCGGTGATGATAAGTTTGAACTTATTCTTACAACTAAAGTTGCAGATCAAGATGAAAAAGTATGTGTTTGGGTAAAAGGAAGAGCAATATTCAATACTCAGCAGGAAAACATGAGTATTCTTGAAAGAAATGCTATTGCTATTCTGTTCCCATATATTAGAAGCTATATTTCTACCATAACAACTCAGCCGGGAATGGCACCTATTTTATTACCGGCAATGAATATTGTTGCGATGCTGAATGATCAAAAGAAAAATTAACATAAATGCTGTTGACATCAGTATATGGATTATAGTACTCTTAAAAAAGAAAGAAACGGGTTTGTTACCGTACGGCTATTGCCTGGGTGGGGTGCTCGTTTCTTTTTTTATAAAAAATATAGTTGTTGACCTGAAAACTGCATGCTACATAAATTTATAGATATTTATAATCAGAAATGAAGCACTTGTGCATGTGTTATTTATTACTGTTAATCTTACGGAGTGATATCAGGTGAAAGTAAGTAAATTGTGTTGACACTGACATTTGGCCAGAGTAGAATAAAAAAACAGAAAAGGAAAATTTTTGTAAAGCTGTTTGTTTGATACAAGCAGTTTTTTTTACAGAAAAAGTGAACAATAATGAAAGGACAAAACACCTGAAATACAGGTGAATCTATCAGGAGGAAAAAACAATGCCAGGATATCTGATCAAAGATACAACAAAAGAAGAACGTAAACAGATCGTAGAGGAATCTCTGGGAAATATCTCCGCAAACTGTGATGGTTGTATGGCGAGACTTGCGGATATGTATCAGGATTATATTGATGGAAAAAAAGAGATCCGTGAGATCAATATGGAGTTCAATGCCAGATATGTCCGTGGAGATATGGATAAAGAGGAAAAAAGAAGCTGTCCGATGTAGAGGAGTAAAACAACATGATAAAACTGATCGCAACAGACGTAGACGGAACTCTTGTAAAAGACGGGACCATGACTATCAATCCGGAATATATGACAGTGATCCGGAAGCTGACTGAGCTGGGAATCACCTTTGTGGTGTGTTCCGGGCGGCAGTATGACAGTGAGAGGAAGCTGTTTGAGCCGGTGAAGGATCTGGTGTATTTTGTGTCAGATGGCGGTACGGTGATCCGGAAGAATGATAAGATCCTGAAGGTACATACACTTCCGGATGAGGTTTGGAAACGCATGCATCATATGGTGAAAGAAAAAATGCCGGAATGTGACTGCTTTATTGCCACACCGGAGTGTTGCTATGCGGAGAATGAGAATGGAAGGATGTTCCGGTGGCTGCGGGATTCCTATGGTTATGATATGAGAAAAGTGGATGATCTTTCTTCTCTTCAGGGAAAACAGGTGCTGAAATTCTCTGTCTATCACCAGGAACGGTGCGAGGAGCTTTGTGCCCCGTATTTTACACCGGCATGGAGGGATAAGGTAACGTTGGCGGCTGCCGGAAAAGAATGGATGGACAGTACACCGCCGGAGGGCGAAAAAAGTACAGCTGTCGAATTTATCCAGCAACAGTTAGGAATTTCTCCGGAGGAAACCTGTACATTCGGAGATAACCTCAACGATATCGCCATGCTCCAGAAAGCGGGAATGAGCTACGCAGTAGCCAATGCCAGAGCGGAAGTGCAGACAGCAGCTAAAGGAGTGTGTCCCTCTTATAGTGAAGATGGAGTCTTACAAATTCTGAAAGAGATTGTTTCTGAAAGCGGAAAACAATAAAGATACATAAAATATGTGCTTCCGGTAAAGAAAAGTCACCGGACAGGGGTTGACTTTTAAAAACAATTCTGTTAAATTGAAAAAAATCGAAAATTTCAATTCCATGAGGGAGTAGTTCGCACGTAAGTGTGATTTGTCAACAGACCCGGTTTTTTCTGAAAAACCTGGCAAATCTTAAAGAATGAGACTCATGTATGCTCTGTTATTTTTTATTGCAGCAGGGCATACATGGGTCTTTTTTATGTAACAAAAGAATGCCGGAAAGAATTTTTTCAGCAGGGCAGGCGACAATGAATCTCCGGGTTATGGGAAATAAAAACAGAAAGTGAGAAGAAAAATGGAAAATCTGGTAAACAGTTCACCGCTGATCCTTGTGTTAGTCTTTCTTGTGATCGGCTTTGCTTTCTTGATGAAGGGTGCGGATTTCTTTGTAGAAGGAAGCTCCAGTATCGCAAAAAGGCTGAAGGTGCCGCCGATCATCATAGGACTTACTATTGTGGCAATGGGAACATCACTGCCGGAAACCGCAGTCAGCGTTACGGCGTCACTGGTCAATAACAATGAGCTTGCGGTCAGCAATGTGGTAGGTTCCAATATTTTTAACCTGATGGTGGTTGTTGGAGTCTGTTCCATCCTGACGCCGATCCTTGTACAGAAGGAAACCATCCGGAGGGATATTCCGTTTTCCATGATCTGTGCGCTCCTTCTTCTGGGGCTTGGAATCCTGGCAGCAGGAGATACGATCGGAATGAGACTTGGTCATCTGGATGGAATGATCCTGCTGGGATTTTTTGCAGGTTATATTGTGGCAATGATCCGAAGTGCCATGAAGGCCAGGGCAGCAGGAAAAAATGTGGACATGGAAGGAATGGAAGAGCTGGAAGGAGAAATCGGCATCCTTTCCTGGCCGAAGAGCATCCTTTTTATTGTGGGAGGCGCACTTGCCATTGCTTTGGGCGGAGATCTTACCGTGGATGCTGCCAGCCGCATTGCCATTGATCTTGGAATGAGCCAGACACTGGTGGGACTGACCATTGTTTCCATCGGAACTTCCCTTCCGGAGCTGGTGACTTCCGTGGTTGCAGCCAGAAAGAACGAAGTGGATATGGCTGTGGGAAATGCGGTAGGCTCCAATATTTTCAATATTCTGATGGTTCTCGGAGCTGCATCTGCCATCAATCCGGTGGCACTGATCCGGGAAAATATTATTGATATTGTCATACTTATCGTGTTCTCGCTGATCGTGTGGATCTATGCGGCGACAAAGCAGAGGATCAGCCGGAAAGAGGGAATTTCCATGGTGTGTATGTACCTGATCTATGCAGGGTATATTATCTGGAGATAGCTGCTGTGGGCATGCAGTTGGTCCGATGTGGACAATAGTATCGTATAGAGTTTATACCAATGCAAAATTTATAAGAAAAGCTCCAACTGTATCAATATCGGGATGCAGTTGGAGCTTTTCTGTAATTATGCTCATTTGCACTCAGAAGAGAAAGCTTTTTTTGAAGATTCTTCTGAAGCGTTCTTCTGATGTGGTGTCATATCATCACTGTCCGTCATCAGATATTTCCGGACGGCAAAAAGAATGGCGATACCGATGATCCCGATCAGTGTCTGTACAGGATCGAGATGTTCCACGACCATCTGCCTTGCTGTTGCAAAAAGCAGGACTTCGACAACAGTCTGGGCGGAATGGCGGCAGAGCATTTTTACAAACTCCACACCGACTACAAGGGACAGTGCCTGCGACAGGAAACTGGTAAAAAAGCTGGTGTCCATATCCATGACGGAGGTACCGGCAGTTGTAAGGATCAGTCGGAGTCCGGACAGTGCGATCACGATAATGATCACGATGGATAACACGATCTCTGTGTAACGGGCTGTGTTGTATATCAGTTCATTAAAATGCTTGCGGATATTGTGGTTAACTGCGGTTCTGTCTTTCATGGGAAGTTATCCTTTCTTTTTCGCAGAAGCGGGATGATCGATAAAACGGGTTGCAAAATAGCCGAATACGCAGGTGATGACAACCATACATGGCAAAAACAGCCAGAAGCGCTGCTGGCTCATGGTGTTGAACCATGGAGCATTGGCCTGAAGAATCATAATGATGGGCATATGCCACAGATAGATCCCGTACTGGTTCCGTGCCACGAAATACAGTGGATGCAGAAATCTGAAATCCATTTCCGGCAGGAGGGAGAATCCCACAAGTAGTATACTGAGCAGGACCGCCAGGATGGAATGGGCCGGATAACCGGAGGAAGCAGTGCCATAAAGCCCGTGACTGTGATAATAAAAGATCCATACCAGGATCAGTGCGGCGCTTGCAATAGAAACCGGAAGTCCAAGCTTCCGCCGGTAATCCTGCATACGATCTCCGGTCTGTTTCCAGAAAGCGGCAGCAGCCATTCCCAGCACAAAATTATCCAGCGCAGAGAATACCTGACGCTCGTATACAAAATATACAGAGTTATCCGAAATCCCGGAATTGTGGAGATAACGGACGACTGCGAACCGACAGATAACAGTGAAAACAATGGACACAATGGCAGAGACGAGCCAGTTTTTCCGGACTGCCTTATAAAGGAACGGGGCGACCAGATAAAATTGAAAGATCACGCCCATCGTCCACAGCGCACCATTGATGGAACCATGAGTCACCGGGGAAAAGTTCTCCGTAAAAGTATAATACGCCAGGATGTGCCGAAGTCCCTCATTGCTGAACATTTGCGTGGACATAAAGATCAGAAGGACCGTGATACATACATAATACTGGGGCATAATGCGGATGCAGCGTTTTTTCATAAAAGCCCGCCAGCCGGGGAGACAGCCTCGTGCCTCCGAAGAAGAAAGGGAAAGATAAATCCCATATCCGCTTAACAGGAAAAACAGTGTAACTCCTACTTCACCTCCAAGAGTCAGAAGTGTGTGGATGGCTGTATGCGACTGCCATGGCTGCCCGGACAGAACGTAGCAGTGATACAGCATAATGTAGAGAATCGCCCCCGCACGGAGCAGATCGATATTTTTGATACGCTTCATAAATAAATCCTTTCCTGAAAAAAATAAGTCTGCCCCATGACTGAAACGGGCAGACAGAGATAAGTTCAGTATAGCATGAACGTGGGAGATTGGAAAGCTGTCGGAGGGAAAATTTACTATTGTAAAAACGAACACAAGTTTGTATAATGGAAAATATAAGAAACGAACATATATTCGAAAAAAGAGGAGCGTGAGAAGTGGTGGACATCGAAGAAAGAACACCCGACAGAAAAGCAATACGAGTACATTGCCCGAGTTGCTCCAACAGCAGATTGTTCGAGCTGACAGGTGACTGTTCCAGAATCCTCCGGATCAAATGTCCCAGATGCAGAAAAGAGGTGGAGATACAGCTGGCACATTGCAATGAACAGCGATACAGAAAGCAGATCTTTTATTACAGAACACATAAGAGATAAGAAAACCACATAAAAACTGAGTGAGAAGCCGGCCGGCAACTGTAGATTGCGTAAGAGCCAGACTCAAAGCCAGGAAATACTTCCCTGATTTTAATATCAGGGGTTTTTTCCTGGCTTTTTTCTTGTTAGGGCAAGGCCCTGCTTTGCATTGTGGAGTTTTTCGTTAATCCGAAAAACGGAACTTTGGAAAACATGGCTGATTTATGCTTCTAAAAACTCAAGAATCTCTTGTTTTGTCCAATGATTAAATCCCATCTTCGCCAGGGTCCTTCCAGTTTTCATATAATTTTCATCATTATAATAAGATGCTATTGTTACAAGTGCCTTTGCAATCGGAACATCTACACCGCACAAATCTGCAAGCTCACAAAACGGAACAAACAAATATGGAACATCTTCCGTAATATAACGAGCTTTTGATGTGTTAGGTGCATTTTTTATTTTAGAATGAACACTCGACTCACGATTAAAGTCATAAATACATTTTGCATGCGATGCGTAAAGAACATTATTTGCTTCCAGCTCTGTTCTCAAATGCATATGTAAACTATCTCCAACTGCAAGACGTTCTAAATCCAATGCATCCTCAACTTTTGCGACCGCTGTAGAGCAACAATCCGCATAAAAATTGAACTGACCATCAAAGTTCTCGCACAGACCCATGTTCAAAATTGACAATACCGGATGTGCACCAAAATTGATATTTTCAAAAGCAGCCACAATAGGATTTGATAAAAATTCCGGTCGAATCGGGAATACCTCATTAACCAAATTCATCAATTCTGGAGTTTTCTTACTATTCGGGAATATGCTCATTGGCATAAATTCCTTTACACCCATAATAGCTACAGCACCAGCATGAGCTAAACGCGTTGCCCAAGGCAAGCTAATGGTATCTAAAAATGTGATGTCCATACCCGCTTTCTCTGATTTCTGAAGGCATTTGTTCAAGATTAATCCACCATAATTTCCAGGAACAATAAAGATTTTCATGCCATCTCTTAAATATGGAATCATACTATTGAACATAATTTCCTGCGCAAAGGAAGGACAAACCATCATAAAGATATCTGAAAATTCCATAGCAGCCTTAATATCTGTAGTTGCCAACGCAATTTTTGAGAATCCTGCATTTAACATAGGACATTCATGTAGTTCAGCAACGGCCTCAATTCCCCCTGTTTCATTAACTGCATTAATCTGAGCCGGAAAATTAGGGGAATCATAAATACAGACATCATGCCCCATCTGGCCCAAACTATATGCCATTGCCATTCCGCCATTTCCTGCACCAATCACTGTGATTTTTTTCGTTGTTTTCATAATGCAATAATCTCCTTTTCCTTTTTAATATATTAATATAATTTTATAAAAGCACTGCAATGGTTACGATAGTACTAACAATTGCAATCACAATAAAGAAGAACGGAAGAACTGCCTTTACCCAACGTGGAAAAGGAACTCCTGCAATTGCTAATGCCCCCATGAGAACCGCCTGCGTAGGTGAAATAAGATTCATAGTTTCAGAACCAGCTGCACAAACCATGACTGCAAATTCTTTACCAACACCAAGAAATTCACCTAATGAACCAATAATGGGAATGGTTGCCGTTGCTAATCCTGATGATGATGGAATAAAAAAAGACAAAAATATGTATACAATATATGCAAGAGCTGGGAATACAACTCTGCTAACACCACTCATTAAGATTTCTCCAAAATGAAGAATTGTATCCATAATCAAGCCATCTGTCATAATGACAGATAGACCTTTCGCGCAGCCTAGAGTAATGGCAACTCCCAGAATATTTTGACAGCCTCCAACAAACAGGGAAATCATTTCCTTTTCTTTCATATGAGACATTTTGCCAATAATAACAGCTGCAAGCAGAAAGATTACAGTGAGTTCTTTCATTCCCCAGCCTCCCAAGGGCTGCATGTTTCCAATGAGACGTCCCACTAATGGAATTTGACAAAGATTTTCGTGAATATTATCAAATACGTAAATATTGAATTTACTGCTCCATGGAATGATTGCTAAAATCATTACGATAAAGGAAGAAGCAAACACTGTTAAAATAGCTTTTCTTTGTCTGGTAAATTCAGGAATATCATCGGTACCTAATTTATGAATATGTGATTCTATTTCATCGCGTATATCATAAACAACCGATTTGGTCGGATCTTTACGAACCTTCTCTGCATAATGCATAGTAAAAAGAATAGAAGCGATTACTGTGGCTATATAAATAACAACTCGAATCAGCATACCATCCGCAAGAGAAATTCCGGCAATATCAGAACCTATTCCTACCGAGAAAGGATTGATCAACGCACCAACAATTCCCGCTCCAGATCCAAGGAATAAAACCATACAAGCAGTCACTGCATCATAGCCCATTGCAATAAACATCGGAATAAGAATCGGATAAAATGGAATAGTTTCTTCCGAAAATCCAAACGTTGTTCCACCAATGGATGCGATAAACATTACTATAGGAATCATTAGTTTTTCTCGACCATTTAAACGATTGATCACATACATAAGACCTGCATCAAGTGATCTACTCTTTCCTATAATTCCCAAACATCCACTTAACACGAATACAAATAAGATAATGTCAATTGCACCACGGAATCCTTGCATTGGTGCAGCCAAAATATCCCAAATTCCCTGTGGATTCGATTCTACCTGCATATAAGTTCCCGCTACCGGAACATTATCCACACGAGTATATTCGCCCGCAGGAATAAGATGTGTTAAAATTGCCAACACGATCGTCAGTATTATCAAAATACAAATTGATGATGGCATTTCAAATTTTTTCTTTCTTACTTTTTGCTCTGAATCTTTCATAGTTCCCTCCCCCAATTTTTTTTTGATATTTATGCAGTTTTGCTTGCTGTACTCATAGTATACGATTTAATTTTGTGTCAAATATGATACTATTTCGTTTTTTTTTATTTATATTTTGTTTGTTTTTAATAAATTGTGTTAAATTGTGTTTTTTTATGTTTATAAAATAAAAATATGATAAAATATCTACACAAATTAGGAGGGATGAATATGGCAAATATATGTCTAATTGATGATGAAAAAGCATTAAATCAAGTATTAAAAACCTATTTGGAACGCGATGGTCACTCAGTTGCTCCCTATTACTGCATACAAGATATCTATAGGCAAGCAAACTGGTACTCATTGTATGATCTTTATATTATTGACATCATGCTTCCAGATGGTAGTGGCACCGAATTGATGAGAAAGATTAAAGATAAAAATAGGAATATCCCCGTTATCTTGATTTCTGCCCGTGGGGAATGCATTGATCGTGTATTAGGATTTGAAATGGGGTGTGATGATTATTTAGCAAAACCTTTTTTACCAGCAGAACTTTGTTATCGTGTTTCTAATTTGTTAAAAAACAATAATATAT
The DNA here is from genome assembly GCF_005848555.1 of Blautia sp. SC05B48. Classification (NCBI taxonomy): domain Bacteria; kingdom Bacillati; phylum Bacillota; class Clostridia; order Lachnospirales; family Lachnospiraceae; genus Blautia; species Blautia sp. SC05B48. The sequence continues at coordinate 771,131 of NZ_CP040518.1, read as the reverse complement.
CTCTCAAAAAACTTATCAACTTTAATGGGTATAGCCTTGATGAGGCCAAACGAACGATCTGCACTGAGCAACAGCTTCAAATACCTGTTACCAGTAAGGAGTTTGATATTATCCTTTATTTTGTAATGCATCCTTCAGTTGCCATTTCGCGAGATCAGCTTCTTACAGATATTTGGGGTGAAAGTTACTATGGCTATTACCGTGTAGTAGATAATCATATAAAAAATATCCGTAGAAAACTTCCAAAATTTCACTTAGAAACAATCTACGGTTTCGGATACAGGTGCACATTATGATAAGAAAAGAAGCAATCAATCAACGATTTTACAAAAATTTTTTTATTATTTCTGTTATTCTTGCTTTTGCAATTGCTGCTGCCTCTCTCTGCATCATCTACTATTGGTCATTTTACCATTATAATCATATTTTTGAAGATCGCATAATTGATGAAGAAAATCTCAAATATGCCGCAGAAATGGGCATCAAAAACGAATGGCTCTTGGGCGTAAGTACAGATTCTATTGATGTTTTGGAAGCTACATACAACGAAGAGACCAGAGATCATATTTACCAGCAAGCTTTGAACCAACAGGAAATCGAAAAATTTTATCGTGAAAAAATTGATAATAAAGAATTAATTTATTGTATTTCTTTAACGCCAAAAAATGGGGAATTTTTTTATAAATACTCTGTTATCAGAGATCTCTATCATGAAGTATTCCCATATATTGTGGGATCTTTAGCTGCATTTGTTATTTTACTTGTATTTATTTTATATTTTTATTTTCGATTTATTGAAAGACAATTTTCTTCTGAATTGGCAAAACTTCAAGCATATGCACACAAACTGGAAAATCTGGCTTTAAACACTGAACCAGTTAAGCCATGCAATAATAATAATCTTATAGATGCACTTGAAAATAGTTTTTATGAAATGCATATTAAACTTTTAAAAAAAGAACAGTTGCAAAAAAGTTCTCTTCAATATATTTCTCACGAAATGAAATCTCCTATCATGATTATAGAAAGCTATGCCGTTTCAGCTAAAGAAAAAATTTATCCGATAGGAACTTTAGATGATTCTTTAAATATTATACTAGAGCAAACAACCAGAATGAAAGAAAAGGTTTCGTCACTATTACAGTATGTAACGCTTAGTACGAAAGAAATTCAAAAAGAAATTTTTAGTTTGTCTGATATGTTTGATACGATTTTTGCCGATTATCATACACAAATCCACATGGTAAAGTATGTACATTTTCACATCCATCCATATTTAAATATTTTTGCTGACAGGCATAAAATACGGGTAGTTCTGGAAAACATTTTGGAAAATCAGCTTAAATACAAAGATTCTCAAATAGCGATCAGGGCTTACCAAAATCAGAAAGATCAAATTATCATATTATTTTATAACGACGGAGCATCTATCGGCCCCGAGTTAAAAAACCAAATCTTTACGCCATTTGCAAAAGGCTACAATGGCTCCAATGGTCTTGGGCTTTCTATCACTAAAACGATTCTTCTCCAACACCAGGGAGATATAGAACTCTTATCAACACGAAAGGGAACGCTTTTTCGCATAACCATTCCTATGTCAATATCAAGTTGTTGCTCCATTGATTCTGGCAAATCTTAACATTGTTCAAAACACCTGTATCTTTTAAAAGACGTGAATCACATTTCTATGGTTCACGTCTTTTTATCAATTATTTGATCTTAATGCTTGGTTGTCCACTTCGTATCCGTTTTAATATCTTGTACTGCCGTTCTAATTCTGCTTATTCATCCATCTGCAATCTCTTTTGATTGGTATAACCCGAATCCGGACGCTTTTTGATACGTGCATGAAGGCGCACTTTCTTAGATACTGTTAAGGGATCTTTACCGGTAATTCTTCCAATTTCTGAGAAGCTTTTGTTCTCGGTAAGACCTTTCTCGATATTAACACGCTGTTCAAATGTTAAATACTGCATGGCAGGAGATCTTCTGGTAACAGAAAAAGGTGAGGGACGCCGAATCTGGTATTACTATGATTCTGCAGCAAATCCCGTTTCAATGCGAGTGTCAGGAAAAGACTATTTTTACGTAAGAAATCTCCAGAATGATGTCATTGCACTGATTGACGACACCGGAGAGACTGTAGTAGAATACAAGTATAACAGCTGGGGAAAAATCCTGAGCATCACCGGCAGCAAAGCCGGCACCATCGGAAAAACAAACCCGTTCCGCTACAGAGGCTACTACTACGATGAAGAAACCGGAATGTACTATCTGAAGAACCGGTATTATGATCCGGAGATACGGAGATTTATCAGTGCGGATTCGTATATTTCCGGATTTAACAGCACAATGTGCAATGTATTCAGCTATTGTGGAAATAATCCGGTATCTAATAGAGATCCAGAGGGAACTTTCTTTAAAAAGATAGTGCATTTTTTAAAATCTACATGGAAAAAAACGAAGAAAGCGGTTGCTAAGGTATATAATTTTGTAAGGGAAAATGTTGCAACATTTGTTGGAACAGAAAGTTATCAGACCAGTAAAGTAGATGAAGTTTTAGTAGATGGAGTGGTTAAAGTTACTCAGACCATATCGACGCGTAATACTTCTCACAACTCAGAAATGGTAACGGTATATGCAAATCATGTTAATGGTAAGAGTTTTGAATGGGGTTATTCTATGGATGTAGGTGTTGTACACTCAGGCACTTCTATTAGTCAGGGGACATTAACCCAAAGTTTAAGTATAGGAAAAAAGAAAACTATAGGAGGTAGTGTGGGTCTTAACAATAAAGGGTCTCTTATAGTGGCAACAGATTATACAGTTACATCCGATAAAAGTGAAACAACAACTGAAATATCAGTAGAAATTTCATGGATGGTTCTGGCAGCGGCATTAGGGTGCTTACTTATACCTGAATTAATGGTGGCAATGCCTGCCTTTGTAAAATTTATGGCTTAATAATTAGCAAAAAGGCTACTATTCAATTGGATTATAGTAGCCTTTTGAGAAAGGAATCATATGGCGAATCTGATATTGAGCATTTTCGAAAGAGTTATAACAATATTAATGTTTATTGCATTGGCAGTTGCTCTCGTATGCAAGAAAAAATCTAAAAAGGTACCGCTTTTTATCATCAGACCAATTTTTCTGGTTGGTTTGTTATTTATCATGTTTCAGGCAGTATTTGTGCAACGAAATTTTACCTCGCTGGATAAAGCGATTCGGGCATATGATGTTAAGGCGAAGCCAATAGCAACCTTGCAGGATGAGAAATCTACATATGTTATCATGGATGAAGATGGATCTATTGAAGGAAGAATTTTTCCAAAAAATGGAAAGAAATGGAAATTGCCGGATTCAGCATTTTTCAGAAAAAGTATGAGCTATCCTTCAGAAGATGCCAATATTGATATGAGATCAATAGAAATACATGGAGCATGGTATATTGTAATACTCCCACATTATCTTATGGGGGAGAATTCTATAGATGAGGTTCACGATTCGGCTGGAACAGAATTTTTAAAAACGGAATATGAGAATATAACGGTATATTATGGATATCTGAAAACGAAACCAGATGATTACTGGATTTCTGTAGATGGAGATAAAGTAGCGATCAATCTGTGAAGCGTCAAGATTGTAGGAAAAGGAGAACATAAAAATGAATATTTCACTGTCTAACTGGTGGTCGTGGGGAATCTTATTGCTGTTGCTCATGATAGTGGCAGTTGTGGATTCCAGAAAAAGAATCCCACGAAAAATATCCATATTTATACTGGTTCCGCTTTTGTCTGTGGTCATCATATTTATGATGTCCGAAAATAACAAAGAGGCTGAACAAAGTTTCCATACACTTGAGGAAGCAGTAACAGCCTATGATGATCGGTCAGATGTCGTGGCGACATTACGAGGAAAAACTTCAGCATTGGTTATTATGGATGATGGAGATGTGATGGACTCACAGATTTTTGAAAAAACAGAAAGCGGCTGGAAACTTCCGGAAGATTCAGAGTTTCAGGACACAAAGCGTTTTACAGGAGACCGGATTATAGTCGACGTATCTACCGTAGCAGTTGATGGGGAATGGTATGTTGTGGTGTCACCATATCCGGGAATAAAATCTCCCATAACGAATGTATACGATTCGGAAGGAACAGAATTTTCCGAAGCAAAAGGAAGCGAAAACGTTTACTATGGATATCTGAAAAAATACCCAGAGGACTACTGGGTTTCTGCAAGTGGACAGAAGATGGTTCCAATCGGGATTTTGAAGGATTGGGTCAGAGCTATGAAAAAAATTCTTCTGGATGGAAAATAATAAGTAGTCATTAAAATAATAGATATCATAAAACATAAAACAAAAGATTATGGGATTTCTGTAAATGGGGAGAAGATATCACTTGAGTGAAAAAACAAAACGTTTTTTTCTGATAACATTACTTCTGACACCAGCTTGCTACCAGATCATGCCGGAGATCAGAATGGCATTAGTATTGGCGGCAATGGGAGAAGCTGTATTATCGGCAGATAGAATTTGGGCAAGAAATGAAAGTTTTCCTTTTGCAAATTTATATGATGACAGGAATCCTCTGTATGTACGAAAAATGTTGAAAAAGAGGAAATGTTTTTCCGGGATAAATGGATATTTTGTAGTACAGATTTTGCTTTTGAGTTATGTTCTTCTGATGACAGCAGGGTTCATTTCTGATCATATAATACATAGAAGATATCAGGAAATCAGACTGGAATTTTTCTGGATTTACTGGGGAATAATAATGAGTCTTGGTGTAGTGGAGGCATATTATATCCATATTTATAAGAAAAGTTTCTGCTATCCGAGAAATAAAAAAGGTATCTGGATGCCATTCAGCTTTATCGGATATGAAATGCAGGGACTGGCAGGAAGGATACTGCCTGATCCAACAGAAGAAATGGAGAAAAATCAGCCTTTGGTGTTCGAAGAATGTCTTTTTAAAAACGGATATGCTAAAAAAGCAAATTATATATTAAAAGAGAATGACCAAATCTGTTTTTATCAGAAAAGAAAAAATCAACAGGTAAACTTATGGGCGATCATTGATATAGCAGATATGAAGAAAATGCATATCCAGCTTCTGAATGATGCATTTGAGATTTTCTGGTGTAATGAGCTGACCAGAGAAGAAAAAAAGAAAGATGTACGTTTTACCTTTGTGATCCAGACTGAGAGAATCAATGATGCTATAGGCAGGATTTTTTATGACGGATCAGGAATACGGATGTATAAACATCGAAGTCGTATGGCCGTTTTGTATGAGAAAAAACATGACATCATAAAAATAAAATGTACGGACCGTGAGTCCAGATATAAAAATATTTACAGAGAAATGAGAGAAGAACTGAAGCGGGTGATCGGAAGACGGGATATAGATCGGTAGACTGTATGCAAAGGGAATGTGAAAAAAAATATGCTGATCAAAGTGATAGAACCAATTGTATATCTGATAATTATTGTTAATCTGGTGATCGCTATTTCTTATAAAAGAAAATCAAAAAAGACACCAGTTAAGGTTGTTGTACCAATTGTTATATTAGGAATCGGACTCTTTGTGTGTGATACAATATATACTCACCGAAGTTTCAGTTCTGTAGAGAAAGCTGTAGAAGCATATGGTGATAATGCTGAGATTATCCGTATTCTCCAGGGAGAAAATTCTACATATGTTATCATGGATAATGAAGGAACAGTAGAGGGGAAGATCTTTCCGGAAAGTTCTGGAAAATGGAAATTGCCAGATTCTATATTTTATGGTACAGGCAGAGAGTATCAAGATGTAAAGATAAATATCGATATGTCAACGATAGAAATCAATGGGGAATGGTATGTACTGGTAGCACCGAATGATGATAATTATGTAATAGCCGATGTGAAGGATTCTGTGGGAACAAAATTTCTGGAAGCAGAAAATAACAAAAATGAAAAGATATGTTATGGATACATGGAACACAAACCGAAAGATTACTGGATTTCTGTAAATGGAGAGAAGATATCACTTGATTAAAAGAATATGTATTAGAAAAGAAAGAGGCAATTATACAGAGAAATGATCGACATGTTGAGCAAATCAATTTATTTATGCGTATATGCCCTGGTATTTGGAGGATTACTGAAATCTTTTTATTTCTATTTGGCGCCGGTCGGTGTAATGGAAATTTTGGCGGTTCTGGTAAGCCTGATGATCTCAAATATTCTATTTATTCCTACGGTTATTATACCGTCAAGATGGAAAACCCCTTATAATGTGCCGGATAGTTATAACTGTCAGAATCCATTTTATGTACACGGTATGTTAAATGACAAAAAGGAATCGAAATATGCTCTTCCTATCAGGAAAAACGGAAAGTTAAAAAGTTTTTTGTTTTTGCGAAAAATAATGATTCTGTGGCTGGGAGTGTATTTTACATATCTGGGGATGCAGTATGTAAATCCAGGTATAAATAGTACAGTGATAGAAATCCTTCTGAATATCTCGCTGGCTTTTATGATCATGGCAAGATCATGCATGTGGATATTTTATGTGAAATTTTATAAAAAGAATTATAAATACCCAACAGATAAAGAAGGAAATTGGGCGCCATTCAGTTTTCTGTGCCAGAATATCAATATGTATTATGAAAATCCGGTGTGTTACAGGGATTTACAGATACATTCTGATGTAATGGAAAAAGATTTTGGAATTTATCAATATATAAATACGTATAAAGCTCCTCGAAATGGAAAAACTTTTTTCTACAGATATGACAAAACAGATGAGATACATATTTTGGCATATGTAAAAACAGATTTGTTTCAGGAAGCGGATATCGGAAAATTAAATAAAGCTTTTGTAGAATTTTGGAAACAGTATATTACAACGAAAGAGGAAAAAAAGGAAATATATTTTTCCTTTGTGATGGAAGTAGAAGATGATAATCGTATTCTGAAGAGCATTGTACGGAATAATTCAGGGATAATGATGTATAAAAGACGATACCGTCTTGGAGCGGTATATAACCGTTATTATAATCGCCTGGAAATCCTTCCGTTATATAGATATTCGAGATATAAAAAACAATATGAGAAAATGAAAAAAGATCTGTTGGATTGTCTGGGAATATCGGATGTTGTACAGGCTTGACGATTAGGGGGGATCATAATAAACCGAAAAAGAAAAAATAATATACCTGGAAAAATTTTATTATTTTGTATTTTATTCTTGTCATATCGTTGGATTTTTGAAGATGATAGATTCACATTTGGAGTAGCCGCTTGGGGATATTTGGCATTGACTGGATGGGTATTCAGATGTGGCGAAACACCGGATCAGGATATTTCTTCGGAAAGTGTAGATGAAAATCCTCTATATGTTTATGGGATGATGAGAAAAAATCGAAAATGGCTTTCCGGAATCAGAGGGTGTTTTCTGTTTCAAATGTTGCTTTTGACAAATGTTTTTTTTGCAGCAGTATATTCCTGTTGGAAATGTTGGACGAATAGCAGTGGGAATGATGCGATTGAAAAAGCGTTATTACCACTGTATATTTTAATGACAGCGGGGTATGTTCAATTTTTGAAGCATAGTGCTAGGATTCATGCAAGAAGCTACAGGTATATAGAGAATAAAAAAGAAATCTGGATGCCATTCAGTTTTATTTGTTACAAATATGAGAGGTTAATAGATATCAAAATAACTTTTCCAGAAGAGGTCGAAGAACGAAACGTTGTATTTGAAAAAGGGCTTTTACATAACCAGTACCAAAAAAAGTCAGAATATGAACTGGACGAAAAAGGAAAAGTAAGTTTTTTCAAGAAAAATAGAAATAATCAGGTGAATATCTGGGCGCTTATAGATATTACAGATATGGATAGAAATGATGTTTTGTTGTTAAATGATAAATTTGCAGAGTTCTGGATCAATGAGATGAGCAGAGAAGAAAAAAAGAAGGATATTCGTTTTACATTTGTAATCCAGGTAGATGAAATGAATGATTATCTGCAGGAAATTTTTTATGAAAGCCAGGGAATCTTTATGGATAAGCACAGAAGCCGGCTGCCTGTATTATATATACGCAAACACGATATCCTGAAAGTAAAATGGGCTGATGATAATTCAAGATATATGAATATCAATAAGGAAATGAGAAAAGAGTTAAAGAAAATATATGATGATTCGGAGATAGAATCCATTAATAGCTGAAGAAAGGAATCATATGGCGAATCTGATATCCTTAGAAGCCCATTACCTTTAGGTGATGGAGAATTTATTCGGTCACAACCGAGTCAGCCATGACCGAATAAAAAATATGTACATATCTACTCTTCAAACCTGCAAAGTGCCTTCTGCTGTGCTCCATAAATGGAGTGATTTCCGTTGATCAGATAAGCGAGGATGCATACCAGGATGAGGGGAAGGGTATTTCGGGTGCCGAAGACTTCCAGGCCGATGAGGATCGGGGCGATGAGGGTATTGGTGGCGCTGCCGAATACTGCGGCGTAGCCAAGTGCCCCGCAGATAATGGGAGGGATCCCGAGGATGGAACCTAGGACGACTCCAAGGGAAGCGCCGATGGAGAACAGTGGTGTCACTTCGCCGCCTTGAAAACCGATGGCAAGTGTAAATACAGTAAACAGAAGCTTCAGAATCCAGTCATATCCGTAGATCGTTTCTCCGGCAAAGGAAGCGGAGATGAGATTGGTTCCAAGACCTGTGTAGCGTCCGCCATAGCTCACAAACAGCAGAGCTGCCAGTGGAATGGCCATGACACCGATGCGGATCAGCGGATTTGAGATTTTTTCCCCGAATAATTTCTTTGCTTTTTGAAGAAGTACGGAAAAGCATCGTCCGGCAAGACCAAAGGCAAGTCCGAGAGCAATGAGAGAGATCATGCTTCGGAGATTGGTCACAGTCCAGGTGTCCTGGATATCCACAGCAAATTTTTCCAGTCCCAGGAAATGAGAGGTGAAGGAGGCTGTATATGCGGCAATAAGTGCCGGCAGCAGCGCATCGTACTCAAGATATCCGGCAACGATCACCTCCATGGCAAAAAATACAGCTGCCAGTGGCGTCTGGAACAGACCGCCAAAACCGGCAGCCATACCGGTGATCAGCATGACAGGCTTATTTTCCCGGATATGCAGCCTGCGTCCTGCCTCGTGAGAGAGTGTAGCACCGATCTGCACGGCAACACCTTCACGACCGGCACTTCCTCCGAAGAGATGAGTGATCCAGGTGCCGATCATTACCAGAGGGACAAGGGCCAGAGGAATCTGGTCTCTTTTTTTCTGCCCGGTTTCGAAGATCAGGGACATGCCCTTTAAGCTTAAGGTGCTGAAATGATGATACATCCACACAATAAGAAGTCCGGCCAGAGGCAGGAAGGGCAGCAGATATCGCCAGTGTGCGGTGCGAAGATCAGAGATCGCCAGCAGGCCCCGGCCGAAGATGGTATCTACGATTCCGACGCAGATTCCCACGACCACTGCAAGGACAGCATATTTCAGCTGTAGGATCCGATGTTCTTTTTGGATAGTTTCTTTTGTCATAGTAACTCCTTTCAATCTCCCGGATCTTAAAAATCCATCAAAAAAAGCTGGTAACCCCGTGCATTGCACAGAAGTCATCAGCTCATTGGCGGTTTCGATAAAGATCGGGGGAGAACTTCATTCCCTTTCTGCCTGAGAGTATAGCATCCGAGGCTGATATCGTCAATAGTCAGACGGAAATCCGGAGTATCTTATTTGCTACAGGTGTGCTATGATTAAACAAATCGGCAGGTTACGGGTGAAGCAGCAAAGCGTAATATGCTGCGACTAAGACTTGCACATATAAGAATGTAAAAATAACGGAGGAGACACCATGGAAGAACCAAGAATTGACCAAACAGTCTATACAGGAAGACCGGAGAACACCGAGGGCCGTCTGGAGAAGGAAATCGCAGTGTACGATTTTCTGGACAGTCTTGGGATTGAATATAAAAGAGCAGATCATGAAGCACTGATGACCATGGAGGCCTGCGAGGCAGTGGATCAGCTTCTGGGAGCGCAGATATGCAAAAATCTTTTTCTCTGCAACCGACAGAAAACGGATTTCTATCTACTGCTGATGCCGGGAGAGAAGCCGTTTAAAACAAAATTTCTGTCCAAACAGATCGGAACAGCCAGACTTTCCTTTGCAGACGGAGAGCAGATGGAGGAATATCTGAACATTACCCCGGGGTCCTTAAGTCTGATGGGACTGATCTTTGATAAAGAAAAGAAGGTACACCTGGTGATCGATAAAGAAGTCCTGGATGAAGAATATTTCGGATGCCATCCGTGTATCAATACTTCCACTCTGTTGATGAAGACCAGTGATGTAAAAGAAAAAATCCTGCCGGCGCTGGGCCACGAATATCAGGTGGTCGAGCTTCCGACAGAATAGAAAATCAACGTATGGGTGTAAAGTCCTTTTTGTTGGACTCTGCTATGATGTAATGGGGGCGCTGCTTGACCTCCATATAGGTTTTGGCTATGTATTGTCCCATGATACCCAGGCAGAAAAGCTGCAGGCCGCCGATGAAGATGATGACACAGATGGTGGAAGCCCAGCCTGGGACCGGATCATCGAAGATCAGCTTTCGGACGATGATGGCTACCAGGACCAGAAAGGAAAAACCGGTCATGGTCGTTCCGAACCAGGAGGCGATGGTCAGCGGTACCTGAGAGAAATTGATGATGCCGCTGACGGCGTATTTAAACAGCTTCCAGAAGTTCCATTTGGTTTCACCGGCTACGCGTTCGATATTTTTGTAGGGGAGCCAGCAGGTGCGGAAACCGATCCAGCCGAAGATTCCCTTGGAAAAGCGGTTGTACTCACTCATGGAGACAATGGCATCCACCATACTGCGTTTCATCAGACGGAAGTCTCTGGCACCGTCCACAATATCTGCATCCGAGATCTTATTGATCAGTCGATAAAATTTCCGGGCAAAAAAGCTCCGGATAGGTGGCTCTCCGTCACGGCTGACACGTCTGGTGGCAACGCTGTCATATTCTCCGGATTCCAGCTTCTCCAGCATTTCCGGGAGAAGGGACGGCGGATCCTGAAGATCAGCGTCCATTACTGCTACATAATCGCCGCCGGCATTGCAGAAGCCTGCATACATGGCAGCTTCCTTTCCGAAGTTTCTGGAAAAGGAAAGATAGATCACATGAGGATCCTTTTCGGAAAGCTCTTTTAAAATCTCAAGGGTTCTGTCTCTGGAACCGTCATTCACAAAGATCAGTTCATAATCACAGTTCATTTGCCTGAGGACAGAAGTGGCTTCCGGGTAAAAAAGCGGAAGAGATTCTTCCTCATTGAAGCATGGTATAATTAAAGAAATCATTTTTTGCCTCGTTTTCCCGATCATAAAAAATGATCATTTTGGCGGTTATCTGTAGTCCGCCCTGGTTTCAGGTTGCTTTTGGATGGATACTATCATATCATATTTGTCCGGAATCGGCTATAAAACAGAGGATTTTTTTCTTGCACCGCTGTTTTTTTGTGATAAACTGTAAAAAAAGACAGAAAAAAGATAAACAAGAGGTGTGATATGCTGGAAAAATTTAACAGCTTTATGGAGAAATGGATGGCTTTTGTGACGCCGGCTTGTCTGCTTACGGGGGTACTGTTTCCGGATATTGCGAAGCATGGCGTGCCCTATGTGACGTATGCTTTTGCATTTATGACCTTTATCGGTGCGCTGAAATCCAGGTTCCGTGATGTGGCAGATGTGTTTAAGAGGCCGCTTCCGCTGATCCTGATGCTGCTGATCCTTCATGTGCTGGGACCGGTGGCCGCCTGCAGTCTGGGACATCTTCTGTTCCCGGGCAATATGAATTATATCACAGGAATGGTGCTGGAATTTTCCGTACCTGCGGCGGTGATCAGTCTGATGTGGGTATCCATTTATAATGGAAACAGTCCGCTGTCACTTTCGCTGGTTGTGATCGATACGATTCTGTCTCCCTTTCTGATCCCGGCAGTATTGAAGCTTCTGGTGGGCTCCAGCGTAAAAATGGATACTGCGGGAATGATGAAGGAGCTGGTTTTCATGATCGCTCTGCCGGCAGTCCTTGCCATGTGCCTTAATGAAGTCAGCCATGGAAAGGTTATGGAGACCTGGCCGAAAAAGCTGGCACCTTTTTCAAAAATGTGCCTGATCTTTGTGGTAACTTCCAATTCCTCCAAGGTTTCTCCTTATATGAAGCATCTTAACGGAGAACGGCTGGAGGTAGCAGCAGCGATCCTGGTCCTGGCAGCAGGGGGATATGCCATCGGCTGGATCATTGCCATTCTTACAAGGCAGAATAAAGCGGCAACGGTTTCCATGATCTATGGTTCCGGAATGCGGAATATCAGCGCCGGTGCGGTGATCGCGGGAGCGTATTTTCCGGCGGAAACATTATTTCCGGTTATGATCGGAACGTTATTTCAGCAGATCCTGGCGGCTTTTTACGGAAGTATGATGCGCCGGATCCAGACCGGACAGCAGGAAAGGGAGAAGGAGCATGGAGTTTCAGCATGAATTGATCATTCCCAATGAGGGATTTCCTTTTAAGCTTTTTCTTTTTGAAGGAAGAAACGGAAATTATGTAAGGGAAAAACACTGGCATACTTCGATCGAGATCTTTGCGGTGATGGAGGGGAGCCTTTATTTTTATATCGATGAGAAAGAGTATCCGCTGAAGGCAGGGGAGTTTCTGATCATTAATTCCAATGAAGTACATTCTATTCAGGCGCCTGTACGTAATGAGACCATCGTACTGCAGATCCCGCTGAAGCAGTTTTCGGATTATTTTACCGCTCAGAGATTTATTCGTTTTCGGAGCAGAAACGAAGAGTCTGAGGAAACAGACAGGCGGATGGTTTCGCTGATCCGGGAGATGTACCGGGTGTATGTATCCGGGGAAACGGGGTACGAATTCCGTATCAGGGCAGTGTTCTATGAAATCCTTTATCTTATGGTTTCCGCATACAGGGAAACAGAGGTGGAGGAGAATGCGCTGAAGATCAGCCGAAGATTGGACGCTTTGTCAAAAATAACCACTTATATGCGGGAGCATTACAAGGAGGATCTCAGGCTTTCCGGACTTGCAGCCATGTTCGGATATTCCGATGCATATCTGTCAAGGATGTTCCGGAAATATGCGAGGGTCAATTTTAAGACATATTTACAGGATATCCGCATGGCATACGCCTATAAGGAGCTTTTGAATACAGATCATACCATCAGCTCCATCGCACTTGACAACGGGTTTGCAAGCAGCAGGGCTTTTTCCAGGGAATTTGTAAAGCGTTACGGGATCCTGCCGGGAAGAGTGGAGCGTCAGAATCATAAAAATGTCAAAAAAGTGCTATGAATGAGTCAAGAAAAGCGGCGAAAAGCATACCATGATGTGGTATGCTTTTTTCAGTTCAAAACGAAGATGCAGAGAAGCTGTGAAACAGTAATTTTGCAAGGAGGGTTAAATTGTGAAAATTCAGAAAGTAACAGATCCGGCTTTCCGCAGATACGGAAAAGTTCTGGAGGGATACAATTTCGGTCCGCTTCTGAAGGAGATGAAGCATACACCGGTCCCGGAGGATGTGGTATATGTTCCGTCAGCAGAGGAGCTGGAAGCTCTCGATGTGGAAAAAGAGCTGAAAAACAGAGCGTTTGGTGGATTACCTGTTCAGATCGGATATTGCAATGGTCACAACAAAAAGCTGAATGCCCTGGAATATCATCGGAATTCCGAGATCAATGTAGCAGTGACAGATCTTGTACTGCTTATCGGACATCAGCAGGATATAGAAGAGGATCTTACATACGATACCTCAAAGGTGGAGGCATTTCTGGTACCGGCAGGAACCGGGATCGAGGTTTATGCAACAACTCTCCACTATGCACCGTGTCATGTGAATGAGAGCGGATTTCAGTGTGTAGTTGTTCTTCCGAGAGGAACCAACACAGAGATTGATTTTTCAATGTCAGAGGACGGAGAGGACGGTCTGATGACAGCCAGGAATAAATGGCTTATCGCTCATGAGGATGCGAAGATCGAAGGCGCATTCAATGGATTGAAGGGTGAAAATATCACACTTGACTGATTTTTGATGAAGTGAATAGTTACAAACGAACGATAATATCACCGGTGGAAAATCTGCCGGATATAAAAAGGAGAATGAAGATTATGAACAACATGCCAGAAGTTAAGATCGGAATCGTTGCAGTCAGCAGAGATTGTTTTCCAGAGAGTCTTTCCGTAAACAGGAGAAAAGCTCTTGTAGAAGCTTACACAAAGAAATACGATGCAAAGGATATCTACGAATGTCCGGTCTGTATCGTAGAGAGTGAGATCCATATGGTCCAGGCTCTGGAGGATATCAAAAAAGCAGGCTGTAACGCACTCTGTGTATATCTTGGAAACTTCGGACCGGAGATTTCTGAGACACTTCTTGCAAAACATTTCGAGGGACCGAAGATGTTCATCGCAGCAGCAGAGGAAACACAGGATAATCTTTGCCAGGGACGTGGAGATGCTTACTGCGGTATGCTGAACGCAAGCTACAATCTGCAGCTTCGCAACGTAAAAGCTTATATTCCAGAGTATCCGGTAGGTGACGCAGAGGACTGTGCAGATATGATCCATGAGTTCCTTCCGATCGCAAGAGCAATCGAAGGACTTAGCAACTTAAAGATCATCAGCTTCGGACCGCGTCCTACAAACTTCCTTGCATGCAATGCACCGATCAAACAGCTTTACAACCTTGGCGTAGAGATCGAGGAGAATTCTGAGCTGGATCTTTTCGAGGCATTTAACAATCATGCAGGTGATGAGAGAATCCCGGCAATCGTTAAAGAGATGGAAGAGGAGCTTGGCGCAGGAAACAAGAAGCCGGAGATCCTTTCGAAACTTGCACAGTATGAGCTGACTCTGAAGGACTGGGTGAGAGATCACAAGGGATATCGTAAATATGTAACACTGACAGGTAAATGCTGGCCGGCATTCCAGACACAGTTCGGATTCGTTCCGTGTTACGTAAACAGCCGCCTGACAGCACAGGGAATTCCGGTATCCTGTGAGGTTGATATCTACGGAACATTAAGTGAGTTCATCGGACAGGTTGTAAGTGATGATATCGTTACACTTCTTGACATCAACAACTCCGTACCGAAGGATATGTACAAAGAGTCCATCGAAGGTAAATTCAACTACACACTTCAGGATACATTTATGGGCTTCCACTGTGGAAACACAGCATCCAGCAAGCTGTCCTTCTGTGAGATGAAATACCAGATGATCATGGCAAGATCCCTTCCAATCGAGGTTACAAACGGAACTCTTGAGGGAGATATCAAACCTGGCGACATCACATTCTACCGTCTGCAGAGTACAGCGGACAACAAGCTTCGCGCATATATCGCACACGGCGAGGTTCTTCCGGTTGCAACACGTTCCTTCGGAGCTATCGGTGTATTCGCAATTCCGGAGATGGGACGTTTCTATCGTCATGTGCTGATCGAGGGAGGATTCCCGCATCACGGTGCTGTAGCATTCGGACATCACGGAAAAGCTCTCTTCGAGGTGTTCAAATATATCGGTGTACCGGTTGAAGAGATCGGTTACAATCAGCCGGCAGGCGTGAGATATCCGACAGAGAATCCTTGGAGATAATTAAAACAGGCAGATAAGATCATCCGCAGATGCGGACTGATCCTGCTAAATCAAGTACGATTCAGAAACCGCGAGCTCTCAGGCGTGCAGACGCTGCGAACTGAGAGCCGCGGTTTCTGTATTTACAGGAGGAAAAAATTATTATGTATTATATTGGCGTTGATCTTGGAACTTCAGCTGTAAAGCTTCTTCTTATGGAAGGATCCGGAAAGATCTGCAACATTGTATCAAAAGAATATCCGCTGTTTTTCCCGCATCCGGGCTGGTCTGAGCAGAATCCGGAGGACTGGTTTACTCAGAGCATGGAAGGAATCAAAGAGCTTACAGAAGGAATTGACCGCAAAGAAGTAGCAGGAATCGGTTTTGGCGGCCAGATGCACGGCCTTGTAACTCTGGATAAAGATGACAATGTGATTCGTCCGGCGATTCTCTGGAATGACGGCCGTACAGGTGAGGAAACAGAATACCTGAATTCAGTCATCGGAAAAGATAAACTCTCTCAGTACACAGCAAACATTGCATTTGCAGGTTTCACTGCGCCGAAGATCCTCTGGATGCAGAAGCATGAACCTGAGAATTTTAAAAAGGTTGTAAAGATCATGCTTCCGAAGGATTATCTTGCCTATCGTTTAAGCGGATCCTTCTGCACAGATGTTTCCGATGCTTCAGGTATGCTTCTTCTGGATGTGAAGAACCGCTGCTGGTCAAAGGAAATGCTTGAGATCTGCCATATCACAGAGGCACAGCTTCCGCAGCTGTACGAGAGCTGGCAGGTAGTCGGAAACCTGAAAGCGGAAGTTGCAAAAGAACTTGGCTTCTCAGAAGATGTGAAGGTTGTAGCAGGTGCAGGCGACAATGCTGCAGCAGCTGTCGGAACAGGAACTGTTGGCGATGGCCAGTGCAACATTTCCCTTGGAACATCCGGTACGATCTTTATTTCCAGCAAAGATTTCGGAGTGGATGAAAACAATGCACTGCATTCCTTTGACCATGCAGATGGAAGCTATCATCTGATGGGATGCATGTTAAGCGCTGCTTCCTGCAACAAATGGTGGTCAGAGGAGATTCTTAAGACAAAGGATTTCGTGGCAGAGCAGGCACCGATCCGGAAGCTTGGTGAGAATCAGGTATTCTTTCTTCCATATCTGATGGGAGAGAGATCTCCGCATAACAACCCGGATGCAAGAGGCGTATTTTTCGGAATGTCCATGGATACCACAAGAGCAGATATGACACAGGCTGTTTTGGAAGGCGTTGCTTTCGGACTTCGAGATTCCCTTGAGGTTGCAAGAAGTCTCGGAATCCATATTGAGCGCACCAAGATCTGCGGCGGCGGAGCCAAGAGCCCTCTCTGGAAAAAGATCATTGCAAATGTGATGAACCTGAAGGTGGATGTGCCGGAGAATGAGGAAGGCCCGTCCATGGGCGGTGCAATGCTGGCAGCAGTAGGCTGCGGTGAATACCCAGACGTGGAAACAATCTGTAATAAGCTGGTCAGGGTAGTAGATACGGTAGAACCGGAACCGGAGCTGGTTGCAAAATATGAAGAAAAATACCGGAAATTCCGCAAACTGTATCCGGCAATGAAAGAGTTGTTCAGATAACAGCCATTTTCACAGATAAATATTGTTCTGCTTCATATGTATGGAGCACTGAACGGTTAAAGATCAGGAGCATGTCACAGCTCCTGATTTTTTCTGTACTGTCTTGGTGTACAGCCCTTGATTTTCGTAAAGATCTTTGTGTAATAATTAGAGTCCGAAAAACCGGACAGCAGTCCTGATTCCGTAATAGAACAAGAGGGATTTTCCAGATATTCCAGGCTGCGTTCAATGCGGTATTCCTGGATGTATCCGAAGAGAGTGATATTCATACATTTTTTGAAAAGCCGGCTGCATTCGCTGGGACTTAGGTGGATCAGGTCTGCAACATCATTCAGGAGGATCTTTTCAGAGTAGTGTTCTGCGATATAGGACATGATCTGACGGATGCGGCGGTAGTTTTCTTCATCCTGGCCGGATGGAAGAATTGCCCGGGAGATCGTATTTTCATACAAGATCTTCCAGAAGTGCTGCAGTCTGGCGATGATCTCAAATTCATACATGGGTTCCCGGCTGCAGTCCAGCTCGATGATGTCACGGATATCTTTTATGGCCTCGGAATGCCATTTGCAGGATAGATCAAGCGGTACGGCAGACAGGGAAAAGCTTCGGAGGATCGGTTCTGTATATTTCTGGAAAAGAAGGCTTCCCGAAAATCCGTAGATCAGTTTGGGGTCAAAGGTTATGGGGATATACTGACAGTCCTGATCTTGATACATATATCCGGCATGAAGGGCATTGGCATTGCCAAAGATTGCCTGTCCCTCTTTCAGGTGAAAAGTATTCTGATTGATCTTGTAGAGCATTTTGCCCTTTTCGATATAGGTAAGCTCGATCTCCGGATGCCAGTGCCACAGAAAGGAACCGGTCTCATAGCCGGAAAGCCGCTCGTAGCTTACCAGGAATGGGAAGGAGCTGTCTCCGTGTTTTTTCAGTTCTTTTCCGGCGGGATCTGTGATGATCTGCATGGTGTTACCTCCTTCCTTCTGTGCGCGGATTCTGAAGTGTATATCTGCTTTTCTTAGTGGAACTTATTTTATCAGAAAAGGCATAAAATGCAAAGGGATATTCCGGGATCACCACAAAATAATACGGTTTTTACACAAAATTGTTATGGACAGAAAAGACGGGACTGTTATAATAAAAGTACATGAAGCGTGACAGAGCGGAAGATTTTTTCAGGTTTTTCCGGATCTGGGGTGTAAACTATATAACAGGAGGAAGAAAAAATGGGAACAATTAAAATTCCGGCAGCAGACGTGCTGAAAAAAATCTATGGTGAGACAGAGGAGAGCAGCGCCCGTTATACCAATCTTGCTGTGAATTTCGAGAAGAAATATCATCATGACAAGGCAGAGTTTTTTACTGCTCCGGGCCGTACGGAGATCATTGGCAACCATGTTGATCATAACGGCGGTCAGATCATTGCTGCAAGTATCGATCTGGATACCATCGGTGTTGCTTATCCAAACGGAACCAATGTGATCCATATGATCAGTGAGGGTTACAAACAGGAAGTAGTTGTTGATCTTGACAAACTCAGCGCAGAAACCTATACAAAAGGTACAGATGCTCTTGTTGCAGGTATTATGGAGTATATGCAGAAAAAAGGCTATGCTACCGGTGGATTTGACGCTTATGTTTCCACCAAGGTTATTGCCGCTACAGGTGTAAGCTCCTCTGCTTCCTTTGAGATGCTTGTATGTGCGATCACCAATTATTTCTTTAATGAAGGTAAGCTGGAGTACGGCGAGTATGCGAGAGCAGGTCAGTATGCTGAGAATGTTTACTGGAAAAAGGCTTCCGGTCTGATGGACCAGATGGCTTGTGCTGCCGGCGGTCCGATCCTTCTGGATTTCTCTGATAAAGAGAATATCAGCTGTGAGAAGATCGCATTTTCCTTTGAGGATATGGGCTGCAGACTTGTGATCGTAAATACCGGCAAGGGCCATGCAGATCTCAGTGAGGAATATTCTTCTATTCCTATGGAGATGCGAGAGGCTGCGAAGGCTATGGGCGTAGAGCTTCTCTGTGAGTCCAGTATGGAGAATCTTCTGGCACATGTGAAGGATATTCCGAATGACCGTGCTGTTCTTCGTGCGATGCATTTTTATGAAGAGAACAGACGTGTTGCAGATGCAGTGAAGGCTGTTGAGAATAAAGACGGTGAGGGATTCCTGCGTCTTCTTGAGGAGTCCGGTAATTCTTCCTGGGAGTGGCTGCAGAATTGTTATTCTCTGCAGAATTGCAAGGAGCAGAAGATCACGTTGAGTCTGGCGCTTACCAAGCTGTTTCTGAATAAGATCGGTGCTGGTATCTGCAGAGTTCATGGTGGTGGTTTTGCAGGAGTTATCATGTGCGTGCTTCCGATCGAGAATGCAGATGCGTATGTGGACTATATGGCTCAGTATGTCGGAAGGGAAAATGTCTATCCGATGAATATCAGGAGTACAGGGGCTGTTCATGTTGAGTAATTTTTGACGGCATAACGAACGTCATGGAGGGCGGTTTGTTTCTGAATGCGGCTTTGGCGGCATCCGGAAATGAACCGCCCTTTGCGATGTGCTATGATTTTTTATTTTTTAATCAAAATTTTATGATTTGTTTCTGATTTAAATTTATGGGTTATGGTATAATGAGAAAAATTATAAGAGAGTATTAAAAAAATTTGCAGAAATTTTCAAGGTGAGGTTTCTGGAGTTGTTTTGAGTTTTGTTTTTTCATTATATTTCGTAAGAAAGGTTTGACATATTTATGAGCAGAAGAGAGTTTCTTGAGGTTTTACGGGGGCAGCTGTCCGGACAGATGACCCAGGGGAGAGCTGCGGCTCATGTGCGGTATTATGAGGATTACATTCAGTCTCAGGTCCGGAACGGCCGAAGTGAATCAGATGTCCTGGCAGAACTGGGAGATCCCAGGCTGATCGCCAAGACTTTGATCGATACAGATGACAGTGCAGCTGTTTATGATGAGTCAGGTTATTCTGAAGAGAGCTACGGCGCAGATGATTATGCGGATAATGGGACGGAGAGCAGTGCCGGAAAGGCAAGAAGCTTTAAACTGGATCTGAGCACATGGTATGGAAAGGCGATCGTGATCGCTGTTGCAGTGTTAATTGTGATACTTTTAACAACTGTTTTGGTGGCAGTTGCTCCGTTTTTTATAATTTTTGGTATAGTTTTGTATTTAATATCCTGGTACAGGAAGAAAAAAGTATAATTGTTCCACAATAGCTGTGAAACAAAGATAATTTCCGTGTAATGAAATGGCTTGCTTGTGAAAAAAGTACTTATAAGATTTGCATAAAAAATACGTATTTGGTATTGATTTATAGTGAATTTTACTGTATAATTCATATCAACAAGTTGAGATTGTGTCTGTTTTGTATAAAAACAGACGATGCCATTGAGAAAAGAGAACGGCAGAAGATATGCATCGAAGGATGCGTTATTTTCTGCCGATTTTTTTATCTGTTTTTTTATGGAAGGTGATCAGAATGGATTGCCTTGTTGAGGTACAATAAATTGTGCAAAATAGATAAGAAAGTAACAATTTAAAATAGATAATTATCAAGAATAGATAAAGAAATACCAAAAAAAGAAAAAAATAACTGTTGATTATATTCAAGAAATGTGTTAATATTTGGTAAAAAGTTGGTAAAGATAACAAATGTGCAAATACGAAGGAGGGTAGTAAGGGGGCATTTTTGACAGCAGGACGTAAATGAGCGTTTTGCTTAATGTATTGGGGTAATTGCTGGAAGATATAACGGAAGTGTTTTTCAGCAAAATGTGTAATGAGCAACATGATCAGCACTGTCAGGGAGACAGAGATATCAGGATGATGCAGCTGATCGGTAGTACGTAAATTTATGAAAAGCAGGTGATATACAATGAAAAGTAAAAAATCTTTTTTCAGGACAGTGGAGCCTTATCTCTATCTGGTTCCTGTAATGATCCTTTTTATACTGTTTGTATTCTGGCCGTTCGTTAAGACGATCCAGCTGAGCTTTGCCAGAACCACACCTCTTGGTCAGGTGGCACAGTACGTAGGACTTGACAACTATACGAATATTTTTACAGACGGAACGTTCCTTAACAGTTTGGTGGCAACACTGAAATTCTCTGTTATGCGAGTTATCCTTTCTATTGTGCTCGGTTTTATACTGGCAATCATCAGTACAGAGAAGATCAGGGCGAAAGGATTTTTCCGTACTGTATATGCACTTCCGATGGCTATTTCCGCAGCAGCGGCATCTGTAGTGTTCATGTTTATTTTCCACAGCTCTCTGGGTATCCTGAACAAGGCTCTCGGAACTCATATCGGATGGCTGACAGATAAGAAATATGCACTGATCGCAGTTACGATCGTCAGTGTATGGATGGCTATCGGTATGAACTTCATTTACCTTACTGCAGCGATCCAGAGTGTACCGGCTGAGCTTTATGAGAGCGTTGCCCTGGATGGAGCGAATTTCTTCCAGAAGCACCGCCATGTAACGATTCCGTCAATCTCTCCGACACTGTTCTTCCTTCTCATCATTAATGTCATCAACTCCGTACAGGCATACGCAGAGTTCAAGATGATGACCCAGGGCGGACCGGCAGAGAGTACCAACGTTATTGTGTATGAGATTTACCAGGAGGCATTTATCAACAGCCGTTTCGGTGTGGCCTGTTCAGAATCCGTAATTCTGTTTGTTATTTTGATCATCCTGACTGCACTGCAGTTTAGACTGGAAAAGAAGGTGACCTACTGATGAAAGAAAAACCATATGTAAAAGTGGCGATGTATGCGCTGAATATTATTTTTGCAATTATTATCATTGTTCCTGTTATCTACTGTTTCAATGTTAGTATGATGGATCTGAAGGAGATCTACGGTGGAAGGTTCTGGCCGTCCCATCTGACTATCGAGAACTATACGAGAGCATTTCAGCTTGCACCGTTCTTTACTTTCATTAAGAACTCACTGATCGTATCCGGTGTCATCACGGCAGCACAGGTTATCACAGGTGCTCTTGCTGCTTATGCTTTTGCAATGATGGAGTTTAAAGGCAAAAAAGTCCTGTTCTATATTATGCTGGCAACCATGATGATCCCGAGCCAGGCGATCATCATCGCAAACTACCTGACAATCGCTGACTGGGGTATCCGCAATACATATGCAGCTCTGATCCTTCCGAATGCGGCAGCAGCCTTTGCAGTATTTAACATGCGTCAGGCATTCCTGACACTGCCGAAAGAGATTCATGAGGCAGCCGAAATTGATGGATGTACAAACTTCAAGTTCTTATATACAATCGGTGTTCCGCTTATTAAACCATCACTTGGTGCTCTGATCATCTATGTATTCCTTCAGAGCTGGAACTACTATCTGTGGCCGCTGCTGGTAACAGACAGTGTAAATATGAGAACTGTTCAGATTGGTCTTGGTATGCTTCAGGGTGCTGAGGCAACGGACTTCCGACCTGTTATGGCAGGTGCAATGGTAATCCTGATCCCGTCAATCCTTGTATTCATCATTGGTCAGAAACAGATGATCAGTGGTCTGACAGCAGGTGCTGTTAAAGGTTGATTTGATCACAGATATTGGGTAATGTAGCGAAAATGTTAATTTATCCGGCCTGTATGGGGCGGGCCGGAACAAATAAAAAGGAGGGTTTTTATATGAAAAACACAATAAAAATCTGATTATCCGCTAAAACACAGTATCTATCAGCATTTTCAAGGAAACAAACACATCAATTTACTACTTATTTACTACTAACGAATGAGCCTTGATACGCAAGTTTTCCTAGATATGCAAAGATATGGTACAACACATCAGTATTGAAACAAGAAAAAATTGAATAACTTATAGACTATGGAACGCCTAACATGACGTTCCTTTTCTATTTCCAGCCGTTCTTATTGGACGGCTATTTTATTACCCAAAATGAAAGGAGCATTAGATTTATGAAAAAGATGTTAAAACGATTGTGTACTGGCTTCTTAGCTCTTGCAACTGTCGTTACTACTTTACCGACGACACCCGTTCATGCAGAAAGCAAGCAATACTGGACGGAGTCAAAAGAGCGTGTCGGTATCGTTGAAAAAGTAATGAATGACGGTTCGATTGGTTCTACTTTTAACGAGGGACATTTGACCGTCGAGGGCGAGGACGCTTACTGTATCGACATTAACACAGATTTTAGGAATGGCTACAAGACCAGAATTGACGCAAGCACCCGTATGAGTGCCGACCAGATAAGCGACGTTGCCTTATCTATCGAATATGTGAAACAGTACACAGACAGCCACAGCGGAATAAGCAACAATCACGCCTACCTTTTAAGACAGCTTGTTGTCTGGCAGAGATTGAGCGTACATCTTGGCTGGCAATGCGACAACGTGAGAGCTTCTTATGATGAAATTCCAAAGGCAACGCAGGACGAAGTTTTCTCTGGTGCAAGAGCCTTTGTCAAAGAAAATAAAGGACGTTATGAATGTGGCGGTTATATCTACTCTGGCGAGGGGCAGGAATTGGGGCAATTCTGGGCGAAGTTAAATATCGGAAATGCGAAACTTAAAAAGGCTACCAGTAATACCAGCATTACAGACGGTAACGGGAATTACTCTATCGCTGGTGCAACATACGGTGTCTTTTCTGATAAGAACTGCACGAAACAGCTTGCCACTCTTACGACTGATGAAAACGGAAATACAGATGTTGTAGAGGTAAAAGCAGGCACAGTCTATATCAAGGAATTATCCGCACCAGCAGGATATAAAGTAGATAAAACTATATATTCCTTAAAGGTTGAAGCTGGAAAAACAGCGACTTTGAAAGTATCTGATACACCAAAAGTAACGGACACGTTGATTGAGCTTTTCAAGATTGATATGGAAACACAGAAAGACAATCCGCAGGGGAACGCTTCTCTAGCAGGTGCGGAATTTACATGGAAGTATTATGCAGGCTTCTATAATAAAGACAATCTCCCTGCCGAAGCTACTCGTACATGGGTTACAAAGACAATCGCTGAAACAGACAGCGACGGGTCAACCCACTACATCACAAAATTTGCGGACGCATACAAAGTATCTGGCGATAGCTTCTATATGCAGGACGGTAAAGCGGTTCTTCCACTTGGAACGCTAACCGTTGAAGAAACAAAAGCTCCAAACGGATACTTGTTAGACGGTGCATATATGCAGGCTGGCGATAAGTCCGAACAGATAAAAGACTTATACCTTACACAGATTACCGAGGACGGCGACCTTGCCGTATTATCTGGAAGTAACCAGTTTTCCGTATCAGATAAGGTTATCCGTGGCGGTGTGAAAATTCAGAAACGAGATTTAGAAACGGGCGATACCAAACCACAAGGAAGTGCAACTTTAAAAGATACTGCCTTTGACATCATTTCCTTAAATGATAATGCAGTATTGGTTGAGGGCAAGCTCTATAAGAAAAATGAAGTGGTAAAGACAATTCGTACCGATATTGAGGGTATCGCTTCTACTTCTGCTGACCTTTTACCTTATGGAAACTTCCGTATCGTTGAGAGCGAAGCACCAGACGGATATTTGACAGACGGTGCAAAACCGATTGATTTTACAATCACAGAAAATGGAAAAATCGTGGACTTAACCGACGAAGCCCATTCTATCTATAATCAGATTAAGCGTGGAGATATTGAGGGTGTAAAAATCGGTGCAGGCACACACAAGCGTCTTGCTGATGTTCCTTTTAGGATCACAAGCAAGACAACGGGCGAAAATCATATAGTTGTAACTGATGATAACGGGCAGTTTTCCACTTCTTCTGAATGGGCTTCGCATAAGCACAATACCAACGCAGGCAAGACCAGCGAGGACGGTGTGTGGTTTGGAACTTCTGAACCAGACGACAGCAAGGGTGCATTACCTTATGATACCTACATCATTGAAGAAATGCGTTGCGACAGTAACAAAGGCTTTGAACTTATCCCACCTTTTGAAATCGTGGTATCAAGAAATAACCTTGTGATTGATTTAGGAACGTTGACTGATGAATACGAAAAAGAAATCTCTATCCATACCACAGCGACCAGCAAGGACGGCGAAAAAACTATCCTTGCAGGAAAAGAGGTAACAATCGTTGATACTGTCAAATTAAACGGGCTTACAAAAGGCACAAAGTATCAGTTGAAAGGTTGGCAGATGTTAAAGGAAGAAAACGCCGAGCTTATCATTGACGGGAAACGTGTAGAAAACGATTATACCTTTGTCGCTGATGATGAAGAAATGAAAGTGGAAATTTCCTATATATTCAATGCGTCTGCTTTAGGTGGCAAGAACCTTGTTACCTTTGAAGAATTGTATGATTTCAGCAATCCAGACGAACCCGTGAAAGTTGCGGAGCATAAAGACATTGAGGACGACGGGCAGACCGTACTTATCACAGAGCGTATCATCAAAATTCATACGACTGCTACCGATAAGGACGGCAACAAAGAGCTTGAAGCTGGAAAAGAGGTAACAATCATTGATACCGTAACCTTAGAGGGCTTAGAAGTCGGTACACAGTACAAACTGGTGGGCTGGCAGATGTTGAAAAAAGAAAATGCCGAGCTTCTTATCAATGGGAAACGTGTGGAAAGTGATTACACTTTTACTGCTGACAGCGAAACTATGAAAGTGGAAGTTGCCTTTACCCTTGACGCTACTTCCCTTGACGGCAAACAGCTTGTAACTTTTGAAGAATTGTACGATTTAAGCAATCCAGACGATCCGAAGAAAGTTACCGAGCATAAGGATATTGAGGATAAGGGACAGACGATTACCTTTAAGGAAAAGCCAAAAGAACCAGAGAAACCCGAAACACCACCGACACCAGAAAAGCCAAACAGACCGAGCGACAGTCCCAAAACGGGCGATAACACAAACCTTTACGGACTGCTTGCACTTCTTTTGACCTCTGGTGCTGGACTGGCAGGTATCTTCTTCTACAAACGCCGTAAAATGAAAAAATCATAAGGCGGTAACGGTATGAGAAAAGAAAAATCACGCTCTCCGCCGAAGTTGTCAAACGGCAGACTTCCGCTTATTCTGGCTTGTCTGCCAACAACCTGCAAGAACACGGATAGTCAAGGGTGCGTAAGCATTGATTTTACCCTTTACTATCTGTGGGATTGCTGGTACTTCCCAAACCGCCAGAATAAGAAATCACAATCAATTTATCAAAAATAGAAAGAAACGAGGTAAAACAATATGGAAATGAAATATGTCGTGCCAGATATGGTACAGTCTTTTGGAACTCTTGAATTTGCAGGCGAAAGTGAGCCAGTCTTTGAAAGAGATAAAAATAACCGCAGGGTCTTAGCAAGACGAAGCTATAACCTTTATTCTGACGTACAGAAAGGCGAAAATGTTGTGGTAGAAATTCCCGTGCAGGCTGGCGAAAAAAAGTTCAAGTATGAACAGAAAGTAAAACTTGTCAATCCGAAGTTATACGGCAGAGGTTATGCAATCGGGGATATGGGACATACCGATTATGTGTTAGTTGCTGATGATATTGTAGCAGTTGAAGAAAAGTAAAGGAGTGAAGAATTTATGAGATTATCAAACGGGTTTGTTATTGACAAAGAGAAAACATTTGGAGAATTAAAATTTACAGCGGTGCGTGATGTGTTCTTACAGAATGAGGACGGGACACCGAGTACCCAGCTTAAAAAGCGTATCTATGATTTGAAGTGCAGTTTGCATGGTGGAATTATCCCCGTGTCTGTACCGCCAGAAGTACCGTTAAGAGAATTTCCGTACAATGCAGTCGTGGAACTTGTCAATCCCGTAGCCGATACTGTATCACGAAAAACCTATATGGGTGCAGATGTGGACTGGTATGTAAAGGCAGAGGATATTGTGTTGAAGAATAAAGGCAATCAGAACGCAGGCAATCCACAGAACCCTACACCACAGGGACAGCCGAAGAAATAGGATTGTTGGATAGATTTTCGTTGTAGCGGATATATAAAACTGTTATAATATGGGTATGAAAAATTTAATTATAAGGAGTGCTGTTTATGATAAGAGCTATTATATTTGCTGTATTCGTTGTCCCTATTATATCTCTCGTATTAGATAAGACACAAAAAGCAACTAAAAAAGAAAAATTCACAAATACTGTTTTTGTATCACACGCCTATCAAACAGTATGTCATATTTGTTCATTGATAATGGTAGGAATTGCAATAGCTTTAGGATTGTTCATGGGATTTGATAATACGGTGGGACACTCTGTTGTTTTTGCTATTTTTGTTCTATTGATTGAATTTTGTGCGTGGGCATTAAAAAGACATAAGGTAGTAATTGACGGAAATAATTTGCGTATTACTCCTGCTGTTGGAAGAACAAGAGAAATTTCATTTAATGATATTTCCCGTTGCACAGAAAAAGAGCAAATAGGATTGAAAATATTTGTAGGAAACAAAAAAATTTGTACAGTTTCTTGCGACTGTGTTGGATATAAAGAATTTCTTGAAATGTTAAAAGAGAAAAGTTTACTCTAATACGTTTCGCCCAAATAAACAGTTATATTATTTTAGCAGTTAGTCTTAGGATTGACTGCTTTTTTCATACCCAGAAAGGAGTGAACGATTTATGCGTAAGATTTGGAACAAAGGACACCGTATCAGAGCCAGCGACAAGCACCTTGTTTACCGTTTTTCCATAGGGACACTTCTGTTTGTGTTTGTGGCGGTTCTTCTGCTACTGAATATAAAACAGCTCATGCGTACCGATTGGGAGCATTTCAGCTTGTTAGAAAACGGCTTGACGCTTTCCCCTTACAACTTCATAACTATACTGATAGCGACTGGTGTTTGTGCATTGGTCGCTTTTCTATATTACCGCTTCTGTTACGACAGTTTCAAGAAGCTCCTGCACCGTCAAAAGCTGGCAAGAATGATACTGGAAAATAAGTGGTATGAAGCCGATACCGTGCAAGACAGCGGTTTTTTTACTGACCTGCAAAGCAGATCAAGGGAAAAAATCGTCTGGTTTCCAAAGATTTATTATCAAATGGAAAAGGGACTGCTTCATATCTGCTGTGAAATTACGCTGGGAAAATATCAAGACCAGCTTTTACGGTTAGAGGATAAATTGGAAAGTGGCTTGTATTGTGAACTGACCGACAAGACCTTGCATGACGGTTATATCGAATATACCCTGCTTTATGATATGATAGCGAACCGCATTACTATTGATGAAGTACGGGCAGAAAATGGCTGTCTTAGACTGATGAAAAATCTTGTCTGGGAATATGACGCACTTCCTCACGCTCTGATTGCTGGTGGAACTGGTGGCGGTAAAACCTATTTCCTGCTGACGCTCATTGAAGCCTTACTGCATACCAACGCTGTCCTTTACATCTTAGACCCAAAAAATTCAGACTTAGCAGACTTGGGAACAGTTATGGGAAATGTGTATCACACCAAAGAAGAAATGATAGATTGCGTCAATGCCTTTTATGAGGGCATGGTACAGCGAAGTGAGGAAATGAAGCGACACCCAAACTATAAGACGGGCGAAAACTACGCCTATCTGGGACTGCCACCCTGCTTTCTTATCTTTGATGAATATGTAGCATTTTTTGAAATGCTTGGGACGAAAGAAAGCGTGGGCTTACTTAGCCAGTTAAAGAAAATCGTTATGTTGGGACGACAAGCAGGATATTTCCTTATCGTTGCCTGCCAGCGTCCAGACGCAAAGTATTTCTCGGACGGTATCAGAGATAATTTCAATTTCCGTGTGGGATTGGGGCGTATCAGCGAATTAGGTTATGGTATGCTGTTCGGTTCAGATGTGAAAAAGCAGTTTTTCCAGAAGCGTATCAAGGGGCGTGGTTATTGTGATGTGGGAACAAGCGTTATCAGTGAGTTTTACACGCCTTTAGTCCCGAAAGGACATGACTTTTTACAAACAATCGGCAGGCTTGCACAAGAAAGACAAGTCATGCCAGAACAACAAGGAAAGGAGAACTAACTCATGGAAATAAAAGAAATCAATAAAATAATACAATCAGATGATAAAGACGAGAAAGCTAAGAGCGTAAAATGTATCTGTATCAATTATGGAGATTTTCTAGCCGATTGCGAGGGATTTGTGCAGAAACGTTATCACGATTTTAAATGTAATCCAAAACATCAGTTCGAGAAAAAAGCTGATACTATTCTTGAAAATGCAATTCACGAAAAAAACTTCATGCCCGATTTGTTCTTGATACGCTTAAATAGAAAACAGTCGGCTTGCAACAGCCAGATTGATTTTGTTTTTGAATTGCTTGATAAGTCTTTTCTGGAAACAGACCCTATCCGTAAAAGTGAAATATCAGAAGAAACATTAAATTTATGTTTATCCGCTGATGTTTCATTCATCATGGTTTACATTGGTATGAACAGGTAGGATAAGTTCTGCCTGCACAACGGCAGGAACGGTCGGCGGAGCAAATACGACCGTGGAAGCCGTTTTGCAGAGCAGGGCTTGTCCCTGCTCTGCTGATGAACCCCTCGGTATCTAACAGAGGGGTACGTTTGCAAATAGACAATAGACAAAAAACATAGGAAACATAAGGCTTCTGGCATGATTTCCTAGTAAAAATCAGTTGTGAAGTCGCCTTAAAAAACTTCACACTTTACAGATTGGGGGTATGGTTCTGAATGAAGAACAATGGATAAAAGAATTACGGGAGAAACGGATTGCTTACGGTATCTCACAAGGCAGGTTGGCGGTGGCTTCGGGTATCACAAGGGAATATCTCAACAAGATAGAAA
Source organism: Blautia sp. SC05B48 (assembly GCF_005848555.1). Lineage (NCBI taxonomy): Bacteria > Bacillati > Bacillota > Clostridia > Lachnospirales > Lachnospiraceae > Blautia > Blautia sp. SC05B48. The sequence goes on along the minus strand of NZ_CP040518.1, from coordinate 741,028 downwards.
GCGGAAAAATGAAGCCGTCAAAGGAACTTCTGGAAACTTTGCATAAGGAACTGGCAAGGTTCAATCCAGAAGCACCGCTTACCATGCTGTTTGATTATGTGAAAATTCGTTTTCCCACGCTGGATATACAGCACATCATCAAAGATATATTAAAACTGAATATCAATTATATGCTCCATGAAGATTACGGACGTTACAGTTATACGGAGCATTATTCTTTAGGGGACATCTTTATCTATACGTCGGCTGACGAAGAAAAAGGTGTCCTTTTAGAGTTAAAGGGGCGTGGTTGCAGGCAGTTTGAAAGTTACCTGTTAGCACAACAAAGAAGCTGGTATGACTTTCTCATGGACGCACTCGTAGACGGTGGCGTGATGAAGCGTATCGACCTTGCTATCAACGACCATACGGGCATTTTAGATATTCCAGAGCTTGCGGAAAAATGCAGAAAACAGGAATATATTGGAAAGTCCAGAAGCTATAAGTTTTATCAGTCGGGCGAGCTTATCAAGCACAGAGAGGACGACAGAGAATATATGGGACGTACCCTTTATCTTGGTTCGCTGAAATCAGATGTGTATTTCTGTATCTATGAAAAGGACTATGAGCAGTACGTCAAGTTAGGGACACCGCTTGAAGAAGCCGACATTATCAACCGTTTTGAGATACGACTTCGCAATGAACGTGCCTATTATGCAGTACGAGATTTGCTGACCTATTATGACGCAGAACAGACCGCCTTTTCTATTATCAACCAGTATGTGCGGTTTGTTGATGAAGAACCAGACAAGCGAAAAAATGACTGGAAACTCAATGACCGCTGGGCTTGGTTTATCGGCGATAATCGGCAAAGTCTGAAGCTGACGACAAAGCCAGAGCCTTACACCTTAGACCGTACATTGCGGTGGGTACAAAGGCAGGTAGCACCGACCTTGAAAATGCTGAAAAAGATTGATAAAGGAAACGGTACAGACTACATGGAAACAATCGAACAGCAAGCAAAGCTCACAGAAAAGCATGAAATGATAATCAAACAGCAGACGACCCCTGCAAAAGATTTAGTAGAAAGTTAGGAGTGATAAAAAATGTGGGTATTATTAAAAGACTTCCTGCTGGTATCTATGGGAATGGGTATCGGCGTAGTCTTGATGTGTATTTTGAATGTCGGCAAAGAAGCTGACTATGAAATGAAACAATTAGAAGAAAGCGAGGACAAATAACATGAATTTCGGAAACAATTTGTATCAATGGTTTTTATCAAACGCACAGAGCTTAGTGCTTATGGCGATTGTGGTTATCGGTATCTACTTAGGGTTCAAGCGTGAGTTTTCAAAGCTCATTGGCTTCTTGGTAGTTGCCTTGATTGCTGTCGGTTTGGTATTCAATGCTGGCGGTGTGAAAGATGTACTGTTAGAGCTGTTCAATAAGATTATCGGTGCGTAAAATTTTATTGTGGTGCTGATATGCGAATGTTATAATGTGGATATGAAACACAGTATCTAGGAGTGATGGAATGAAATATATAATGCTTCATGGTTTGGGACAATCTTCTGAAAGTTGGAGTGATACCGTAAAAGTATTCAATGATGATTTTGAAGTTTTATGCCCTAATTTATCAGATTGGCTTTTTGGGAAAACACCATGTTATGATACATTGTATCGGACATTGGAAACATACTGTGAACAGTTTGAAGAACCGCTAAATATTTGTGGACTTTCTTTAGGTGGTATTCTTGCTATGCAGTATGCGATAGAACACCCAGAAAAAATGAACTCATTAGTGTTAATAGGCACAACAATATGAAATGCCAAAGTATCTGTTAAAAATGCAAAATCTGATATTCCGTATTATGCCTTGTTCAGCATTTGAAAAAATGGGCTTTCAGAAAACAGATTTTATCAATCTATGCAAATCTATGACGGAACTTAGTTTTAAACATAAACTGAAAAAAATATCATGTTCGGTACTTGTTGTCTGTGGCGATAAGGATAAGATAAATAAAAAAGCTTCTTTAGAATTGCAACAACAGATAGAAAACGCAGAAATAGCTATTATTGAAAATGCAGGACATGAAGTAAATACAGATAACCCAACACTACTAGGGCAAAAGTTAAATGTATTTTTCAAACAATATGTCTGATAAACAATTTCATATCCATACACACAAAGCAGTTAGTCTTAGGATTGACTGCTTTTTTCTTACAAAAATTTCAGATTGGAGTGATGAAATGATATACTCTTAGAACTTTTCAACAAGATTATCGAAGCATAAAATTTTGTTGTAGTGCTTATATGTGAATGGTATAATCGGGGTATGAAAAAAGATAAAATAGATTAGGAGTCAAGTTATGGATTATATCATAAGGGAAATTAAAAAAGCAGAATATGATTTACTCAATGACTTTTTGTATGAAGCAATTTATATTCCAGACGGTGTTGAGCCACCACCTAAATCAATAATTAACTGTCCAGAATTACAAGAATATGTTTTTGAATTTGGAAAGCGAAAAGATGATAGGGCTTTAGTTGCGGAAGTTCAAGGAAATGTCGTAGGTGCTATTTGGGTGCGAATAATGAACGATTACGGACACATTGACAATGATACACCGTCCCTTGCTATGTCTGTTTTTCAAAAGTATAGAGGACAAGGGATTGGGACTTCATTATTGCAACAATTATTGTTAGTGGAAAAATCTTTTGGTTATTCAAAAATTTCCTTATCTGTTCAGAAAAATAATTATGCAGTAAAAATGTATAAGAAAGCAGGTTTTCTTGTTGTTGATGAAAACAGCGAAGAATATATTATGACTATAAATCTATAACAAACAATCTAGTTTACAATTTCATATCCCTACACACAAAGCAGTTAGTCTTAGGATTGACTGCTTTTTTCTTACCAAAATTTCAGATTGGAGTGATGAAATGAACGATATTTTTAAGGATATGCAGGCAAAAGTCGGCTGTGATTATCTTTCCGACCTGCCCTCTTACAAGCGTAAGGTGTGGCATGAAATGAAACGGCTGAACCTTGCTGACTATGAAGAAAGACAGTTAGAAGATTTTTCAAAGTATGTGTTTGGTATGTCGTACCAGACCATAAAAGATGTGATGAAACAACAGAAAGGACGTGAGGAACAATGCAGGAAACAAGGGTGCTGGTGGAAACGAAAGGAACAACTGGCGAAGAAACAACATCATACTGGTTCGACCTGCCGATAGATGTTGCAGAGTTTGAAGAAAAGTTAGGTATCGGTGCAGAAAGTGGGGATTACCGCATTATCGAAAAGGTGTTGCCTTATGCTGATGAAGTTCACGAACATACAAGCGTGTATCAGCTTAACGAATTAGATTTTATGTACCGCCAGCTTTCAAGTGATATGCAGGAAGAATATGTATCACTACTTACGGTGTTTGAGAATTTAGAAGCACTTTATATTTGCAGGAACGTGATTACCGTTTATCCAGACTGCAAAAGCATGATAGATGTTGCAAGGCAAAAGCTGATGAACGACCCGACGTTCAAACATCTGTCCGAGGACTGTCAAGAATATTACTTTGATTTTGAAGCCTACGCTTCTCACTTGCAGGAACACGGGAAATTTTCAGTAACAGAACACGGTATCTTTGAACTGCCAGAGTAGGAAATGAGGTGGTGCTTATGATTGATGATATGGCGGTTTATATTGCTAATCTTGGTAAATACAATGAGGGTTATTTAGTCGGTGCTTGGTTCACGTTCCCCATTGACGAAGAAGATGTGAAAGAAAAAATCGGCTTGAATGAACAGTATGAGGAATACGCAATCCATGATACCGACAACTTCCCGATTGCGATTGGCGAGTATGTTTCCATTGAAGAACTCAATGAGATGTATGAAATGATAGAGGAACTTCCCGACTATATCGTAGAGTGTCTGGACGAATTTATCAGCCACTACGGGACGCTGGAAGAAGTCGTGGAACACAAGGACGATATTTATTATTATCCCGACTGTGAAACCATGACAGACGTTGCCTACTACTACATAGACGAATTGCAGGCACTTGGCGACATTCCACCCAGCTTACAGAACTACATTGACTATGAAGCCTACGGGCGAGATTTGGATATGGGCGGTTGCTTTATTGAAACAAGCCGAGGTATGTGCGAGATACCATACTAACGCTGGAAGATCAGCAACAAGCATTGTTGCTACTGACAGCGTATTTCTCTTTTAAGGGACAGTCTGAAAATGGCTGTCCTTTTCTATTTTGAAAGGAGCTGAAAGAACTTGAAAAAGATTAAATCTTATACAGGTATCTGGAACGTGGAAAAAGTCTTGTATGCAATCAATGACTTTAACTTACCCTTTCCCGTTACTTTTACACAGATTACATGGTTTGTGATTACGGAATTTATCATCATTCTGTTTGGGGATATTCCTCCACTTTCCATGATTGAGGGAGCATTTCTCAAATACTTCGGTATTCCTGTTGCTCTCACTTGGTTTATGTCGCAGAAAACCTTTGACGGAAAGAAGCCGTACAGCTTTTTGAAATCACAGATAACCTATGCCCTGCGACCTAAAATCACTTATGCAGGAAAAGCCGTAAAACTGCATAAGCAGACCTTGAATGAAACAATCACGGCAGTAAGGAGTGTGAACTATGTTCCCGATAAAATATATTGACAATAACCTTGTCTGGAACAAGGACAATGAGGTATTCGCCTACTATGAGCTGATACCGTATAACTATTCTTTCTTATCCGCAGAGCAGAAATTTATCGTGCATGACAGCTTTCGACAGCTAATCGCACAGTCCCGTGAGGGTAAAATTCATGCGTTGCAGATTGCCACAGAAAGCTCAATCCGCAGTATGCAGGAGCAGTCAAAGAAGCTGGTAACTGGAAAATTAAAGGAAGTTGCCTATCAGAAGATAGACGAACAGACCGAAGCGTTAGTATCTATGATTGGGGACAATCAAGTGGACTACCGCTTTTTTCTTGGCTTTAAGCTCATGGTTACGGAAGAACAGCTCAATCTGAAGAACATCAAAAAATCGGCGTGGCTGACGTTCACGGAATTTCTCCATGAAGTGAACCACACGCTGATGAATGACTTTGTTTCCATGCCGAATGATGAAATCAACCGTTACATGAAAATGGAAAAGTTACTGGAAAATAAAATCTCCCGTCGTTTTAAGGTGCGTCGCTTGGAAATCAACGATTTTGGGTATCTCATGGAACATCTTTACGGCAGGGACGGTATCGCCTATGAAGATTATGAATACCAGCTACCGAAGAAGAAATTACAGAAAGAAACGCTGATAAAATACTACGACCTTATCCGTCCGACAAGGTGTGTGATTGAGGAAAGCCAGCGGTATTTAAGATTGGAACATGAGGACAAGGAAAGTTATGTGTCCTATTTTACTGTCAATGCGATTGTCGGGGAGCTTGATTTTCCGTCAAGTGAAATCTTCTATTTCCAGCAACAGCAATTCACATTCCCCGTTGATACTTCTATGAATGTAGAAATCGTGGAGAACCGAAAAGCATTAACAACCGTCCGCAATAAGAAAAAGGAATTGAAAGACCTTGACAATCACGCTTATCAAGCAGGAAGTGAAACCAGCTCAAATGTGGTGGACGCATTAGACAGCGTGGACGAGCTGGAAACCGATTTAGACCAGAGCAAAGAAAGTATGTATAAGTTAAGCTACGTGATACGGGTGTCTGCACCCGATCTTGACGAGCTGAAACGCCGTTGTGATGAAGTCAAGGACTTTTACGATGACCTCAATGTAAAGCTGGTGCGTCCTGCTGGGGATATGCTGGGGCTTCATTCTGAATTTCTTCCAGCCAGCAAGCGATATATCAATGACTATGTGCAGTATGTAAAATCAGACTTCTTGGCAGGGCTTGGCTTTGGAGCGACCCAGCAGTTAGGGGAAACTACGGGTATCTATATGGGCTATTCCGTTGATACGGGAAGAAATGTGTACCTGCAACCGTCTTTAGCTTCGCAGGGCGTAAAAGGCACAGTTACAAATGCCCTTGCTTCTGCTTTTGTCGGTTCGCTTGGCGGTGGAAAGTCGTTCTGCAACAATCTTCTTGTGTATTATTCGGTGTTGTTTGGGGGACAAGCGGTTATCTTAGACCCAAAATCAGGTGCGAAACGTTCCTACTTGAAAAGAGTAGGCACAGCACTTCATTAAATCAATATTTAATGTGTGTTGGAGAACTAAACACACGAATAGTCGAATGACGGGGTAACGCCCTGAAAGGCTACTTTAATACTCCGACTGGCAGAAACTTGAGTAAACAAGGCTCTGTCAGAAGCTCGGTGAAGTCGGCAGACAGACACCGTAACAGATAATGCTGACGAAAGATTCCCAGAGGTGGGCGTTGTGTCCTATATGCCGGAAGTCTATAAAATATCTATGGTTAGAATGTAGATGAGAGGTCTACTGACGAATCCTTGAATGTACAGGTCTATATCGGGGCTGGATAGAAATGTCCAGTGACACAAACAGTGTCGCTACTGTGGGTGAGTAAGACTCCGCATTTATGAAAATCCATATAACGTTAAAGGCGTTATCAAGGTAGCAGGCTTATAGAGGAAACCTAAGGATATATGTACAGATAGTGTGTTTGGAACGTTGAAAGCTGACAACATGGAGATTTTACTGTCTGTGAAGTGTTCACATCAGAAAGTTATTGTGAGATTAGCAATGATATAAGGTGTGTTAATGTCAGTGAGAGTGGTGGCACAGTACCTATGAAACCGTGATAACAAGCGGTGGAGGGATAGCCACTAGTCATATGAAGAATAGAATTACTAAGAAAAATGGTATGGGTTCGAGTAAGACTAAGAGATGTACTTGCTCCTGCAAACAAGGAGGGTACAGACCATGCTAAAGAAAAACAAGCTCCGCTATAACGAGTATTATGATATGCAACATATTTATGACGAGTTATACGCACAGAGCAAGAACGGTAATAACTTTTATAAGTTACTTGAAATTATTGGTTCGGAACAAAATATTTGTTTAGCTTACCGTAATCTGAAATCAAACAGTGGCAGTAAAACGGCTGGAACGGATGGAATGACGATAGACGATATAAAACAACTCAGCAATGCTGAGATTGTTGCTACCGTTCGGGAAAGCCTTAGCAACTACCGCCCCAAATCAGTCAGACGTGTTTTCATTCCAAAAGCTGGGAGCGATAAAATGCGTCCATTGGGGATTCCGTGTATCTGGGACAGGCTGGTACAACAATGTATCCTGCAAGTCCTAGAGCCGATATGCGAACCAAAGTTCCATAATCATTCCTATGGATTCCGTGCGAATCGAAGTGCCCACCATGCAGTCAGCAGAGTAACGACACTGATAAATTTATCAAAATATCATTACTGTGTTGACGTAGACATTAAAGGATTTTTCGATAATGTCAATCATGGAAAACTATTAAAACAAATCTGGACACTTGGTATTCGGGATAAAAGATTGATTTGCATTATCAGCAAAATGCTGAAAGCCGAAATTGACGGCGAGGGTGTCCCAGAAAAAGGAACGCCACAAGGCGGTCTGTTAAGTCCACTGCTCTCCCTCATAGTCCTTAATGAATTAGACTGGTGGGTAAGCAGTCAGTGGGAAACATTCCAGCCGAAGAACCGCAGTAAAAATGGGTGGCTTCAATACGCAAAGAAATATACCAAACTGAAAAGCGGTTTTATTGTACGTTACGCTGATGATTTTAAAATCATGTGTTCAACCTATGGAGAAGCACAAAGATTTTACCACAGTACCGTAGATTTTCTTAATAAAAGGCTGAAATTAGAAATCAGTCCAGAGAAATCAAAGGTAGTAAATCTGAAGAAAAATTCATCAGATTTTCTGGGGTTCAAAATCAAAGTCATTCCAAAAGGAAGAACGAAACACGGTTATGTTGCCAAAACAGATATGAACCAAAAAGCATTAAAGAAAGCGAAAACAAATCTAAAGTTAAAGGTAAAAGATATAGCCAGACATACGACTGGCTTCAATATCAGCAGATATAATCTGACAGTTATCGGTATGCAGAATTACTACTGCATAGCAACTAACGTATATAACAACCTGACAGAAGTAAGTTACGCTCTCTTACCGACCATACGAATCCGTTTAAGGAACATTGCAAAATCAGTTCCATTTGAAAGTACAAGTTCAGAATTTCAGAGCAGGACAAAAGGAATCAGACCAAAAACAAAAATAGTGATGATTGCGGATAATCCGCTATTGCCGATTCAAGGAGTACAACACAAAAATCCTATGAATTTCTCGCAAGATATTTGTAATTTTACAAAGCAAGGGAGAAACAAGGTGCATGAGGACGTTGTAGTTGTAACAAAAGAAGAAATCCGAGCGTTGTTGGAAAATGAAAACCCTGCCGATAGCGTAGAGTTTAACGACAATCGTATTTCGGCATATATCGCACAACAAGGCAACTGCTATGTAATGAATCGTCGAGGAACTCCGTCCACTCTGATATGTATTCACAAATCAGACAAAGGAGATAACCTTGATAGATATTCTAATCTGGCATTTGTGGAAATTCCCATTGCAAAGGCAATCCTAACAGAATCAGCAGACGAAGCAAAATCACTGTTAAAAGGTTATGTTCTTAATAGTCAGCAGAAGAAAAAACTGAACAGAATACGGACGAATTACGGATACCAGACAATAACTGGGAAATAACTTATAAATCTATTTGGATATGATGGAACGCCGTATGAAGCGAAAGTTTCATGTACGGTGTGAAGCGGGGGAAAACTTGGAGATAACATCAAAAAGTTACCTATCGCTATAGCGTGGCAACTGGAAAGAAACACTTCCAGAAATCGCCCATGAAATCAATATCGTAAATCTTACCAGCGACAAGGACAATGCAGGACTTCTTGACCCATTTGTGATTATGAAAGACAAAGAGGACGGAGCGACGCTGGCAAAAGAAATTTTAACATTCTTAACGGGTATCTCTACCCGTGACGGAGATAAATTTCCTGTGCTTATTAGTGCAATCAGCAATGTATCTGAAAGCGAACACCGAGGGCTGTTAAATGTTATCACAGAATTACGGAAAGAAAATACGCCGATTGCGAACCATATTGCAAATCATATTGCCAGTTTTACGAACTATGATTTTGCACATTTATTGTTTTCAGACGGGACAGTAAAAAATACAATCAGCCTAGATAATCAGCTCAATATCATTCAAGTAGCGGACTTAGTATTGCCAGATAAAGACACCACTTTTAATGAATACACAACCATTGAATTATTATCGGTGTCTATGCTGATTGTGATTAGTACCTTTGCACTCGACTTCATTCACAGCGACAGAAGCATTTTTAAGATTGTAGACCTTGATGAAGCGTGGGCGTTCTTAAATGTGGCACAAGGAGAAACGCTCTCTAACAAGCTGGTTCGTGCTGGACGAGCTATGCAGGCAGGCGTTTATTTTGTTACCCAGTCTGCCTATGATGTTTCAAAGGAAAGTCTGAAAAACAATATCGGCTTGAAATTTGCCTTTAGAAGCACGGATATAAACGAGATAAAGCAGACCTTAGAATTTTTCGGTATCGACAAGGACGATGAAAACAACCAGAAACGCTTGCGTGATTTGGAAAACGGACAATGTTTATTGCAGGACTTATACGGGCGTGTCGGTGTGGTACAGATACACCCCGTCTTTGAAGAACTGCTACACGCCTTTGATACCAGACCGCCCGTACAGAGAAATGAGGTGGAGTGATGAAAGAAAGGATAAAAGGTGCGTTCACAAAAAAGAAGATTTTCCACTTTCTCAAAATGGCTCTGTTCGTGGTGGCACTCTCCCTTATCCTGCTTTCACTTCTGGGGACGGTGGCTCATGCAACGGGGCTTGTGGACGATACCATAAACGCAGAAAATCTTTACTCAAAATATCCCCTTTCCAACTACCAGCTTGATTTTTATGTGGATAATAGCTGGTCGTGGTTGCCGTGGAACTGGCTGGACGGGATTGGAAAATCGGTGCAGTACGGGCTTTACTGCATTACCAACTTTGTCTGGACGATAAGCCTTTATTTAAGCAATGCTACGGGCTATGTGGTGCAGGAAGCCTATAAGCTGGACTTCATTAACGATATGGCAGACAGTATCGGAAAGAGCATACAGACCCTTGCAGGCGTAACACAGAACGGCTTTTCTTCTACGGGCTTTTATGTTGGTTTCCTGCTTCTCATTATCTTAGTGGTGGGACTTTATGTTGCCTATACGGGACTTATCAAACGGGAAACCAGCAAGGCACTTCACGCCGTTATCAACTTTGTAGTGGTGTTCGTACTGTCCGCTTCGTTTATCGCCTATGCTCCCGATTACATCAAGAAGATAAATGAATTTTCATCAGACATCAGTACCGCTTCACTTGATTTGGGAACAAAAATCATGCTCCCCAACTCTGACAGCGAGGGCAAGGACAGCGTAGACTTGATACGGGACAGCTTATTTTCTATTCAAGTGGAACAGCCGTGGCTACTTCTGCAATTTGGAAACAGCAACGCAGAGGAAATCGGGGCAGACCGTGTAGAAGCTCTCGTATCGGCAAGCCCAGAGGACGAGGACGGAAAGACCAGAGAGGAAGTCGTGAAAACAGAAATCGAGGACAACGACAACAACAATCTGACGATACCGCAGGTGGTAAACCGTTTAGGCATGGTGTTCTTCCTATTGTTCTTCAATTTAGGGATAACAATATTTGTATTCTTACTTACGGGCATGATGTTGTTCAGCCAGATACTTTTTATTATCTTTGCAATGTTTTTACCTATCAGCTTTTTACTTTCCATGATACCGAGCTATGAAAGCATGGCAAAGCAGGCAATCGTGAGGGTGTTTAATACCATTATGACACGGGCAGGAATAACGCTCATTGTAACGGTGGCGTTCAGTATTTCCAGTATGTTTTATAACATATCCACAGACTATCCATTTTTCATGGTGGCGTTTTTGCAGATAGTATGTTTCGCTGGTATCTACATGAAGCTGGGCGATTTAATGAGTATGTTCTCTTTGAACGCTAATGACAGTCAAAGCATGGGACGAAGAATTTTCCGCAGACCGTATCTGTTTATGCGACATGGGGCTAGGCGTATGGAACACCGTATTGCAAGGGCGGTAAGTGCTGGCGGTATTTCGGGCGGTGTCGCTGGTGCGGTGGCTGGAAGTGCCGTTGCTAATAAACGAGCGGAAAGAAAAAATACAGCTTCAAAAGAAAATCGGGGCAATACCACTTCCAGCATGGGACAGCGTGCAGGCTCAAAGGTTGGTGCTGTCTTAGATACGAAAAATAAAGTAAAAGACAAGGCAAACGCTGTCAAAGAGAATATCAAGGATATGCCAACACAGACCGCTTATGCGGTATATTCCGCAAAGGAAAAAGCAAAGTCCAGCGTGTCTGACTTCAAGCGTGGTATGGTGCAGGAACAGCAGTCCAGACAAACGGGACGATTGGAAAAGCAGACACAGCATAGACAAAATATCGCCGATAAGCGTATGGAGCTTCAAAAGGCACAAGAAGCAAGGCAGGCACAGCGAAAGGCTGACGGATCAGCGACAACGGGAGCTACCCGTCCCCATGAGCGACCAGCCACGGCTTCAACCATTCCAAAGCCGAGTATGGAAAAGACGCAGGAAGTCAAACGCCCTGCCACAGCGACCACTTCAAAAACAAGTGAGCCAGTCAAGACAAGTGTTATCAAAGAGCGTCCGCTATCTTCTGGTGCTTCTGATAGAAAAGCGACCCAGTCTGTACAGCCAGTACATAGGCAGAATGTAGAAAAAGTGGTATCGCAGGAAACACGCCAGAACTACAAAGCAGAGCGTACTACAAAGACACAGACCTTTGAACAATCAAAGCGTACAACAGAACATACCGAAAAGAACCGTAGTCTTGTAATGAAGAAAGGACAGAAGAAAAAATGAAACTGAAACATATCGCTATCATTGGCAGTCTGTTTCCTATCCTCTTTTCTCTGGTGCTTTTCTTTGGTGTCTTGATTAGTGCGGACAGCGACGACGAGAACAGTAACTTTTCTTCTGGCATTACGGGTATGAACTTATCCGCAGAAGTCTTGAAACATCAGCCTATGGTGGAAAAATATGCCAGGGAATACGGCATTTCCGAGTATGTCAATGTGCTACTGGCTATCATTCAAGTAGAAAGTGGCGGTACGGCAGAAGATGTTATGCAGAGTTCAGAAAGTCTGGGACTACCGCCCAACTCTTTAGATACAGAAAGCTCAATCAAGCAGGGGTGTAAATATTTTGCGTCCCTGCTTTCTTCCTGCAAAAATCAAGGTATCGACGATTTGAATGTAGCGATACAGTCCTATAACTATGGCGGTGGTTATGTGGGATATGTGGCAGGAAAAGGAAAGAAACATACCTACAATCTTGCAGAGAGCTTCGCCCGTGAGAAATCGGGCGGAAAGAAAGTAACCTACACCAACCCGATAGCTGTTGCGAAGAACGGGGGCTGGCGGTATGGCTATGGAAATATGTTCTATGTGGAATTAGTCAATCAATATCTGACTGTGGCACATTTTGATAATGCGACGGCACAAGCGATTATGAATGAAGCGTTGAAATATCAAGGCTGGAAGTATGTGTATGGTGGCAGTAACCCGAACACTTCCTTTGATTGTAGCGGACTTGTGCAATGGTGCTATGGAAAAGCTGGTATCTCCTTACCGAGAACAGCACAAGCACAGTATGACGCTACCCAACATCTTCCACTCTCGCAGGCAAAGGCTGGGGACTTGGTGTTTTTCCATTCCACCTATAATGCTGGTTCGTATGTAACCCATGTGGGAATATATGTGGGAAATAACCAGATGTACCATGCAGGCGACCCGATAGGATATGCAGACCTAAGCAGTAGTTACTGGCAACAGCACTTAATCGGTGCAGGACGAGTAAAACAATAGAAAGGACTTGAAAAATATGTTTAAGAAGAATAAGAAACAGACAGAAACTATCAAAGAACCAAAAGAAAAAAAGGTGCGTACTGTCAAGGTAGGCACACATCAGAAAACCGTGATTGCGTTGTGGGTGGTGCTTATCGCAAGCGTGAGTTTTGGGGTGTATAAGAATTTTACGGCTATCGACCAGCACACGACCCACGAAAAAGAAATCATTGAGCTTCGCTTACAGGACACCAACGGGATAGAAAATTTCGTGAAGAACTTTGCGAAGTCCTACTACACATGGAGTAACAGTAAAGAAGCGATTGAAGCAAGGACGCAGGCAATCAACGGTTATCTGACAAAGGAATTGCAGGACTTGAATATAGATACCATTAGAACCGATATACCGACCAGCTCCACAGTTACAGATGTGATTGTGTGGCATATCGAGCAATCGGGAACGGACACTTTTTCTGCTACCTACGAAGTAGATCAGCAGATAAAAGAGGGAGAACAGACAAGAAATGTCAAGGCAACCTATACCGTAAAAGTCCATGTAGACGCTGACGGGGATATGGTAATCGTTCAGAACCCTACCCTTGCACCAGCAATCGAAAAATCAGACTATGAGCTAAAGACACCAGAAGCAGACGCAAGCGTAGACGCTGATACCGTCAATGACGCTACCGCATTTCTGGAAACATTCTTTAAGCTCTACCCAACAGCCACAGAAAAAGAGCTTGCCTACTATGTAGCTGGAAATGTGATTGAACCTATCGGCAGGGACTACCTTTATTCTGAATTGGTAAACCCTATCTTTACAAAGAACGGGGATAATGTGAAAGTCAAGGTAGCGGTAAAATTCCTTGATAATCAGACAAAGGCGACGCAGGTATCACAGTATGAGCTTGTGTTACAAAAGGATAGTAACTGGAAGATTGTAGGATAAATGATATAAAAAGACCGTAGCCTGTAATATAACACTCTGATGTGATATACAAGCTACGGTTTTGTCATTGATTATTTATAGGTAAGGAAATAGTTGTAGAAAAGCCTTTATTTAATGCACTTGAAATGGAAACTGTTCCTTTATGAATAGAAATGATTTCTTTCACAAGAAGAAGTCCTAGACCATGTCGCAAATCTAACCTATTATCTGTACTTTGTAAATAATGAGGTGTCGATTGTATTTTTTGTAGTTCTTTTTCGGAAATTCCTTTTCCATTATCGCTGATTACTAATTCTAAATTATTTCCATTTATTTCTAATCTAACTGAAATTATACAGCCGTTTTCATTATGATTGATACTGTTAGAAATAATATTTTGTATTGCTCGACATAGCAATCTTTCGTCGCCTATAATAGTGATTTGTTCTGTATTATGGTTTAAGTTCAATTCAAATTCAAACTTATTATTTATATTGCTGTTTAGATATTCAGCAACAATTTCTCGTATCAATTTACAGAAATGAACTGGTTTTTCTTGATGTGGTTGCACATTATAATTTAATTGGCTTACAAGGTTTAAATCTTGAACCAAATTTTTGATTTTTACACTTTGAATTTTGATAATATTAGCTTGTTTTCTAGCGTTTTCCTCAACATTTAATGAAGAAGATATTCTATCTGCATATCCCATAATCATGGAAAGGGGTGTTCGTATATCGTGTGAAACGCCACTTATCCAGTTTGCTCTTGCTTGATTTTGTTTTTTTAATTGCAATGACGTTTCGTTGATACGATTTCCAATTTCTTCCAATTCTCCATTTATATTAAGTGTAACCGTTTCGCCGTGTGATAGTTTATCTATTCCATTGAGTATAGGGGAAATTTTTAACATCACATTTCGTTTTGATAAGTAGTACACAATAAATAGAATGGCAATATTTGATACTAACATAATCAAAAAAAGAAAGGGTGTTTTCTGTATTGCTGATAAGGGAAGATAGTTAGTCATAAATTTTGAATAGCTGTTCTTTGGATAACCTAATACTAATAAATCATTTCCTTGTTTCCATGTAAATACGGGATAATTTTCGATATACCCCTTAGAAAAGGTAGCAACATCTTGTAATGAATAGTTTAATGGTATTTCTTTTGGTAGATTGTGTTTCCATACTACATTACCATTATCATCTATTACTATTCCCCAGATATTGTTTGTAACTAAATCTTTTTGACATTTATTATTTAATATATATTCTCCATTTTGAATAGTAAGGTTATTAGATACTTTTTCTAGTATTTGAATAGGATTATCTTTGCTTATACTGTTGACAGTACCATTAAAAGTTAGGAAGAAAATTAATAAATCTAAAAGCACTATAAGAATTACTACTGATAAGTATATAAAGAAATGTTTACTGATAAATTTTCCAAAATTACGCATTATTGTAACCTGCTTTCCACGTTTATTTTATATCCCAATCCTTTAACAGTTATTAATGATTTTGGTTTTGAGGGGTTAAGTTCAATTTTTTCTCTTATACGTCGAATATGAGCAAGGAGAGAATTTCCATATCCAAATGGGTTATCGCCCCATACAGCTTCACAAAGAGCGTCTATTGTTACAATATGATTAGCATTTCGTACAAGTGTTTCTAAAATATCATGTTCTTTTGCGGTAAGAGGTAAAACTTCATCGTTCTTTATAACTTGTGCATTAGCCAAATCAATTTTACAATCATGTAATTCTATAAGAGGGCTATCTTCCTTATAACATCTGCGTAATACGGCATTTAGGCGAAAGACAAGTTCTTTTGGCATAAAGGGTTTTGTTATATAATCGTCAGCTCCTAACCCAAAACCAGAATATTTATCTTGTATATCATCTTTTGCAGTCAAAAATATTACTGGAATATTAGTGAAACTTCTTAGTGCGTCCATAAGTTCAAAACCGTTTCCGTCTGGAAGCATAACATCTAATATAGCTATATCTGGTTTTTCCTGTTGGCAGATTTCCAAAGCTGATTTTACACAATCAGCGGTAATAATATTAAAAAAGTTTTCATCTTCTAATATGGTAATGAGCATACTTCTTAAACTTTCTTCATCATCAACTATTAATACTTTTTTTGATTTTAAGTATGTATCTTTCATTTGTTTGTCACACTCTCTTTATCTTTTTCTTTATCCTATTATAACATTCTGAAAAAAGTTGAACAGTCATTTTCGCATTTGTAAGGTAAATGTAAGGTAGAGAGAATGTTGCTGTAATGTCGGTGTTTTATATTATAAGTAACGAGAAAGGAGTTAAAAATTATGAAAAACATGATTGAAACTAAAAATTTGACAAAAACATACAAAGAGTTTATTGCAGTAGACCACGTATCTTTACACATTAAGAAAGGTAGTATTTACGGTTTTCTCGGACCAAATGGTGCTGGGAAATCTACGACTATGAAAATGCTTTTGGGTTTGACTGCACCTACTGATGGAGAATTTCAAATTGATAACATGACTTTCCCGAATGACCGTGTTCGTATTTTGAAAGAAGTTGGTTCATTTATCGAGTCTCCGTCATTCTATCCAAATTTAACAGGTAGAGAAAACCTTGATATTATTCGTAGAATTTTAGAACTTCCAGCGTCAAGTGTTGATAAAGCATTAGAATTAGTAGGATTATCTGAATTTGGTAATCGCTTGGCAAAAAAATATTCTTTAGGAATGAAACAGCGTTTAGGTCTTGCTTCTGCTCTACTTGGCGAACCACCAGTTTTAATTTTAGATGAACCAACCAATGGTTTAGATCCAGCAGGTATTCACGAAATTCGCAATCTCATTAAAACACTTCCAAAAAGATATGACTGTACGGTTCTAATTTCGTCACATATGCTGTCAGAAATTGAATTATTAGCAGACAATATTGGTATTTTAAATCATGGAAGATTATTATTTGAAGGAAGTCTTGATGATTTGAAATTGACGGCACATCAAGCTGGCTTTGAAAATGATAACTTAGAAGAAATGTTTTTATCTATGATTGATGAGGACAATGCCAATAGAAAGCAGAGGTTAAAATTATGAAGAATTTAACCGTAGAATTAAAAAAATGTAAACGTACTGGAATATTAGTGGTTTTACCGCTTGTTGGACTTCTTGGTGCATTATACGCTTTTGTAAATTTTATAGTTCGTAAAGAGGTTTTGTTGAGTTTACCGCTTCCGCCTATGGACGTTTTGCTGACACAACTTTATGGAATGGTTATGGTTCTTAATATGTTCGGCATTATCGTGGCAACAACTTTAACATATAATATGGAGTTTCAAGGAAATGCAATTAAAAAGATGTATATGCTTCCTTTTAAGACATCATCTATTTTCAAAAATAAATTTTATATATTATTTGTTTTGCTTACTTTTTGTATCGTCTTGCAAAATGGAGCATTGTGTATTATTGGAAATATCTTTTTACCCAACGGAACTTTTGAGTTACTAACACTTGTCAAATATACAGGATATTGCTTTGTATCATCTTTACCTGTATTGGCATTTATGCTTTTGGTGTCATCACGATGTGAAAATATATGGTTTACATTAGGTATTGGAGTAGCAGGTTTTTTTAGCGGTATGGCAATGTCCCTTTCAGATATATCACTATTTCTTGTCAATCCATTTGTACTGATGATGAAACCTGCGGTAGCTTCAACAGCAAGTATTGATACAGGTATTTTAATATTGGGAGTTTTTGAAACAATCATATTCTTTATGATTGGCTGGTATCTTTGCAAAATAAAGCATTATGAATAAAAGGGGGGCAATCGTATGTCAATTATTGAATTGTTAAAAATAGAATTTATGAAAGTAAAAAGGTCTATGATTTTACCTTTGCTTTTAATTCCGCCTATCTTAGTTGTGATTTCTGGCGTATCTAGTATTAGTATGTATATGACGCCAGAATATACAGACGCTTGGTCGGCAATGTTCATTCAAAGTGCATTACTTTTTGGATATTATTTACTTCCATTTTCAATGGTAATTGTTTGCGTTATGATTTCCAACAGAGAAACAAAGAATAATGGTATATTAAAAATGCTTGCTTTGCCCATCAGTAAAGGAAAACTTGCATTGGCAAAGTTCTTTGTATTATTAAGTTTTTTAATGATTGAATTATTAATCTTTTTCAGTTCATTCATCATTGCAGGCATTATTGCTACTAAAATAATGAATGTGGCAGAAAATATTCCTGTTTTCTACTTACTCACATGGACATTAAAATTGTTTGCAACAATGATTCCAGCTATTGCTTGTATGTGGGCGATTACTGTACTATTTGAAAAACCACTATTGTCTATGGGATTAAATTTACTCTTAATAATTCCGGGGGTTTTAATTGCTAATACGCCTTTATGGTTAGTGTACCCTTATTGTTATAGTGGTTATGTCGTATCAGACGCATTACATACTGTAACAACGACGGGAACAGGAAGTACAATATCGCTATTTCCTTTTATACCGTGTGCTGTAATCATATCAGCCCTTGCACTATATGTTTCTATTAAATGCTTTGGACGAAAAGAAATGAGGTAATATAAAATGAAAAAAAATAAATTAAGTGTTATTACATTTATCATTTCGCTGTTACCATTTATCACGTTATTGATTTCTCTTTTTACAGAAGAAATTACAGGAGGACTTCAAACGGGATTGATTGTATTAAATGTAATCTCGATATTATCTGGTTTTGTTCTTTCGGTTTCGTTAGTAAAAAATCCCAAACGACGAGATGTATTTTCAATCGTCGCTTTATGTGTTAGTGCTTTTTTCGGTTTTCTTATGTTTGGTATTTTAGCTTTTGGCTTAATAGCCACTTTTATGTAAAAAATGTTTATGAAAAATATATAGATTAAAGGTTATTTGAAATATGATAGGTCTAAAAAAACGAGATATTAAAAAAGCTTTGAAAGCAGGTGCAAAGGCTGGCGGTGTTTCATTGGCTGATATACGGGCTGATATTGAAGCAACGATTGATGAAGCCATGAACAGCCCAGACCCAGAGGTGCAGGCAAATTTCAAAAAATATTTTGGTAATAAACGCCCTACCCCAGAAGAATATATTTACAAGATTACCAAAAAGACAAAGATTTGAAAAAAGGCTTGCTCCATACATATTGTATGATCTGCAAGCCTTAATCTATTTCAGAGGAAATTTAACAGTAAAAGTAGCACCGCCACCAGCAGTATCATTGATAGTTATTGTGCCGTTCAGCATTTGGGTTAATTCTTTGGCGATACTTAGTCCCAGTCCAAAATTTGATTTGTTCGTATGGGACTTGTCGCCACTATAAAAGCGGTCAAAAATATACTGCTTATCTTCATCAGAAATGCCTTGTCCGTGGTCTGCCACAGAAAAAGCAATATTCTTTTCGGTGGCGATTACTTCTATCTCTATCAAAGAATTATTCTTGGAATGTTGAATGGCATTATCCATAAAGACACACAAGATTTGAAATAATCGGTCTTTGTCGGTAAGCATGGCAGGATAACTTTCCTCGGATAAATGCAGTTTTAGTTCTAAATTCTGCTTCATGCAGACGGGTTCGTAGGTTTCATATAACGTGATGAGTAAGGTATCTACATTGATTGTGCTTTTATGCAATGTCCATGTTTTAGCGTCGGAAGAAGCCAGAAGCAACATATCTTTGACTAAACGGGATAACCGCATACATTCAAAATCTATGGTCTGTACGGCTTGCCTTGCCTGCTCGTTTAAGGAAACATTATCAAGAAGCATATCCGTGTTGGAAATCATAACAGCAAGTGGAGATTTTAATTCATGGGACGCTGTTGCAACAAAATCTTTTTGGCTTTGCAGTATCCGTTCCGTTGGAGCAAACGACTTTTTCAGCAGATAACGGGTCAGCACGATAACAACGATACAAGCCAAAAACCAGATAAGAAGATAGATAGGCAATGTCTTTTGTAAAATATCCGTCAAACTGGCTGTCTGATAAAAAAAGGTTGCATGATATACGGTATCATTTGCTGTCCGAATGGTAGCAGGAATAACAAAATAAGTATCGTGATGTGTTCCTCTTATTTCCAGAAAACCGCCTTGTGAAGTTGTGCTGTTTTCTGTTTGTGATAATGGTTGTGTAGAAATCTGCTTTTCTACATCATGCAACAGATTGTCCGTAGGAGTTGGAAATGGAAAATTACTCTGATAAATGGTATTTCCTTTTGTATCGCTAATCAAGGAAAAAATATGATAACTTTCTTCGTAGGCTTTAAGTTCCTTATCCATATCCGAAGAAGCACTTTCCACTTGATAAATCAGCAAGGTTGTCAATCTTTGAAACAAGGTGCTTTCGTTGATTTTTTCCGTGTGAACTGTGTTCGCAACAACAAAGGAAATCACAAGGGTAATAATCAGCATAACAGAACTTGCAAACAGAATATGAAGTTTTCGGTATAAATTATTTAACATGTTTCTTTCTCCAGTTTGTACCCTGCACCGTAGACCGTTGTTATTTTACAGGAACTTTTTAACTCTTTTAGGCGTTTTCGCAGAAAAGAAATGTAACTGTCTACATTGCCAGTTTCCACCTCAGAAGAACTGCCCCAGATTTTAAGGATAAGCTGTTCACGGGAAAATAGTGTTTCTGGGTTCTGCATAAATACAAAAGTCAATTCGGTTTCCTTTGAAGTTAATAAAATAGAATTGACGGGTGTAGATAAGGTTCGGCTGTCTTTATCGAAAGTTAAATCTCCATATTGTAATTTAGACGATAACTGGATATTGGCAGGTCGCCTTGTCAATGCCCGAACTCTTGCAAGCAATTCTTTGATATGAAATGGCTTTACTAAGTAATCATCAGCACCGCCGTCTAAACCCTCAACCCGATTGTCAAGGGTACTCATGGCAGTAATGATAAGGATAGGAATAGATATTCCTTTTCTACGCATAGATTTTATGATTGTCAAACCGTCAATGATTGGTAGCATACGGTCTACAATGGCGAGGTCATAAGCATAGTCGGTATTTAAGGCATACAGCATAGCGGTTTCCCCGTCATTGCAACAATCAACCATATAGTTTTCTTTTTCCAGCGAAATTTTTATATTTTTACATAATTCTAAATCATCTTCCAGAAGAAGTATTTTCATAATGTATCAATCCTTTTCTATATAAATTATAGACAGTATAACAGAAAAGTCTGTAAAAATCCTCTAAAAAATGATGATGATTTTCTTACTTTTTTACAGGATTTTTAGAATGGTTTCCTTTTACAATAGGGGCATATCGAACAAGAAAGGTGGAATACAAAAATGAAAAAAACAAACATCAGTAAATTTGTAGCAGTTGGATTATGTATCTGTGCATTGACGGGGTGTGGTGCAAGTCCAGATGAAAAACCAGATACGTCTAATCCTATTGTCAATTCTAATACGAATGAAGAAAATGCAAATGGTTCTTCAGAAAATAAAGGAAACGACATATTAGATTCTGCTAATTTGATAGGAAGTGTTTTGGAATTTACAGACAATGGTTGCTTGGTAAATCAAGCAAAAGATATTGAGGGTGGAGCTGGGATAAAAATAGAAGCACCGGGAATGGAAAAAAAAGAGAATGCTGTTTCTGTAACCTATAACCCAGATTGTGAATTTGTCATTGCCACAGTAAATGCACAGTCTGGTGTTAGGAATGTAACAACGGGTTCTATATCCGATGTAAAAAAACAATCTGAAGTATATCTCTATGGAGAGTTTTCAGACACACTTCATTTTAATGCAACAAAGGTTGTCGTAGCTCGTTGGGAATAGAGGTGTGAAGTATGAAGTTTTATCAACTTGGCTTTCGCTATTTACAGCGAAAAAAAGGAAAAACCATTCTTCTGTTGATTGTTTTGATACTTGTAAACAGTATGATTTTAGGTACAAGCATGATTTTAAGGACTACAAATGAGTCCAAACAAGCCATGCAGGAAAAGACAAATTCTAAGATTGTAGCTGAAATTACAAGTAAGGACAGCAAGATAACCGAGAATGAAGTAAACAAGATTGAAACGCTGGAAGATGTTTCGTCTATCAACCGTATCGGCAGACAAGAGGTATTTCCGAATGATTTTGCTCCCGTTACGCTCAATACTTCTACGAATGAGGAAAATTTGAAAATAGCGTTGCTCTCCTATGATGATTTGGAAAAAGACAGTCCTTTTTCAGAAATGCAGTACCGCTTAGCTTCTGGCGATTATATCAAACATGAGAAAAAAGGTGCTGTTATCAATGCGAACCTTGCAAATCAAAATGGACTAAAGGTTGGAGATACGATTGAACTAGGTACAGAAAACGGAACAAAAGTATCTGTTCAGATTATTGGAATTTTCATGTCCGCAGGAAATGCGGAAAAAGACCAGCCGTCAAAAACTACGGCGGTCAATCGAATAGAAAATCAAGTCTTTATTGACAACAGCACTTATAAAGAATTGTTCAAAGAAGCTGAATTTGAAAAACTCTGCGTTTATTCAAAAAGACCAGAAAAATTAGATGTGCTGGAAACCAGCCTGCAAAAAATATTCGGAAATGATGTAGAACTTAGCACTTCCGATACCCTTTATCAACAGATGTCTGCTCCATTAGAGCAAATCAGTAAGGTGGCAAATCTTATGCTGGTACTTACATTGGTAACTGGTACTGTTGTTGTTT
This sequence comes from Blautia sp. SC05B48, assembly GCF_005848555.1. Classification (NCBI taxonomy): domain Bacteria; kingdom Bacillati; phylum Bacillota; class Clostridia; order Lachnospirales; family Lachnospiraceae; genus Blautia; species Blautia sp. SC05B48. Next base: position 718,412 of record NZ_CP040518.1, on the reverse strand, counting down.
CCCTGCTGTTATGTATGTGGATGCGGACAAGGCAAAAAGAGGTGGCAATCTTTATGAGCCTCGGCAAGACAAAAAGTGAAATTTTCCTGCAAACTTTATTAGAAGCAGGCAGTGTATTTACACTTTCGGTTTTAGGAGCAACAGCCATTGGTAAATTGTTCTCGGGCGTTTTGCAAAACGTCATTACCGGTTCAGAAACAGTAACAGAAAATCTGAAAGTGGTTTTGCAGATACAAGATATTGGAATGTTGTTCCTTTTAGGCGGTGCAGTTATTTTGGTGGCATTGTGCTGTTCCATTCTTCCGATATTACGAGCAAACCCAAAAGATATATTAGCAAAAATGGAGGGATAGTACATGAATTTTTTTGGATTGGCAAGGCGTTCTGTGTTCAGAAAGCCCGTAAAAAGTATTCTCTTATTGTTGATTGTTTTTGCAATCAGTACCTTGCTTCTTGCAGGTGTGGCGAGCAAAAATGCCAGTATTGAGGTGCAGGACAAAACCAGACAAGCCATAGGTGCAGGCTTTCTTTTAGAAAGAAATGCAGAGTACCGAACAAAGCGAGTTCGTGAATACTCAGAAAAGATTGGTAATGATAAGGAAGGTAGTTTTGGTGGCTACCATCAGGAAAAAGAGATTATCAATGGTGTGGAGACTTGGACAGGCTGGACAACAAATGAATTTGAAAGCTTAGATATAAAAGACATTGAGAAATTGGCAAAAGCAAAAGGAATTGCTGATTACAATATTACAACAGTAACAACTCCCGTAAACCCTGTAAATTTCAAAAGGATTGAAGATAAAGATGTAGACCAGAATGCAGATGTTGGCGGTGTAAGTTTAATTGGAAACAAAGATATGAAACTAGACAGAAATGTTTTATCTGGAAACCTGCATATCAAAGAGGGACGAATGATAACCCCAGAGGATAAAGATATGTGTGTCATTTCAGAGGAACTGGCAAAGCAAAATAATCTGAAAATCGGCGATAAGATTTCTTTTAATGATTACCACGATACTGAAAATTCAAAGGTATCAGAAGCTGAGATTGTTGGAATTTATCAAGTGGATCAAAAGATGTCCCCACTTATGCAGGGAGATACTTACCGTTCGGAAAATGTAATATTTACAGATTTGAGATTTCCAGAAAAGGCAGAGGGTGAAACAAGTCCATTATATGAAAGAGCCTATTTCAAAGTGGAAGATGTGGAAGCTTACGACGAAGTAAAAGAAAATCTGCAAAAAGTAGACATCAATTGGGAGCAATATGATTTGATTGACAATAACGGAAATTCCGAAACCATGTCCTCAAACTTCAATGATTTAGCAAAAGTGAGCGAAATGATGATATTGGTAATCTCTGTTGCAAGTTTTGTTATCCTTGTTTTAGTATTTCTGTTCTGGCTGAAAAATCGGGTGCAGGAAGTTGGTATTTTCTTATCTCTCGGTGTTCCGAAATTTAGAATTATCGGACAAATTTGGAGCGAAGCGATTATGATTGCTGTTCTCTCCCTTATGTTGTCCTTTGCTGTCGCTCCTGCTGTTTCTAAAGTAACTGCAAATTATCTGGTATCACAGCAGGTTCAGCAAATGCAAGAGGAAGAAAAGAATAATGAGGGAAAAGTATCCACAGAATACGTTGCACCAAAGCAGGACGTGCAGAGTATCAGCGTAGAGGTTACGCCAGAAATGTATCTGTTGGACGGTGTAAGTGTTCTTGTGTTGATAACGGCTTCTGTTCTGGTATCTGGAATTGTAATACTAAAGAGAAACCCGAAAGATATTTTATCGGAAATGAGTTAGGAGGACGACGAAAATGTTAGAAGTAAAGAATGTAAGCTATGCTTACAAAACAAAAAAAGATAAAACCATTTTGAATAATGTATCTGCTACTTTCGAGGAGGGTATCTTCTATACCATTGTCGGTCCGAGTGGTGCAGGAAAAACAACACTCTTATCGTTGTTAGCAGGCTTAGACACAGCGGTAAAAGGGACTGTCCTTTGCAATGGCGAGGACATTACAAAAAAAGGGCTGAATTACCACAGAAAGCATAATATCTCATTGGTATTTCAAAATTATAATCTGATTGATTATTTGACAACGGTTGAAAATGTCAAATTAGGTGGTAGTGGAAATGCTGAAAAATTATTGGAAGAAGTCGGCATTGGAAAAGAATACTGGCAGAGAAATGTATTGCAACTATCTGGCGGACAGCAACAGCGTGTAGCGATTGCAAGAGCATTAGCCAGCGACGCTCATGTACTTTTGGCAGACGAACCGACGGGAAATCTTGACGAAACTACCGCTGATGAAATCATTGCTTTGCTGAAAAAGACTGCACATGAATTAGGAAAATGTGTTGTTGTGGTTACACACAGTAAGCATTTGGCAGAAGAAGCCGACGAAATCTTAGAAATTAAAAACGGTGCAATTTCTTTTCTGTCTGATTAAATTAGAATAGTGCCGTAAAGGAGTTGTCATTATGGAATATTTTAGATATACCTCGACGCAATCAGTTTGAACCTAACGGCATTTTTATAACAACTGAATATAGCACAGTTTTAAAAGCTCGTACAGACTATATGTTTTGTGCGGGCTTTTTTCATGCCAGAAAAAAATTTTTTAAAGTTTTTTCGATTTTGGTTACGCTGTCCCCCACTTTCAACGCGGTATATATGAAAAGGGGCAGACACCTCTTTTCGACTAGCGAAAGGAGGTGAGGAAAATGAAACCGTCAGAACTACAAGAAAAAACCTGTCATCAATTCGATTGTGCTATTAAAACAGTTATACGTCATAGAGCGATTGACTTCTATCGAGCGATACGTCGTTCAGAGAAAAAAGAAATGCCATTCGCCGAAATTATGGACGACCTCTTAAATTCCATAGGTACAGAAGATACATATTCTACGGATTATGTTGCGGTATTTGAAGTCTGTGGAGAAAAAGTATCAATCGAAGATGAACAACTGGCTCGTGCATTGAAAGCTATTGAAGAACGAAAGCGTAATATCGTTTTACAGTATTTTTTCATTGGCGACACGGACACTTACATTGGGAAAATGCTTGACTGTTCCAGAGCGAATGTAACGAAGTGCAGAATACAAGCACTAGACAAGTTAAAGCAACTGATTGAGGAGGAAAAAGAAAAATGCCAAAAGAGCTGACACCGACTTTCACGGTTATTTCCAAAGCCTGCGACGGCGACGAAACAGCAATTTCAAAAATCTTGGAATTTTATGACCCATATATCAATCAGTGCTGTATGCGTCCGTTTTACGACGATAACAACAACTTACGTCTTGCGGTAGATTTGGAAATGAAAGGTTTTATCAAAGAAGCGATTATTCGTAAAATCTTAAACTTTGATATTAAACGCTTCTAATTCATATTGGGATTGATTATGCCCGTCTGGTCTTTGACAACTGAATAAAGCAGACAGATACGTTTGTGAGATAGCAAGCCACGGGGACTGTACGCCATGACCTTTCCAAAAGAAAGCGAGCGACCCACGCAGTGATCCGAGAGCGACTGTTGGAATAGTCGTTTTGCCACGACCTATCCTCACAGAATAATGATACGTCCGCATGGTGCGGTTCTGCCCACAAGAATGGGAATAGTTGAGATACTAACGGAGCTTTCCAAAGCCGTTTGTCTGCTTGTAAAAAAATGACACACAGTAAAGGGGGTGCATAGATTATGAACAATACTGATGTGCCTATCTGGGAAAAATATACGCTGACGATTGAAGAAGCGTCTAAATACTTCCGTATTGGCGAAAAGAAATTGCGTAAATTAGCCGAAGAAAATCTTGACGCTGGCTGGGTTATCGTGAACGGTAATCGTATTCAGATTAAGCGAAAACAATTTGAAAAAATCATAGATACATTGGACGAAATCTAATGTCATTGAGCCGTAGATATGGTATAATATTAGTAGCGTATCACGGCTCATTCCATGACGGAAAGGAGCTTTACACTATGTCTAATGTGAAACGAAAAGACAGTAAAAATCGCAATTTGCGTAATGGAGAGAGCCAGCGAAAAGACGGAAGATACGTTTATAAATATACCGATATATACGGAAAGCCACAATTTATCTATTCTTGGAAACTTGTACCGACAGACAAGACACCTGCTGGAAAGCGTGATGATATATCGTTGAGGGAAAAAGAAGCACAGATAAAAAAAGACCTTAACGACGGTATCGACACAGTCGGCGGTAAAATGACAGTCTGCCAGCTCTACGACAAGAAGAACAGTCAAAGAAAGAACATCAAAAGGGCTACTGAAAAAGGACGACAGTATCTTATGAACGCTTTGAAAAATGACCCATTAGGTATGAGGGCGATTGATACGGTTAAGCAGTCGGACGCTAAAGAATGGGCTATCAGAATGAGCGAAAAAGGATATGCCTATAAAACGATTGATAACTATAAACGTTCCTTGAAAGCGTCATTTTACATGGCAATACAAGACGACTGTATCAGAAAGAACCCATTTGAATTTAAGTTAAGTGATGTTCTGGAAGATGATACCGAACAGAAAGTTATCCTTACACCAGAGCAGGAAGAACACCTGCTTGCCTTTATGGAAAAGGACAAGATTTACAGTAAGTATTATGATGAGGTTGTGCTTCTGCTGGAAACGGGACTTCGTATTTCTGAATTTTGCGGACTGACGACGCATATTGATATGCAGAACAGAATACTCAATATAGACCACCAGTTATTGAAAGATAGCGAAATGGGCTACTATATTGAAACACCAAAGACCAAAAACGGAAAACGGGAACTTCCATTGACAGAACGGGCTTATCAAGCAATCCAAAGAATACTAAAGAACAGAGGAAAGGCACAACCGCTGATTGTAGGTGGTTACAGCAATTTCCTATTCCTAAATCGTGAGGGCTTGCCTAAAGTTGCAGGAAACTATGAGGGCATGGTGCGAGGACTGATTAAGAAGTATAACAAGTATCACACGGACAAGTTACCGAACATCACGCCACATTCATTCAGACATACTTATTGTACGAATATGGCAAACAGAGGAATGAACCCAAACACTCTGCAATATCTCATGGGACACGCTAACATAACCATGACACTTGGCTATTATGCACACGGCACATTTCAATCTGCAAAAGCAGAACTGGAAAGGCTGGCTTGTTAATATCGGAGCTTATATTTACTACTCATTTACTACTTTTGGTTGCATTTTCATGCTGGTAAATGCCAGCTTATGCAAGGTATCTTCCGAAAAGAAAATACCGATAAAGCCCTAAAATACGGGATATATCGGCATTTACCAACTTATGAAAAGATAATCAGAAATTTAGTAAGTTTTTCATTGAAAAACAAAAAATGGATGGCGATTCTTTTAGGAGGAATCATGGCAGCATCTCTGGCAGCTCCGTGTTCAGTAAGCGCAGCAGAGAAAACAACAATTACTTTCTGGCATGCAATGGGCGGCACAAACGGTGAGGTGCTTCAGCAGATCGTGGATGATTTCAACGCATCCCAGGATGAGATCGAGATTAAGGCTGAGTATCAGGGAACCTATGATGATACCATCACAAAACTGAAAGCTGCTATGCAGAGTGATTCCGGTCTTCCGGATGTTTGCCAGATGTATGACGTAGGAACAAAGTTCATGTATGACAGTGGTGCTGTCATTCCTGTAGAAGACAAATTTGAGAGCACAGGCTATGATAAGAGTTCCGTTATGGATGTTATCAGCAGCTACTATACCGTAGAAGGCAAGCAGTATGCAATGCCATTTAACGTATCCACACCTATGCTGTATTACAACAAAGACGTATTTGAGGCAGCAGGACTTGATCCTGAAACTCCTCCGACAACTTATGATGAGGTTCTTGAGGATGCCAAGAAGATCGTAGAGAGCGGAGCAGCTCCGGTTGGTTATTCACAGGCTATTTACGGATGGTTCTTTGAGCAGCAGCTTGCAGGACTTGGCGTAACATACGGAAACAATGACAATGGACGTACAGAGGCAGTTACAGCTGTTGATTTTGATTCCAACGGCGGCGGACTGAAAGTATTTGACATGTGGAAAAAGCTGTATGATTCCGGATACTTCGAAGATTACGGAACAACAACAGCAGATACTCAGACAGCGTTCTTCTCCGGACAGGTTGGTATGTTCATCGAGTCTACTGCTATCCTGAAAAACGCAGTTGATTCTTCACCGTTCGAAGTTGGTACAGGATATCTTCCGAGAATCGAGCAGAATGATGAAGGCGGTGTTATCATCGGTGGTGGATCCCTGTGGCTTACAGATACAGGTAACGAAGCTAACGAAGATGCAGCATGGAAATTCATCGAGTACATCACAACTCCTGATGTACAGGCTAAATGGTCCATGGGCACAGGATACTTCGCAATCAACGAGAAAGCTTATGAGACAGACGATATGAAAGCTTATCTTGAAGAGAATCCGAACTTTATGACAGCTATCAACCAGCTGAAGGATTCTCCTGTAAACTGCAATACAGCAGGTGTTCTTTCCGGTGTACAGACAGAGGCCCGTCTTACATTCAACGAGATCATGCCGCAGGTATATGATGGCAAGCTCACAACTCAGGACGCTGTTGATCAGCTTGCAGCTTCTGTAAACAAAGCAATCGAGAACTATAACGAGTCTATTAAATAATCAGAATGCCCTCTGATCAGTAGATAGAGTAACAGATAGGGATACCGCCGCCAGGCGCCGGTATCCCTGCTGTTTTACATGCTGTGAGACTACAGATAATGTATATCCGGGGCATAGGATCATATGAAAAACTGCGTAGTGAGACGGACAGAGAGAGTCCGGCTGACTAGACAGCTTTCGAATGGCGGGAGTGTGGTCTACGGCGTTTGTGCAGGGCAAAATGGAAGGATACGCTATTGGCGTTATCACCGGCGGAAAATAATGATACAACAGGAAAGGGGCAAATTTATGGGCGGAATTCTCGGAGCATATAATGCAATATCGGATTATTTGCACACTTTAAATATGGGATCGACGCTGTTTCGGCTGATCCTTGCGATGTTTCTTGGATGTCTGATCGGTATTGACCGTGGAATGAAGAAGCGTGTGGCAGGTGTAAAAACACATATGATCGTCTGTATGGGGGCAACCCTAGTTATGATGACGGGCGATTTTATCCATGTATATTCTAACGGGGCAGGGATCGGAGATACTGCACGACTTGGCGCGCAGGTTGTCAGCGGGATTGGTTTTCTTGGCGTAGGAACGATTATCGTGACCGGGCAGAGACATGTTTCAGGTCTCACGACGGCGGCCAGTCTCTGGACATCCGCATGTATCGGACTGGCTGTGGGGATCGGCTTTTACAGCGGTGCGATCTTTACCACGCTGGGACTTATTCTGGTGTTCAAATATGCGAAATATATAGAGGTTTATGTGGAAGAGCATTCCAATACCTATGACGTATATATGGAGTTTGAAAATGAAGACAAGATGAGTATGGTCATAAAGAAGCTTCGGGAAGAGGACATCCTGATCTCCAACGTAGTTATCATCAAAAAGAGATCCAAAACACAGAGTGTGGTGATCCAGGCAACAATGGAGGCTGCCAAATGGAAAGCACGCCATACTGTATTTCGTGAGGTAAGACAGCAGGAAGGAGTTATTTCTGTGGAGGAAATATGATCGGGAATACAATGAAACTTATCATTTTTTTGATGAAGTTAAAAGTACGTTAAAGAAAAAACGATATATTTTACGAAAAATGCACTTGAAATACGAAGAATAGCCTGATATAATGAGTACAAAGTGAAGAAGGAATCTGATTCAGCTTGCTGAATACAGAGAATGCCATTGAGAACAGAGACCGGCATGAAGACACATGGATAAATGTGTTTTTATGCCGGCTATTTTTATGTACAAATGTTAATGTTTCAAAAGGATTACAAGGGTTACAAGGGTTACGGCATAAAAATAATGGCATATTCGCTTGAAAGATTGCTGTTCGTAAGCAGTACTCCTCGCAGAATATTTACCTGCGGACGGCAATGCTTGTGTTGCAACGGATATTCTGCTGTTTCCGGCGCAGAGAAAGCCGGGGACAGTTCAGAAGATCCGCAAACAGGAAAGGAGAAACAGATCTATGTATGATGTGATCATTATCGGAGCAGGAGTTTCCGGAGCGGCAGCGGCGAGAGAGCTTTCAAGATATCGGCTGAAAATCTGCGTTCTGGAGCGAGAAGAGGATGTATGCTGTGGAACTTCCAAGGCAAACAGCGGAATCGCTCATTCCGGTTATGATGCAGAACCGGGAAGCCTTATGGCGGAACTGAATGTGAAGGGCAGCAATATGATGGGACAGCTTTCGAAGGAACTGGATTTTCCTTTTAAACAGACTGGTTCACTGACTGTCTGTACAACTGAGAATGGAATCGCCATGCTGCATAAGCTGCGTGAAAGAGGACTGAAAAACGGAGTAGAGGGACTGAGGGTCCTTGACAGAGAAGAGGCACTTGCCATGGAGCCGAATCTGTCTGACCAGGTGCTGGCAGCACTGTATGCACCGACAGCCGGAATTGTCTGTCCCTTTGAACTGAACATTGCAATGGCAGAGAATGCATATAACAATGGTGTGGAATTTAAATTTGACACAGAAGTAAAGAACATCCGAAAAAAGGAAAAAGGTTTTGTTGTGGAAACCTCAAAAGGTGATTTTGAGACAGGCTGTATCGTTAATGCTGCCGGTGTCTATGCGGATGTTTTTCATAATATGGTAAGTGAGAAAAAACTGCATATCACTCCTCGTAAGGGTGAGTATATGCTCCTTGATAAAAGTGCAGGAACACATGTGAATCATACGATCTTTGCACTTCCAAACAAGAGCGGAAAAGGAGTTCTGGTAACACAGACTGTTCATGGAAACCTTTTGATCGGACCTACAGCTACGGATCTGGAGGATCGGGAGGAAACAGCAACTACCTCGGAGGGGATGGAGACAGTAAGCGTCAAATCCGGTAAAACAGTAAAGGATATTCCACTGCGGAAGGTGATCACAAGCTTTGCGGGACTCCGTGCTGTCGAGGATGGTATGGATTTTGTGATCAAAGAGGTGGAGGATGCACCCGGATTTATCGATTGTGCAGGAATCGCATCACCGGGACTTACCAGCTCACCGGCCATTGGCTGTATGATTGCTGACATCGTAAAAGAAAAATTACATCCGGAAGTAAATCCGGATTTTAATCCGGTGAGAAAAGGGATCCTGGATCCGTCAGAGCTTTCTCTGGAAGAAAGAAATGAGCTGATCAAAAGATCACCGGAATATGGAAATATCATCTGCAGATGTGAGATGATCTCTGAGGGAGAGATTCTGGATGCGATCCGAAGACCTCTCGGAGCGAAATCTCTGGATGGAGTAAAACGTCGTACAAGAGCAGGAATGGGAAGATGTCAGTCAGGCTTTTGCTCTCCCAGAACAATGGAGATCCTCAGCCGGGAGCTTGGCATTTCCATGGAGGAGATCACAAAAACAGGCGGAGATTCCAGACTGATCGAAGGAATCAACAAGAAAATTGCAGAGGAGGGCGAGAACCATGAATGATAAGATTATGGTGAAGAGAGATATCGTGATCATAGGCGGAGGCCCTGCAGGACTGGCAGCAGCCCTGGCTGCAAAGAAAGAGGGAGCAGAGAGTATCCTGATCCTGGAACGTGATAAGGAACTGGGCGGGATTTTGAATCAGTGTATCCATAATGGATTTGGCCTTCATACATTTCAGGAGGAGCTGACAGGACCGGAATATGCGGCACGCTTTATCCGGATGGTAAAAGAGCAGCAGATCGAGTACCGGCTGAACACCATGGTCATGGATATCAGCCAGGATAAGGTGATCACTGCCATGAGCCGCCAGGAGGGAATGTATCAGATCCGGGCAAAAGCTGTGATCCTTGCCATGGGCTGCAGGGAGAGACCGCGAGGTGCGCTGAACATTCCGGGATATCGACCGGCAGGCATTTATTCAGCAGGAACAGCACAGCGCCTTGTAAACATGGAAGGATTTATGCCGGGAAAAAAAGTAGTGATCCTGGGATCCGGTGATATCGGATTGATCATGGCCAGACGTATGACGCTGGAAGGCGTAGAGGTTAAGGCAGTGGCAGAACTGATGCCATATTCCGGAGGCCTGAAGCGAAATATCGTGCAGTGCCTGGACGACTTTGGGATCCCGTTGAAGCTTAGCCATACAGTGGTTGACATAAAAGGAAAAGAGCGTGTGGAAGGAATCACTCTTGCAGAGGTAGACGAAAACAGACGCCCGATTCCCGGTACAGAGGAATTTTTTGAATGCGATACGCTTCTTCTTTCTGTTGGTCTGATCCCGGAGAATGAGCTTTCCGGACAGGCAGGTGTGAAGCTGAGCAATGTGACCTCCGGACCGGTGGTAAATGAAAGTCTGGAGACAAATGTAGAAGGCGTTTTTGCCTGCGGAAATGTTCTTCATGTTCATGACCTGGTGGATTTTGTTTCGGAGGAAGCCGGCAATGCAGGAAGAAATGCGGCTCTCTATATAAACAACAATGGAGAGGACAAAATACCGGAAGAGATAAAGATCACGCTTTCGCCCAAAAACGGAGTCCGCTATACAGTGCCGTCTGAGATCCGTATCGGTCATATGGCGGAGGAGCAGCTGGTCCGCTTCCGTGTGGGAAATGTGTATAAAAATTGTTACATCCGTGCATATCTGGATGGAGAACGGATCTTTTCCAGAAAAAAACAGGTGGCAGCACCCGGAGAGATGGAACAGATCAAATTGAAAAAAGAGCAGCTTCTTTCCATTCTGGAAGGAAAACAGAAACAGGATAAACATGAACTTGTGATCCAGGTGGAGGAGTGATGAAAATGGAAAAAAGGAATCTTACTTGTATCGGATGTCCTATGGGATGCGCCCTTCTGGTGGAAATGAATGGAAAAGAGATCATTTCCGTCACAGGAAATACCTGTAAAAAAGGCGCGGAATATGCAGTGAAGGAAGTGACAGATCCGACCAGGATCGTGACAACGACCGTGCGTGTGAAGAATGGAAGCATGCCGGTGGTGTCAGTAAAGACAGCACAGGATATTCCGAAAGGAAAGATTTTTGACTGTGTGGAAACGCTGCGGGATGTATGTGTGGAAGCACCGGTTCAGATCGGGGACGTGATCCTGGAGAATGCAGCAGGAACAGGCGTGGATATCGTGGCTACAGGAAATGTGAAGCAGATCATACAGTGATCAGCAGAGGATATATATGGCAAACTGTATGCTTATAATATGTCAGCCCTCCGGCAGACAAAGCGAATAAAATAAACCTGAAAAGGCTTTTTTATCGCTTTGTTTGCTATGAAATGAAATATACAAAATGCACAAAAAATATCAGCGCTTAAAAAAAGATAATTGATTAAAAACAACAAAAAATATACATAAAAATAGATGAAAAATGTTGAAAATAAATAAATACTATGATATAATCAGAAATATAAATTGGCAAAAATGCTCACAATGATGTAATGCATTGAATGGAGGATGATTAGAATGAAAGTATTTGGACATCGTGGTTTCAGCGGAGAATATCCGGAGAATACAATGCTGGCGTTTCAGAAAGCTGTGGAGGCTGGCTGCGAGGGAATCGAGCTTGATGTGCAGCTGACCAAGGATCTGGTTCCGGTGATCATGCACGATGAGAAGGTTGACCGTACCACAGATGGAAACGGATATATCTATGATCTTACATATGCTGAGCTGTGTAAACTGGATTGCAGTTATCCGGATAAGTTTGCCGGAAAATTCGGCAGGCTTCAGATTCCGACTCTGAGAGAGTATTTGGAGTGGATGGCAGAGGAGGAAGATCTGATTACAAACATCGAGCTGAAGAACAGTGTTTATTATTATGGTGGTATGGAAGAGAAGGTCATTGATATGATCTGCGAATATGGTCTGGAGGATCGGATCATCCTTTCCTCTTTCAATAACGCATCCATTGTATTGTGCAGACAGAGTGATGAGACTATTGCAGGAGGCTTTCTGGTAGAGAAATACGTGGATAATGCAGGGGTTTATGCAAGAACCTGTGATGTGCAGTATTATCATCCGAATCTGGAATACCTGAAGGAAGAGCATGTACGCAGCTGTTCCCAGAACGGGATCGGAGTGAATGTCTGGACTGTAAACGAGGAAGAGGATATGAGAAGGATGAAGAAATGGGGAGTAAACTCCATCATCACCAATTATCCGGACAGAGGAAGAGCAGTGGCAGACGAGGATTGAAACTGTAATGCAAAGACGCTTTCTGTAAGGTACATACAGGAGGCAGGCTAAATTTGAAATCTCCGGCAGGAGGGGGTCCTGCTGCAGATCTATATAAGCAAAATAAAAAACTATAATAATGTATATGGAGGATTTTTACAATGGAGAAAGAAACAAGACCTTTTATTTCCTGGCAGCTTGCAGATGATTTTATGACTGCAGTATTTGAGAAAATGGGAGTTCCGACGGAGGATGCAAGACTTTGCGCTGATGTACTTCTGGAAAGTGACAGACGTGGAATCGAGAGCCATGGTTGCAACCGCTTTAAACCGATCTATATCGACCGTATCAAATCCGGAATCTTAAATCCTGTAACAAAGATCGATATTCTTAAAGAGACACCGACAACTGCAGTTCTTGATGCTAACGATGGTATGGGAATGGTAGCCAGCAAGAAGGCTATGGACATGTGTATCGAAAAGGCACATAAATACGGCATGGGTATGGTTGCAGTCCGTAACTCTTCTCATTATGGAATCGCAGGATATTGGACAGGTCTCGCAGCAAAAGAGAATATGATCGGTATCAGCGGTACCAACGCAAGACCATCCGTTGCACCGACATTTGGTGTTGAGAATATGCTTGGAACCAACCCACTGACATTTAGTATGCCTACAGATGAGCCGTTCCCGTTTACACTGGACTGTGCAACATCTGTTATCCAGAATGGCAAGATCGAATACTACGCACGTATTAACCATGATACTCCTAAGGGTCTTGTTATTTCCAGAGAAGGAGAGGAGCTTACAGATAGTGCAGAGATCCTTAAGAAGATCAGAAGCCAGCAGGCAGCACTTGCTCCTCTCGGTGGATTTGGTGAGACAACCGGAGGATATAAGGGATACGGATACTCTACTGTTGTTGAGATCCTTTCCGCTGCTCTTCAGTCCGGTCTCTTCCTGAAAGCTCTGGATGGTAAGGATGAGGAAGGAAAGATCCGTCCATATCATCTTGGACATTTCTTTATTGCTATCGACACAGAGGCATTTATGGGTGCAGAGGCATTCAAGAAAACATGCGGTGATATCCTGAGAGACCTGAGAGGCTCCGAGAAGGCTCCTGGACAGGAACGTATCTACACAGCAGGCGAGAAGGAATATGATGTATGGATGTATCGTAAGGATAAGGGAGTTCCGGTGACAGAGGCAGTTCAGAAAGAGTTTATCGGACTTCGCGATGAATTCGGACTTACACAGTTCAAATTCCCGTTTGAGAAATAATGTATCTGCAGAAGGGAAGTCCATAGGGGCTTCCCTTCTTTTACCAGAGAAGAAGATTGTCTGAGAATTGTAATACAGCCGGAAATAAAACAAATATATTTGGCAAATGCGTCTGGTCTTTGAAGCAATAAACTGATACAATAAGAATAATATCTTCAAATAATGCGCGGAGATAAAATGATATTGTGTGAACATTGCGGAGGAAGAGAGAAGATGAACAAAGAATTTCTGGACGCGATCGAGGCGAACCCGATCATAGCGGCTGTAAAGGATGAGCAGGGGCTTCAGAACTGTTTGGGCAGGGAGGAGCTTACCGTGATCTTTATCCTGTATGGAGATATCCGTTCTATTGGGGGAATTGTGGAGCGGATCCACCAGGCGGGGAAGATCGCGATGGCACATATAGACCTGATCACAGGTTTAAGCTCAAAAGAGGTTTCTGTGGATTATATTTGTAAAAATATCCATGCAGATGGGATCATTTCAACAAAAGCATCCATGATCAACAGGGCGAAGAAGCTTGGAATGTATACAGTTCTGCGTTTTTTCCTTATTGATTCCATGGCAATCAAGAACATTGAGAATCTGGAAAATCAGCATGAGCAGCTGCCGGATGTGGTGGAGGTTCTGCCGGGGGTGATGCCGAAGATTCTTAAACAGATATGTAAAACAAGCAAAGTGCCTGTGATCGCAGGCGGTTTGATCTCCGATAAGGAGGATGTAATGGGAGCGCTGGGTGCGGGGGCAGCAGCGGTTTCCACTACAAATCAGAAGGTATGGGAATTGTAAGGCTGCAGAGGCATTGATCTGCAGCAAAGAAATGTATTGGAGGATTTTTATATGGCAAAATATATTATGGCGCTGGATTCCGGAACGACCAGTAATCGCTGTATTCTTTTTGATGAAAACGGAAGGATCCGCAGTGTGGCACAGAAGGAGTTTATCCAGCATTTTCCGAAACCGGGATGGGTAGAGCATGATGCAGGTGAGATCTGGTCCACACAGCTTTCTGTTGCCAGAGAGGCTATGAACCAGATTGAGGCAACGGCAGAGGATATTGCGGCGATCGGTATCACCAATCAGAGAGAGACCACCATTGTCTGGGATAAGAATACGGGACAGCCGGTTTATCATGCCATCGTATGGCAGTGCAGAAGAACTTCAGAATACTGCGACAGCCTGAAAGCGAAGGAACTGGAAGAAAAATTCCGTCAGAAAACAGGACTTGTTATTGACGCGTATTTTTCTGCCACCAAAGTAAAATGGATCCTGGATAATGTGGAGGGTGCCCGCGAAAGAGCAGAGAGGGGAGAGCTTCTGTTTGGTACCGTGGAGACCTGGCTGATCTGGAAACTGACCAAGGGAGCTGTTCATGTAACAGATTATTCCAATGCATCCAGAACGATGATGTTCAATATTAATACACTGGAGTGGGATGATGAGATCCTGGAGGAGCTTGACATTCCGAAATGCATGCTTCCGCAGGTAAAAGAGTCCAGTGAGATTTATGGTGAGACAGATCCGTCCTTTTTCGGTGGAAGGATCCCGGTAGCCGGTGCTGCCGGTGACCAGCAGGCGGCGCTGTTCGGACAGGCCTGCTTTGAGAAAGGTGAAACCAAGAATACATACGGAACCGGTGGTTTTCTTCTGATGAATGCAGGAGATAAACCGGTATTTTCCAATAACGGGCTGGTTACAACCATCGGATGGGGACTTAACGGAAAGATCACTTATGTTCTGGAGGGATCCGTATTTGTGGCTGGTGCTGCGATTCAGTGGCTTCGTGATGAGCTTCATCTGGTGGATTCTGCATCGGATACCGAGTATTTTGCGGGAAAAGTACCGGATGCAAACGGCTGCTACGTCGTGCCTGCATTTACGGGACTTGGAGCTCCTTACTGGGATCAGTATGCCCGTGGCACGATCGTGGGATTGACCCGTGGTGTAAATAAGTATCATATTGTGCGTGCGACTTTGGAATCTCTTGCATATCAGGTCAATGATGTGCTGGAGGTTATGAAGGAAGATTCCGGAAGTGACCTTGCAGTTCTTCGTGTAGACGGCGGAGCAAGTGCAAACAATCTTCTTCTGCAGATTCAGGCCAATATCAGTAATGTGGCTGTAGAACGTCCGGAATGTATTGAAACAACTGCTCTTGGTGCCGCATATCTGGCAGGTCTTGCTGTGGGCTTCTGGAAAAGCAAGGAGGCAGTACTGGAAAGCCGTGATGTGGAACGTATTTTCCGCACGGAGATCGATGATGAGAAGCGAAATGCCATGGTAAAAGGCTGGAGAGCTGCAGTAGGCTGCTCCAGAGACTGGATCAAAAAGATCCAGTAAAAGGTAAAAAAGAAAAGTCATGCAGCGGGACCGGATGAAAATGTCCTGTGCATGGCTTTTTTGCGCTTTCGGAATGTCACAGACAGACCGTCATAGTAAGCGATCGCGGAACAGATCCGCCGGAGTTTACAGAGTGGTCAGATCGATTCTGTAATCGTCGGAACCTTCTCCGTCAGCAGTGTAGTAAGCTGCTCTTTCTTCTGCATTTACATAAATGTGGAGCTCTTTGCCTTTCAGGCCTTTTGCTTCTGCATCTTTCTTAACAGCTGCCTCAAGGTCGGCAACTGTGATGGATGTCTCAAAAATTTCAAGTGTGATGCCGCTGATCTTATGATTTTTTACAGTGTTCTTAACTTCTTCTACTACTTCTGGTGCCTTGGCTGCTACAGTCTCTGTTGCTTTTTTGACTGCTTTAACGGTTTTTTCAGCTGCAGGTGTTTTTTCAATCTTTTCTACAGTTGATTTCACGGTAGCTTTGGCTTTGGTGGTTGCGCTCTTCAGGTTGCTTGTTCTGCTGTTTCTTCTTTTTTCCATAATGGAACACTCCCTTCCACATATCTCGCTGACAGAACTGATCTGTCGGAATATGTACCTGTTTACAGTATCATGAATCCGGTGGAAAGTCAAATTTTTGCTTGGGTGTTGCATTTCCGGCGGTTGTCGTATAAACTGGATTACAGAGAAAATCAGACAGGGGTACAGAGATTGAAGAATATTCAGGAAGATATTAAAACAGGAAAATTTAAGCAGGCATATCTCCTTTATGGTGAGGAAGCCTATCTGAAACAGCAATATAAAAGAAATCTGGTGAAAGCTCTGAACCCGGACGATGATACCATGAATTTCAACAGATATGAGGGGAAGGGAATCGATGTCCGGGAGCTTTTGAGTCTTTGTGATACCATGCCCTTTTTTGCAGAGCGAAGAGTAGTCCTTCTTGAGGATACGGGATTCTTTAAGAATAAATGTGAGGAACTGGCAGATTATATGAAAGCTCTGCCTGATTATCTGTATCTGGTGTTCTGCGAGTCTGAAGTAGATAAAAGAAGCCGTATGTACAAGGCGGTAAAAGCCTGCGGCAGCATCGGGGAATTTAAACAGCAGGATGAAAAGACTCTTATGCGGTGGGCAGCAGGAATCCTTGGAAAAAATGGCCGCAGGATCACCCAGAGAGATGTGGAGCTTTTGCTGACCATGACGGGAACAGATATGGGAAATATAAGGATGGAGCTGGAAAAGCTGATCTCCTATACAGTTGGAAGAGATGTTGTGACTGCTGCAGATATCCGGGCTGTCTGTACTACACAGACAACCAATAAGATCTTTGATATGGTGCGTGCGGTGACGGAGAAGAATCAGAAGCGGGCCCTGGATCTGTACTATGACCTTCTGACTCTTCGGGAACCGCCAATGAGGATATTGTTTCTTCTGGCGAAACAGTTTCGCCAGATCTGCCTGACTAAGAAAATGTCGCAGGAAGGTCTTTCTCAGACTGAGATCGCTTCCAAACTGGGAGTACCCTCTTTTGTTGTGCGGAATCTGGCGTCCTGTGCCAGATCCTACACTGTGGAAGAGCTGGAGAATGCCGTGCGGGATTTTGTGGATGCGGAAGAGGCGGTAAAGACAGGTACACTTGGAGATGTGCTCAGCGTGGAGCTTCTGATCGTGAAGTACAGCTCGGCGAGAGCAGTGAGAGCCTGAGTTTTACGGAGCCGGGTTCTGCCACAGGGTCGCTCCGTTGTCCCTGAGCCATTTTTCGCAGGCTTTATACTCCGGCATCACAGATGCCACCACTGCATAAAAGGCAGGGGAATGATTCATTTCTTTTCTGTGGGAAAGTTCGTGCACCACAACATAATCCAGGATTTTTTCCGGGGCGAAGATCAGCCGCCAGTTGAAGTTCAGGTTTCCTTCGCTGGTGCAGCTTCCCCAGCGGGTTTTTTGTTCCCGGATCGTGATACGGCCGTAGGTTACGCCCATTTTTCTGGCGTAGGCTGCGGTTTTTCTTTTGAATATTTTTCTGGCGGATTCCATATAATAACTGCGGCGGAATTCCGAAAGAGGCGGATTTTCAGCCGGGGACTGTGCCGGCTCAGTGGCAGCGTGTGAGAGATGCTCCAGGATCCAGCTTTCTTTCTGTGAGAGAAAACGATGGATGGTGGAATCTGGCATTGTGTGTGGAGCGCGGACAGTCACCTGACCGGAAACGCTGACCTGGATCGCCAGGGTTTTCCGGCTGCTGCGGATAATGCGGTAGGGAAAGGGATGAGATATCATAAAAAACTCCTTTTGGTCAATGCAGAAATCTATATACAAAAAAGACAGTCGCTGACGGTTCGACTGTCTTTCCTTTTACTTATAAGCTTATAACTAAAATATTCCGTGGTCTATTACGCAATGCTGTTGACAGCTTTGGAAAGACGGGAAATTTTTCTGGCGCAGTTATTTTTGTGATAAACGCCCTTGGATGTAGCTTTGCTGATTGTGGAGATTGCGTCCTTAAGAGCAACCTCTGCAGCTGCCTTATCCTTATTCTCAACTGCTGTCTCAACTTTCTTGATGGAAGTCTTAACTGCAGAACGGATTGCTTTGTTTCTTGCAGCCTTAGTGCTGTTAACTAAGATTCTCTTCTTTGCGGATTTAATGTTAGCCAATTCGTACACCTCCGATTCCTTAAAAATATAATATTAAATTACATTCACAGGAACAGACACGGGCGCTCCTATGAAACATGCTTATATATATTATTATACGTGCACAGGAATGTCAAGATGTTTTTCGCAAAAATTCAAAAAAAATATGCGAAAAATACCAGATGCTGTGTGTAAAAGCGGAAATGATACATATTTATGGGAAAAAGGGAAATAATAAAAGGGAAAACACTGGAAAAGCTGCAGGCAGCAGCGAAAATATCTTTTTGATTTTACAGAAAAAGAGGATGAGAGTATGGCTGGAAGGAGCAGAATCAGAACAGACCTGGCGCTGGAAGCAACGGAACGCTTTCGGGAGGAAAATGTAGAAGTACATGGAGTAGAGATCAGGGAAAAATACGATGAGGAAAAGGAGGTGCGTACTACAGTTGTAAGGATCACAACGGAAAACGGAGCCAGGACCATGGGAAAACCACAGGGAACCTATATTACCATTGAGGCACCGGATCTTTCCGTTCCGGATGAGGATTATCACAGGGAGATTTCTGAAGAAGTGGCACATCATTTAAGGGAACTGATCGATCTTGGACGTCAGTTGTCAATTCTGGTGGTAGGGCTTGGAAATCAGGAGATTACTGCGGATTCCCTTGGTCCTCGTACAGTTTCCAATCTTCACATGACAAGGCATGTGATTCGGGAATATGGGCTGAAGAGCAATGGACATATGAAAATGCACCAGATCAGCGGGATCGTTCCGGGTGTGATGGCACAGACCGGAATGGAAACCCTGGAAATTGTTCGGGGTGTTGTTTCTGAGACAAAGCCGGATTTGGTGATCGCCGTAGATGCGCTGGCGGCCAGAAGTACGACAAGACTTAACCGGACGATCCAGATCACGGATACCGGGATCAGTCCGGGCTCCGGCGTGGGGAATCACAGGGAAGGCCTGAATGAAGAAAATCTTTCGGTCCGTGTGATCGGGATCGGTGTTCCGACTGTGGTGGATGCGGCTACTATTGTCCATGATTCCATGGCGGAGCTTCTGGAGGCGCTGGAGGAAGATGAGCAGAAGGAGTTTCTGGAAGAAATGATCTCGCCGAAGCTTTACACCATGTTTGTAACACCAAAGGATGTGGATGAAACGGTACGGTATTTAAGCTTTACCATTTCCGAGGGACTGAATCTGGCTTTTTCCGATAGTCTAATCGAAGAGGACAGGTCATAAAATACCATAAGAGGTGATCGTGGGTGACGAATATCCAGAGGGCTTTCTGCGTGGTTTTGAGCCTGATTTTCCTGTGTGTGGTGGCTGTCCTTCCGGGAGATTTTTTCAGGCATGGTGAGATCTACAGACAGCTGCCGCTGTATTGCTTTCTGGAAAAGAAAGCTCTGCAGAAGGAAAATGGCAGAGACAGGGAAACAGAGATGCTTTTGCAGGAAAAAAACGCAGAGCATCTGGGTAAAGAAGTGGAAGCAGAGAACCGAAAAGAGCAGGAGACGCTGCTGATGGCCGAGGCGGAAGAGGTGGAGAAGAAAGAAGAGCTTCAGAAGAAAGAAGAGCTTCAAAAGAAAAAAGAAATTCAAAAGAAAGAAGCGGAAGAGGCAGAGAAAAAATCTTCTGACGGCAAAAAAAGTGAAAAGGAGACCGGTAAGGAAAATGCAGAGCCGGAAGTTACGGAGTCGGGAGACACAGGACAGGAAGTTGCAGAACAGGAGACTCCGGCGTCAGAGGAGAACCGATCCGGTGAAAATACCGCGAAGGAACAGGAGACAGTGGCACTGCCACATCCGCAGATTGATTTGTCTCAGGCGAAACTGGCAGATTTTGACTATGTGATGAATCAGTTTTTTATATTGGATTCCAATACGGAGACGAATGCACAGCAGATCAGTGCGCCCCGTTTTCTGAAGGAGGATCTGTCCGTTAAAAAGGATTCATCGGTACCCCAGATCCTGATCTATCATACCCATTCCCAGGAGGCTTTTGTAGATTCAAGAGAAGGACAGACTGAGGACACCATCGTAGGAGTGGGAGATTATCTTACTGAACTTCTGGAAAAAACATACGGGTACCAGGTCATTCATATAACAGATTCCTTTGATATGATGGGAGGAACACTGGACAGGAGCAAGGCTTATGATTATGCCAGGGCCTCCATAGAAAAAGTGCTGGAGGAAAACCCCACCATTGAAGTTGTGATCGACCTTCACAGAGATGGTGTGCCGGATGACCGGCATCTGGTAACGCAGGTGAATGGAAAACCTACTGCTCAGCTACTTTTTTATAATGGATTAAGCTATACAGTCAGTCAGGGGGCAGTGAGTTATCTGCCCAATCCTTACATAGAAGAGAATCTGGCATTTTCCTTTCAGCTGGAATATCAGGCGGCACAGTATTACCCCGATCTTTACCGGGGAATCTATCTGGCAGGTCTTCGCTATAATCTGCATCTTAAGCCACGTGCGCTGCTTCTGGAGGCCGGAGCGCAGACAAATACCGTGGAGGAAGTCCGAAATGCCATGGAACCTTTTGCAGATATCTTAAACAGAGTTCTGAAAGGCAGTGACAAAGAAGACTGAAATATGGTATGATAAAGAGCAGTATGGAAAAATATGCGTTCTGAACGCTTTATACGAGAGAAATTTAAGGAGGACTTCCTAAATGATAGACCAGAGTAAAATTCGGAATTTTTGTATCATTGCACATATTGACCATGGCAAGTCAACACTTGCGGACCGTATCATCGAGATGACGGGACTTCTTACCGAAAGGGAAATGCAGGCCCAGGTTCTGGATAACATGGACCTTGAGAGAGAACGAGGAATCACCATCAAATCCCAGGCGGTTCGTATTGTATACAAAGCCAAGGACGGAAATGAGTATATTTTTAACCTGATCGATACCCCGGGACATGTAGACTTTAACTATGAGGTTTCACGAAGCCTTGCTGCCTGTGACGGAGCGATCCTTGTTGTGGATGCAGCACAGGGAATCGAAGCTCAGACACTTGCCAATGTATATATGGCACTGGACCATGATCTGGATGTGGTTCCGGTGATCAACAAGATTGACCTTCCAAGTGCGGATCCGGAGCGTGTTATCAATGAGATTGAGGATGTGATCGGAATTGAGGCGCAGGATGCACCGCAGATCTCCGCAAAAACAGGACTGAATGTAGACCAGGTCCTGGAGCAGATCGTCAATAAGGTCCCGGCGCCGTCGGGGGATGTGGATGCACCGCTGAAGGCTCTGATCTTTGACTCTGTTTATGACCCTTATAAGGGTGTTATCGTATTTTGCAGAGTGAAGGACGGACGTGTGAAAAAGGGCACGAGGATCCATATGATGGCGACCGGATTCACCACGGAGGTTGTGGAGGTTGGATATTTTGGAGCGGGTCAGTTTATCCCATGTGACGAGCTGACAGCAGGCATGGTCGGATATATCACAGCCAGCATCAAGAATGTCCGTGATACCCGCGTGGGTGATACGGTAACGGATGCGGACAACCCCTGTGCAGAGGCGCTTCCGGGGTATAAGAAGGTAAACCCTATGGTTTATTGTGGCCTTTATCCGGCAGATGGTGCCAAGTACGGCGATCTCCGTGACGCACTGGAGAAGCTTCAGCTCAACGATGCTTCCCTTTATTATGAACCGGAGACATCGGTCGCTCTTGGATTTGGTTTCCGCTGCGGCTTCCTGGGACTTCTTCATCTTGAGATCATTCAGGAGCGTCTGGAGAGAGAGTATAACCTGGATCTTGTAACTACAGCACCGAGTGTTATCTATAAGGTCTATAAAACCAATGGTGAGATCATCGAGCTGACCAATCCCACCAACCTTCCGGATCCTTCAGAGATCGAATACATGGAAGAGCCCATGGTGAAGGCAGAGATCATGGTAACCACAGAGTTCATTGGTGCGATCATGGATCTTTGCCAGGAGAGACGTGGTCAGTATGAAGGCATGGAATATATGGAAGAAACCCGTGCACTCCTGAAATACAGACTGCCGCTGAACGAGATCATCTATGATTTCTTTGATGCACTGAAATCACGTTCCAGAGGTTATGCATCCCTGGATTACGAACTGGACGGATATGAGAGAAGTGAGCTTGTGAAGCTGGATATCCTTGTGAATAAAGAAGAAGTGGATGCTCTTTCCTTTATCGTGCATGCAGATACTGCTTACGAGCGCGGAAGAAAGATGTGTGAGAAGCTGAAAGACGAGATCCCGAGACAGCTCTTTGAGATCCCGATCCAGGCAGCTATCGGAAGCAAGGTCATTGCCAGAGAGACGGTAAGAGCCATGCGTAAAGACGTACTTGCCAAGTGCTACGGTGGAGATATCTCCCGTAAGAAGAAGCTTCTGGAGAAACAGAAGGAAGGTAAGAAACGTATGCGTCAGGTAGGTAACGTGGAGATCCCGCAGAAGGCATTTATGAGTGTCCTGAAGCTGGATGATAAATAGGAGATGACTTTTTGAAAAAAAATATAAAAAAACTGTTTCTGGCAGCAGGACTTCTGGCTATGACAGGAGCTCTGCTTACCGGATGTGGTTCAAAGAAGAAAAATGCAGAAGAGGAAAGTGTGATCAAAATCAGCACAGCGCCGGAACCGACTGCCACTCCTGATCCGAAAACAGTAGATCCGGATGCAGTGACGAGCAATGGAAATCTGACAATGGTCAATGAGTACCTGGCAGAAAACGGCAGCGAGGCCCTGGGGATAGATGGCGTGACACCGACACCGGCTGCTTCGGATGGAAGCATGGATACTGCCGGTGAAGCTGCAGCCTCCGGTGAAGATACTGATACAACAGATGCCGGTGGAGAGGAAGGAGCCATGGATGGAGAATAAGGCGAAAAAACCGCTGGAGCTCTATATCCATATTCCGTTTTGTGTAAAAAAATGCGATTACTGTGATTTCCTTTCCGGACCTGCAGGAAAAGAGAGGCAGCGTGAATATTTCCAGGCTCTGGAAAGGGAGATCGCTGCTGTTCCGGATTTTTCGGACAGGGAGATCACCACAGTTTTTATCGGCGGAGGAACACCTTCCGTGCCGGATCCGTCTCTTGTGGGAGAGATACTGGATCAGATCAGAAATAAGTTTTTTATGGCCCCGGATGCTGAGATCACTATCGAAGCAAATCCGGGGACTTTATATAAAGAAAAACTTCAGATATATCTGGAACACGGGATCAACCGGCTGAGTCTGGGGCTTCAGTCCCCGCAGAACCGGGAATTAAAGATCCTTGGAAGGATCCATACGTGGGAAGAGTTTCAGGAGAGCTTTTTTATGGCAAGGGATGCAGGCTTTTCCAATATCAATATCGATCTGATGAGTGCCATTCCGGAACAGACCTATGAAGACTGGGAAAAAAATCTTCGCACGGTGGCAGGGATTTCGCCGGAACATATTTCCGCCTACAGTCTGATCATTGAGGAAGGCACTCCTTTCGGGGAGAGAAAGCTGAAATTACCGGATGAGGATACGGAGTACCGTATGTATGAGAATACGGCAGGAATCCTGGAGGAATATGGGTTTCATCAGTACGAGATCTCCAATTATGCAAAAGGCGGACGGGAATGCCGCCATAATAAGGGATACTGGCAGAGAATCGATTATCTGGGGCTGGGACTTGGGGCGTCTTCACTTCTGGATCATATGCGTTTTTCCAATACTGCGGATATGAAGGAATATATTGGAAACAGTGCGTTTCCGGATAAGATCCGTCAGAATATGGAGAGTCTTACAGAGGCAGATGAGATGGCTGAGTTTATGTTTCTGGGGCTTCGGATGACAGAGGGCGTTTCAATGAAAGAGTTTGCGGAATATTTTGGAAAAAATATGGAAAACGTTTACGGAGAGGTCCTGAAAAAACATCTGGAGATCGGAATGCTGGAACAAAAAGGAGACAGGATATATCTTTCGAGAAAGGGAATCCATGTGAGCAATGGAGTGATGGCAGATTTTCTGCTGTAGAAAAATTTGTCGATTTTTTCACCTTGACGAACGGATGTTCTGGCGGTATACTGATAAAAAATCAGAAGTTTTACAGCGGAATAAGAGAGGTAGATTCTGCTGTTGAGAAGAATACCGGAGTATTTTTGTATGACCGGACAGAGTAGGAGGTTTCATGTCAGCAGAAGCAAACGATAAGAAGCGTTTTATCAGGATACGCGGAGCCAATGAGAATAATCTTAAGAATCTCAGCGTCGATATTCCCAGAGACCAGTTTGTGGTACTTACCGGACTCAGCGGCTCCGGTAAGTCATCTCTTGCATTTGATACCATTTATGCAGAGGGACAGAGACGTTATATGGAGTCACTTTCTTCCTATGCGAGGCAGTTCCTGGGACAGATGGAGAAACCGGATGTGGAGAGTATCGAGGGTCTTCCGCCGGCAATTTCCATTGATCAGAAGTCAACGAACCGGAATCCCCGTTCTACAGTGGGTACGGTAACAGAGATCTACGATTATTTCCGACTTCTGTATGCCCGTGTGGGAATCCCGCACTGTCCCAAATGTGGAAGGGAAATCCGCAAACAGACGGTAGATCAGATGGTGGATCAGATCATGACGCTTCCGGAACGCCAGAAGATCCAGCTTCTTGCACCGGTAGTACGGGGCCGCAAGGGAACCCATGTCAAACTTCTGGATCAGGCCAGAAGAAGCGGGTATGTGAGAGTGCAGATCGACGGAAATCTCTATGAGCTTTCCGAGGAGATCAAGCTGGATAAGAATATCAAACATAACATTGAGATCGTTGTGGATCGACTTATTGTGAAACCGGGAATAGAGAAGCGTCTTTCCGATTCCATTGAAACCGTACTGGATCTGGCGGATGGTCTGCTGGTAGTAGACACTATGGACGGGAAGCTTCTGAATTTCAGCCAGAGTTTTTCCTG
Organism: Blautia sp. SC05B48; assembly: GCF_005848555.1. Taxonomy (NCBI): domain Bacteria; kingdom Bacillati; phylum Bacillota; class Clostridia; order Lachnospirales; family Lachnospiraceae; genus Blautia; species Blautia sp. SC05B48. The sequence continues at coordinate 692,956 of NZ_CP040518.1, read as the reverse complement.
CCCGGATTGTGGCATCAGCATTGATGAGATCGAACCCAGGAGCTTTTCCTTTAATAATCCATTTGGTGCCTGCCCGCAGTGTCTGGGTCTTGGATATAAGATGGAATTTGATATCGATCTGATGATCCCGGATAAGAAACTGAGTATCAATGAAGGGGCTATCGCTGTTCTCGGATGGCAGTCCTGTACCACGCAGGGAAGCTTTTCCAGAGCGATCCTGGATGCCCTGGCAAGGGAATATGAATTTTCTCTGGATACGCCTTTCTGCGAGTATCCGAAAAAGGTTCAGGATATCCTCATCCATGGTACCGGCGGTCATTCTGTGAAGGTTTATTATAAAGGACAGCGAGGAGAAGGTGTTTACGATGTGGCGTTCCCGGGACTGATCCGCAATGTGGAGCAGAGATACCGTGAAACCGGTTCTGAGGCCATGAAGCAGGAATACGAGAGCTTTATGCAGATTACTCCGTGCACCACATGTAAGGGACAGAGGCTGAAGAAAGAGTCACTGGCAGTGACTGTGGCGGATAAGAATATTTATGAAGTGACCAATATGCCGGTACAGAAGCTGCAGGGTTTTCTCTGCAATCTGAAGCTTTCAAAGCAGCAGGAGCTTATTGGAAGGCAGATCCTGAAGGAAATCCGTGCCAGAGTTGGATTTCTGGCAGAGGTTGGTCTGGAGTATCTTTCACTTGGAAGAGCTACCGGAACCCTTTCCGGCGGAGAGGCTCAGAGAATCCGTCTTGCCACACAGATCGGATCCGGGCTTGTGGGGGTTGCATATATCCTGGATGAGCCGAGTATCGGGCTTCACCAGAGAGATAATGACAAGCTTCTGGGGGCACTGATGCGTCTCCGTGATCTTGGAAACAGTCTGATTGTGGTGGAGCACGATGAAGATACCATGCGTGCGGCAGACTGTGTCATCGATATCGGCCCCGGAGCCGGAGAACATGGTGGACAACTGGTCGCAATGGGGACAGCTGAGGATCTGATGAAAAATGAGGAGTCTGTGACAGGAGCTTATTTAAGCGGAAGGCTGAAGATCCCGGTACCGGAAGTGAGGAAGGAACCAATCGGATTTCTTCATATAAAGGGTGCGGCAGAGAACAACCTGAAGCATATCGACGTAGATATTCCTCTTGGAGTGATGACCTGTATCACAGGTGTTTCCGGCTCCGGTAAGAGCTCTCTGATCAATGAGATCTTGTACAAGAGACTTGCCAGAGACCTGAACCGTGCCAGAGTGATCCCCGGGAAACATGATGACATCCTGGGTATCGATCAGCTGGATAAGGTGATCAATATCGACCAGTCCCCGATCGGAAGAACTCCCCGTTCCAATCCTGCCACATATACCGGGGTTTTTGACCAGATTCGTGATCTTTTTGCAGCCACCGCAGATGCCAAGGCAAAGGGCTACAAGAAGGGACGTTTCAGTTTTAATGTCAAGGGCGGACGGTGCGAGGCCTGCAGTGGTGACGGAATCATCAAGATCGAGATGCATTTTCTTCCGGATGTATATGTGCCCTGCGAAGTCTGCAAGGGCAAACGCTACAATCGTGAGACTCTGGAAGTGAAGTATAAGGGCAAGAGCATTTATGATGTATTGAATATGACTGTGGAAGAAGCACTGACATTTTTTGAGAATGTACCGTCGATCAGGAGAAAGATCGAGACTCTGTATGATGTAGGGCTTTCCTATATCCGTCTGGGGCAGCCCTCCACTACTCTTTCCGGAGGAGAAGCACAGCGGATCAAGCTTGCTACAGAACTCAGCAAGCGCAGTACCGGAAAGACGATCTATATCCTGGATGAGCCTACCACAGGACTGCACTTTGCGGATGTTCACAAGCTGATCGAGATCCTGCGCCGTCTGTCTGAAGGAGGAAACACAGTTGTGGTCATTGAGCACAATCTGGATGTGATCAAGACGGCAGATCATATTATTGATATCGGACCGGAAGGCGGTGACAGAGGCGGAACGGTAATTGCCAGAGGAACTCCGGAGGAAGTAGCAGAGAATCCGGTTTCCTACACCGGCAAATATGTGAAAAAATATCTGGAACAGAAATAACCGGTAAAAGTTCTTTTCAATTTCTGTGGTTTTGTATATAATGAAGTGCGGGAACGTTTCGGCACAGACCGGAACAGAATAAGTCAGAAATGCGTCAGCATACGAATGAGTATGACGCAGGCGGGAGGATTTATGCCGGCAAAGGATATTGGAATCGATCTGGGAACCAGAAACAGTCTGGTGTTTTCCACAGGCAAGGGGATCGTTTTAAGAGAGCCTTCTGTGGTTGTTTATGATAAAGATACAGAGAAGATCAGAGCGATCGGTGAGGAAGCCAGACAGATGGCAAGCCATCTGACTTCCAATATGGAAGTGATCTGGCCGATCCGAAGAGGTGTGATCGTAGATTATAATGTAATGGAAAAGATGCTGAAATATTTTATTTCACAGGCTATGGGACGAAGAGCGTTCCGGAAACCGAGAGTCAGCATCAGTGTTCCGAGTGGGATCACGGAGATTGAGCGTAAAGCAATTGAGGAAGCTGCCTATCAGTCAGGAGCCAGGGAAGTTTTTCTTGTGGACGAGCCTATCGCTGCTGCTATCGGTGCAGGTGTAGATATCACCAAGCCATTTGGTAATCTGATCGTGGATATCGGTGCAGGGACTACGGATGTTGCGGTCATATCGGTAGGGGGAGTGGTTGTTTCCGCTTCTGTGAAGGTTGCAGGAGATAATTTTGATCATGCAATCATGAATTATGTACGTGAGAAGCATAGTCTCTTTATCGGGGAGGATGCAGCGGAGAATATCAAGATCAAGATCGGAACAGCCAGTGAAGAAGCGGATCTTCGAACGATGGAGGTCAAGGGCAGAAATATCATCACAGGACTTCCGAAGGTGGCAACACTGACTTCTGAGGAGATCCGGACCGCTTTAAGGGAAACGACCGGGCAGATCGTGGAAACTGTACATGGTGTTCTTGAAAAAACACCACCAGAGCTGGCGGCAGATATCATGGACAGAGGAATCGTTCTTACAGGTGGAGGTGCTATGCTGCATGGAATGGATACATTGATCGAGCAGAAAACAGGAGTCAGCACACTGACTGTACAGGATGCAATGCTTGTAGTGGCTGCAGGAACAGGAAAATATGCGGAAATCATGTCAAGGATGTAAACCGTTATGGGTTGTCTGGACGGCACAGGAGCAGAGAAGTGATTGCCGCAGGAAACTCATACAGATAAGGCGCTGCAGCTGCAGTGCCTTTTGCTGTTATCAGAGGTTTACAGATGGAGAAGAAAATGAGTGAGACAGTTACAGGATATATAGATCATGTGATCTTCCGGAATGAAGATAATGGATATACGGTCATGGTACTGAAAGGGATGGAAGAGGAACAGGAACTGACCTGTGTGGGAACATTTCCTGCTATCACCCAGGGGGCTGCCATTGAAGCTTCCGGAAATTATACAACACATCCGGTGTATGGTAAACAGTTTCAGATATCCTCCTACGTAGAAAAAATGCCGGAGGATGCACTGGCCATGGAACGTTATCTGGGTTCCGGCGCGATCAAAGGGATCGGTGCGGCACTGGCGGCCAGGATCGTACGTCGTTTCGGCGATGATACCATGCGTATTGTGGAGGAAGAACCGGAGCGGCTGGCTGAGATCAAGGGAATCAGCGAAAAAAAGGCCATGGAGATCGCAGAACAGATGACGGAGAAAGCAGATATGCGCCGCGCTATGATCTTTCTCCAGAAATACGGGATATCGCTGAATCTCGGCGCAAAAATCTATCAGAAATACGGACAGACTGTATATGGAGTCCTGCAGGAGAATCCGTATCGCCTTGCAGAGGATATCAGTGGTGTGGGATTCCGTATCGCAGATGAGATCGCTTCCCGGATCGGGATCCATACAGATTCAGATTACAGGATAAGAAGCGGAATGCTGTATACTCTCCTACAGGCTTCAGGAGAAGGCCATATCTATCTTCCGAAGGAGGAACTTTTTTCCAGGGCATCCGGACTTTTGGGAGTAGATTCCTCCTACATGGAAAAACATCTCATGGACATGATAGTAGACCGGAAACTGATCCTGAAAGAAACAGAAGAAGGTGCAGTTGTCTATCCCACACGATATTATTATCTTGAGCTGAATTCAGCCAGAATGCTCTGTGAGCTGAACATTCTCTGCCCGGAAGATGAGGAGATGGTGGAGAAACGGATCAACAGGATCGAAAAGGAGACAGGAACCCGGTTAGATGAAATGCAGAAACAGGCAGTGGCGGCAGCTGCCAGTCATGGTCTGTTCATTCTGACCGGAGGGCCGGGAACCGGAAAGACTACAACGATCAATGCTATTATCCGTTATTTTGAAGAGGAAGGCGCTGAGCTGCGGCTTGCAGCCCCTACCGGCCGTGCAGCCAAGCGAATGACAGAGGCTACCGGATACGAGGCTCAGACGATCCACAGACTTCTGGAACTGAACGGGATGCCGGAGGAAGAGCAGGAAGGCCGTGCAGTTCATTTTGACAGGAATTCGGAGAATCCGCTGGAAGCGGATGTGATCATCATTGATGAGATGTCCATGGTAGATATCGCACTGATGCATTCATTGCTTCTTGCAGTGACAGCAGGGACCAGGCTGATCCTGGTAGGTGATGAAAATCAGCTTCCCAGTGTAGGCCCGGGAAATGTTCTGAGGGATATTATCCGCAGCGGCTGTTTTTCGGTAGTAGAGTTGAAAAAGATTTTCCGCCAGGCATCTGAAAGTGATATTGTGGTGAATGCCCATAAGATCAACCGGGGCGAGCAGGTGACCATCAATAACAAGAGCCGGGATTTCTTTTTTCTGAAAAGATATGACGCGGACATCATTATCCGTGTGGTGATCGCACTGATCCAGGAGAAGCTTCCGCGTTATGTAGATGCAAAGCCTTATGAGATTCAGGTGCTCACTCCTATGCGTAAGGGACTTTTAGGTGTGGAGCGGCTGAACCAGATCCTTCAGAGATATTTGAACCCGCCGGATGAAAAGAAAAAGGAGAAAGAGATCGGACAGCGTCTTTTCCGTGAAGGGGATAAGGTGATGCAGGTGAAGAACAATTACCAGCTGGAGTGGGAAATCCTTGGACGATACAAGATTCCTGTGGATAAAGGCGTGGGCGTGTTTAACGGAGATACCGGTATTATGACGGAGATCAATGAATTTGCGGAAACGGCCACCGTGGAATTTGAGGATGGCAGACAGGCAGAATATTCCTTCAAACAGCTTGAGGAACTGGAACTCGCCTATGCAGTGACCATACATAAGTCCCAGGGCTCAGAATATCCGGCAGTGATCCTTCCGATCCTTTCCGGACCAAGGATGCTGATGAATCGGAATCTTCTGTATACAGCAGTGACCAGAGCCAGAAAATGTGTTACCGTAGTAGGCAGCGAGACCACTTTTGCGGAGATGATCCGCAATGAAAAACAGCAGCAGAGATACAGCTCTCTGGACAGACGGATCCGGGAGCTGGATGAATCTGAACAGAAAGAGAGCGCCATCGGGGAGAAAGGACTTTCTTGAAAAAAACAGCAGATTTTTTACTTGCCATGCTTTACCCGAAAAAATGCCCGCTGTGTCATCAGATACTGAAAGAAAAAGATCGGCTGATCTGTCCGGAGTGTTCCGGAAAGGTCAGACCTATATCCGGTCCCCGGTGTATGAAATGCGGAAGACCGGTAAAAATGGAAGAAGAATACTGTGAAGACTGCCGCAAGGGTGCTCATCATTTTACGGAGGGCAGAAGTATTTTCTGGTACGGAGAGGTCTGGAGACAGTCTCTGGTACGATTTAAGTATTACGGATGTCGGGAATATGGGGATTTTTATGCAAAGGCAATGAGCGTCTTCGGAAAAAAATATCTGGAACGGTGGAAGCCTGATCTGATCGTTCCCGTTCCTCTGCATCCCAGAAAAAAAAGGATGAGAGGCTTTAACCAGGCAGCGTATCTGGCAGAAAGGCTCAGTGATCTTACAGGGATCCCATGGAATGAGCATCTGGTAAAGAAGATACGAAGCACAAGATCTCAGAAAAAACTCAATGCCATACAGAGGCGTCAGAACCTGAAAAATGCATATCGGGTAACCGAAAAGATCACGGGTTTTTCTGTACTTGTGGTGGATGATGTATACACAACAGGAAGTACAGCAGATGCCATGGCAATGTGTCTTTTTGAGGCCGGTGCAGAGAAAGTTTATTTTCTGACAATATGCGCAGGAAGGGCATGAAACAGCCGAAAAAACACTTTTCATAGGTATGGAACTATGCTACAATAAATTTGATTGCAGTTAAACAGTATAACTGTATGGAAAGCGTAATGCGGATCATATATCGGGGATTTTCCTGATAAAGAAAGCTTATGAGGAGTTATTTTTATGGTAAATGAAGAAAAAGTGAAGATCATGAACCGTCTGGCTATGTATGAACATGGCGAAGGCAGGAAGTATCTTCCGGTGAGCAGATATTATCGAAGTGATTATATTGGACTTGCACTGATCAGAAACTTTTTTCTGGTAACGATCGGGTATGTATTGGGACTTGCAGGTGTTGCTGCATATTTCAGCGAATATCTTATGGATAATGTGAATAAGATTAATCTGGTCGAGGTTGGGATCTATATCGTCGTCGGCTATCTGATCGTACTTGTCATGTATTCGATACTGACCTACATCCAGTATTCTGTGAAATATTTCCGGGCAAAAAAAAGTGTCAGGGAATATTATCAGGATCTTACAAGACTGGAAAAAATCTACGGGCGGGAGGAAAAAAGAAATCCGGTCCGGAGAAATGCAGGAGGACATAGAAAATGACAGCTTTACTTGAGATCAAACAGAATATCAAAAGATTTTACGGACAATATGAAGTATATATACTGCCGGTCCTGAAGTTTGTTCTGGCATTTGCCTATTTTCTCTGGATCAACAGCAATATGGGCTACATGAAACAGCTGGATAATATTTTTATTGTCCTGATCCTGGCGCTTGTATGTTCGATCCTTCCGGTTTCCGTGATGATGTTTATGGGATTTGCGTTGATGATCGGTCACTGTTATGCAGTCGGGATCGAAACGGCAGGATTTATGCTGCTTCTTATTCTGTTGATGATGATTCTGTTCCTCAGATTCAGCAGGTCACAGAATCTTGCAATGATCCTTACACCACTTTCCTTTGGATTTGGTGTTCCTGCACTTATGCCGATCGGAGCAGGCCTGCTGGGCAGCGCATTGTCAGCGCTTCCGGCCGGATGCGGTGTTGTGATCTATTATTTTATACGGTTTGTACATGCGCAGTCGGCGGCACTCAGTGATCCTGCCGCAGAGATCACAGAAAAACTGAAGCTGATCTCTGACGGACTTGTCCACAACTGGGCAATGTGGATCACGGTGATTGCGTTTGTGGCAGTGGTCCTGTTTGTGAACCTTCTGAGAACACGGGCGTTTGATTATGCATGGAGGATCGCTGTCATTGCCGGCGGCGTGATCTATATCCTGATTATCCTTGCCGGAGATTTCTGCCTTAGTATTACGGTAGCCATGGTGCCGATGATCCTGTCCACAGTGGTTTCCGTACTGGCAGGATTTGTTCTGGAGTTCTTTGTTTTTGGCGGAGATTACAGCAGAACAGAACGTCTGGAATATGAGGATGATGAGTACTATTACTACGTAAAAGCCGTTCCGAAGGCATCGGTCGCCACTTCTGAGAGAAGTATCAAAAAGATCAATGCGGAGCCGGTAAAGGAAGAAAAAAAAGAAGACAGTGTTGTGTCTTTCAGTGATGATGTATTTCATGAGAAGAAAGAAATGCATACAGTAAAGATGCCGGATATGGTTTCCGAAAATACAGTAAGTGAGAAACCGCAGGGATTGGACAAGATCGATTTCGAAAAACAGCTGGAGGAATCACTGAAGGATCTTTAAACAGGAACGATTGGAATAGCTCAGGAAGAAAGGAGGAGACTTATGCAGAATGTGCTGACAGTTGTGGTCGGATATCTGGGAAAAATTTCCCTTCCGGGATTTGGCGTGATAGATATCATTGAGATCGGACTGATTTCCTTTTTTGTATATCAGTTTATGGCATGGATCAAATTCACACGTGCATATACCCTTCTGAAGGGCATTTTGATCGTCCTTGGATTTATCCTGGTCGCATATATCTTCAAAATGAATACGATCCTCTGGATCTTCCGGAATCTGGCTAATGTGCTGGTGATCGGTGTGATCGTAATCTTTCAGCCGGAGCTGAGGAAGGCCCTGGAGCAGCTGGGACAGAAGAAGTTTGTTTCTAACATTATTCCCTTTGATTCCGGCAGGGAAGTACAGGAGCGTTTTAATGACAAGACTATCAATGAACTGGTAAAGGCCTGTTTTGATATGGGTGAAGTTAAGACCGGAGCACTGATCGTGATCGAGGAAGAGATCCGGCTTGATGAATATGTGAGAACCGGTATCAATATTGACGGTATCCTTACCAGTCAGCTTCTGATCAATATTTTTGAGCATAATACACCTCTTCATGACGGAGCGGTGATCGTGCGAGGTAACCGCGTGGTAGCAGCAACCTGCTATCTACCTCTTTCAGATAATATGGAACTGAGCAAACAGCTGGGAACAAGACACAGAGCAGGTGTGGGTATCAGTGAAGCTACGGATTCTCTTACGATCATTGTTTCGGAAGAAACGGGACAGGTTTCTGTGGCCAGAGGCGGTGAGTTATCCAGAGGGCTTAACAGCAAACAGCTTCGAGAAATACTTGTTTCTGCTCAGAATAAAAAGGTTGTTGACAACGGTAAGCTGAGAAATCTGCTGAAAGGGAGAGTGAAACATGAAGAAAAATCTGACTAAGAACATCCCTTTGAAAATCATGTCGATTATTGTGGGAATCCTGGTGTGGCTGATCGTAGTAAATGTTGATGACCCTATCATTACGAAAGGCTTTGTGATCTCAGATGTACAGATCATCAACGAAGCTTATGTGGATCAGCTGGGCGAGATGGTCATGCAGGATGATCGTGAAAATTCAGTACGTGTTTATATTACAGGTGAGCGGAAGATAGTCAACCGTCTCACCTCAAGTGATATTAAGGCAGTTGCAGACCTGCAGCAGGCCCAGTCTACCGATACAGATCCTGTAATGATCCCCATTACAGCAACCTGTTCCGGGATACTTCCGGAGAATGTCAGGGTGTCACCGCAGAATCTAAGTGTCCATCTGGAAAAAAAGGTAACCAAGGAATTTGCAATCAATGTTACCAGTGATGACAGCAAGCCTGCACAGGGGCTGGAGGTTGCTTCTCTTACTGCAAATCCGGAAAAAGTCCGTATTACAGGACCGGAATCCCTGGTTGGTAAAATAGATAGTGTGAGTGTGGATGTAAGTTCAAAGCTTGAGGGAATCGACCAGGATACGACGATCACAGGCGCAGAACTGACCATTACAGATAAGAATCAGGATACACTTTCATCAAATTCCATGAGCTATCTGAAATTTGACAACAACGGAAAGGTCAATGTCACGGCAAAGCTCTGGAAGGTGCGTTCTGATATACGAATCAGTGCGGGATATACGGGAGAACCGGCAGAAGGTTATGTTGTGGACAGTGTCACGACAGTACCGGAGACTTTCAGCGTAGCCGGAAGTGAAGAAGCACTGGATAATCTGAAACTTCAGGGAAATACTATTTATCTTGATAATGAGAATGTGGATATTTCAGGAAAGAGCAATGACGTGGAAAAGAAAGTAAACCTGTCAGAGCTTCTTCCGGATGGCCTTAAGCTGACATCTGGATCCAGCACGGACCTCTGGATCACAGTCAATATCCTGCCGGAGGGCAGTAAGATATACAGCTTCCCGACAGAGGATATCAAAGTAAAAGGTCTGCCTGATGATCTGCAGCTGGCATTTGAAGTTGCAGATATTGAGCTAAAGGTGCAGGCGGAAGACGAAGATCTTTCCAAATTCGATCTGAAGTCGGTAGGAGCAGTACTTTCCATGGATGACTGGGAGGAGGGCAGCTACGAAGTACCGATCAAAATCAGTCTTCCGGAAGGCTACAAACTGCTGGAGGATGTAACTGCGGAGATCAAAATCTCTAAGGTTTCCAATGTAGACAGCAGCAATCAGTAAAAGACCATAGCTTTTGACAAGGTTTGAAGGATAAGTAATATAAAGGGAGACAGCAGCAATGTTAAGTTATAAGGTAACGGTCAGGAACCCGTCAGGGCTTCATCTTCGTCCCGCAGGGCTTTTATGCGGCGAGGCAATAAAATACAAATCGTCCATAACATTTCAGTATGCCGGAGGTACAGCGAATGCCAAAAGTGTTCTGAGTGTTCTGGGGGCCTGTGTAAAAAACGGGGATGAGATCACACTGGTCTGCGAGGGTGAGGATGAACAGGCTGCGATAGATGCACTTGTGGCTCTTATCGAAGGCGGACTGGGCGAATGATACGTAACAGATACAGTAATTATTTACAGCAGCATGATCAGGAGGGATTATTGTGAAGAGAAGAGTTGTGGCAATTTTTCTTAGTCTGACATTATGCATGGGCGGAACTCTGGAAGCCGGCGCTGCGGCTTTGGGAAGTACAGACGTGCAGATGGCAGCAGAGACAGCCGGCGATCCGGCTGAGGATGTATTCAGTGATGAAGAGGGAACGACTGTACAGCAGCCGAAGACAGAAGCGGATCAGACAGGTAGTACTGACAGTTCAGAAGAAACACCGGCTGAACCGGAGAATCCGGCAGAGACACCGGATGTTATAGAAACACCGGAGATTACAGAAACACCGGAAACTACAGAGACACCGGAGGTTACAGAAGCACCGGATGCGACACCGGAGGACAGTACAGATCCGGGTGATGATTTCAGTGCAGGTGATGCACGGGAACTGGATGCACCGGCAACAGATACCGCAGTACAGAACAAAGTAGAGAACAACAAGGCAGAGGAAACTTTTGCTACCGGAGCATCACTGGTAAACGGTGTAGTCGTTGCAAAGACAAGTGACTGGGTTTCTGCAAACGGTTTTTACAGACTCCGCAAAAAGAAGGTTGCTGCATCTGCAGCCCCGGAGGGAAAAGCTTCTGAGGATCCGGCAGAAAGCAGCGAAGAAGAGCAGAAAACAGTTGATGAAACAGCTGTAGCAGCACAGGAAGTACAGCAGACTGAAGCGCTTCAGGATGGTGCAGCAGAGAGTGAGCAGGCTCAGGCAATCCAGAATGAGTCAGCAGAAGGAGAGCAGGAGACTGCAGCCGAGGAAGGTGCAGCAGAAGAAGTTTCTACAGAGGAAGTATCCGCAGCAGAAGCTTCTACAGAGACAGCATCCACAGAGACAGCATCCACAGAGACAGCACCCGCAGAAACAGAAGCTGCAGCCGAAACATCAGAGAGCGTAGATAATGCAGAGACTCTTGCCATGGATGAAGGGAATGCTTCTCTGGCATCAGAAACAGGTTCCATCGAAGACAATTATTTTACTGCACAGGATGGTCTTCTTAAGATCGATACCAACGGACATGTGGGATATTATCTTTTTAATGAAGACGGATATCTGGTAACCGGCCGTATGACCCGTGAGCCGGGTGCAGCAGGTTATACCGGAACACAGAAGACAGAATGGTATTTCCTTGAAAGCTCAAAAGCTTCCCTGTATTCGGATTCCACCGGAAAAGCGATCACACCGTGGACATCCAATCTTGGCCAGCAGAAGAGAAATTACTGGTTATGGACAGGAACTATTTTCCGCTATTATAATTCTCAGGGTGATTACAAATCCATAGAGGCTCAGAACCTTGCAGGCAAGATCAAGAAGATCGGAAATGCTTATTATACATTGATGCGTAACGGAAAACCGCGAACAGGGATCCTGAAGCTGACAACCGGTTCCACAACATATCAGTATTACTTCCAGCCGGCATCAAAGGAAGGAGAGATCCCAGGAAAGCTCTTTTATGGCGGATGGACATATGTTTTAAACAGCAAAAATCAGAAACGTTTTATCTATTGTAGCCCGAAGGCTGCCACACGTGGACAGATCATGAAACATGGAGTTTATGTATCACCTGTAATGTCCAAGAAATATCGGTACATGCTGAATGCCAGCGGCTATGTTATGACGAATACAATGGCGAAGGCGCAGAATAACGCATATTATATTACAGACAGCAAGGGCCGCGTCATTACAAAAAAACTTGTGAAGTATAAAGGCAGCAGATATTATTTCGGAGACAATGGCCAGAGAGTTTCCTGGAAGAATTGCTGGCATGGTTGCCCGGGTGCATCCAACAAGATTTATTATTTCGGAAGTACAGCAGGAAAGATTGTTGAAAAATATGGCTGGCAGAAGGTGACCGATGCAAAAGGCCAGTTCTTCGGATGGTTTTATTTCGACAAAAATGGAAATCATTATAAGAGCCAGATGGTAACAAACAAGTCCTCCAAAAAGAGCTATTATTTCAACAGCACAGGACAGCTTGCAACCGGAAAGACCAAGATCGGTAAAAATTATTATTTCTTTGCAACATCAGATGCTAATGCGCGCAGAGGCTGGATGTACAAGAGTACATTGATCCGTTACCAGAATAAGTGGTATTATGCAGGCGGCAACGGCGTTCTGAAAAAATCAGGCTGGCAGAAGGTCGGTAAATACTGGTACTATCTGCAGAACTATACCGTTGTGACAAATAAATCCATGAAGCGTGGTTCCGTAAATGGTTATCTGGACAGCCAGGGACGTTTCTCCACCGGTTGGGTGATCGTCAGCGATTATTATGATCAGGTTAAATATATTGATCCGGACAGCGGTTCCAGGTATCTGACCAACACAAGCAGATGGATCAATGGAAAACTATATTACTTTGATAAGAACGGTTACCGTCGCAATGATGTTTCCAGTATTTATGGCGGACCATATTACCTGGAGGTTGACAAGACTAACGGTGTTATGACTGTATATACAAACAGCAGCAAGACGATTCCGGTTAAGACGATCCGTGTTTCTGTAGGTCTCGCCGGAACACCTACATGGGATGGTACATACAGACTGACCCGCAGTCTGAGGTGGCAGCCACTGATGGGACCGTCCTGGGGACAGTACGGAACACATGTTGACGGATGCGGACAGGGAGGAATCTTTATCCATTCTGTAGCTGGCTCGACCAGGAGTGTTTACAATCTTCCGGCAGGTGAGTACCTGAAACTTGGTCAGCCGGCATCTCACGGATGTATCCGTGCCTGTGTGGCTGATGCGAAGTGGGTATATGAGAACTGTAACGGTTCTACGATCCACATTTACAGCAGCGGAAATTACGTTAACAATGAAGCCTTCAAGGGACCTTTAGGCCGCAGACCGCTGGCAACCTTCCGTGGAGCTGGAAACTTTGATCCTACAGACCCGGAAGTTCCGTGATCTTTGCCGAACAGTACCAGAAAGAAATATATAGAATAACAGAAGACCGATGTTCAGCCATAAAGAGCTGACATCGGTCTTTTTCCATATATGGCTTTACTTTCCATTTTTTCATATGTATAATAAAAGTTATACACAAATTAACAACATACTTTATGGAAGGAAACTAAAATGAAAAACTGGAAGAAATGGCTGGCGGCAGGCTGTATGGCAGCACTGCTGGGAATCGGAACAATGGGAACTACAGCGATGGCCATGGGCGGCGGAGGCGTAGACCGAAGCGAGGCAGTTGCTGAGGAAGAAAAGGTCCCCAGCGGGAAGGCAACACAGAATTCCAGGGTAAGTTCAAAGGCCTGGAAGAAGATCAACGGTGTCTGCTATAACGGAAGCGGCCAGAAGCTGGAAGGTGCTGTTACACGTGGGATCGATGTTTCCGAGTGGCAGGATACCATCAATTGGGCACAGGTCAAAAAGTCCAATGTAGATTTTGCCTTTGTCAGGATTTCCTATGGCCTGAACCATCTGGATAACACATATGATTACAACATGAAACAGGCAGAGAAGGCAGGTGTTCCGACAGGAACCTATGTGTACAGCCTTGCACTGAACACACAGCAGGCACTGAAGGAAGCACAACTTGCCATCCGTAAAATGGATGGATATAAAGTATCCTATCCGGTGGTTTATGACATTGAATATGATCAGATGCGTAATCTTTCCGCATCACAGATCGCGGATCTGGCAAAAACCTTCTGCAATGAGGTAAAAAAAGCCGGATATCATCCAATGATCTACTGCAATACAGACTGGTATGACAACAAGCTTGACTGGAGTAAGATGACAGGGTATGATGTATGGCTTGCACGATATGGTGATACGATCCTGGCTCCTGACAAGAAAAAGTACAAATATACCATCTGGCAGTCCACCGATGGTGACGGCGGAGGATATCTGAACACCACCAAGGGGCTGGTTGCGGGAATCCCGTCTTATTCTACTGTAGATATTGACTTCGGTTATGTTGATTATACCAAGATCATCACACCCAGATGGCATGCACAGACCGGATACAAAGCATCCACCAGACCGGATACCAGCAACTATAAAGGAAAAACCGGCTGGGCAACAGAGAACGGAAAGAAATTCTATTATGTCAATGGTGTCAAAAAATACGGCTGGGTTCAGGTGAAAAATAAGAAATATTATATCCATAAGACCGCAGGAATGTACCGCTCAAGGCTGATCAGGGATTCCAGGAACATTTCCAGATATGTAGACAAAAATGGAGTCCTTGTGAAAAATACCTGGATTACCTATAAGGAGAAAAAATATTATTTTGACAAAAACGGACATGCATTAAAGGGCATGAAAAAGGTGGGAAAGAACTATTATTATTTTCAGGCCAAATATGGATACATGATGAGACACGTGCGGTATATGAACAGCAGGAATGATGTATATTATTTTGGCGGTGACGGCGTTATGGTCAAAAATGTATTCTATACATGGAGCGGAAACGATGAAAGCCATACCTATTATTTTGGCTCCAATGGAAAGATGCAGAGA
This sequence comes from Blautia sp. SC05B48, assembly GCF_005848555.1. Classification (NCBI taxonomy): domain Bacteria; kingdom Bacillati; phylum Bacillota; class Clostridia; order Lachnospirales; family Lachnospiraceae; genus Blautia; species Blautia sp. SC05B48. The sequence continues at coordinate 677,913 of NZ_CP040518.1, read as the reverse complement.
GGCTGGCTCAAACTGGACGGAAAGAGATATTATTTTGATCCGGAAACAGGAATCATGTACAAAAACTGTACAATTAAGAAAAACGGAAAGAGCTATACATTCGATGAAGATGGCGTATACACAACTGTATCCGCAGCAAATAAGAAAAAATAAAAAAATGCCGACAGCGAACGTAAAGCTGCCGGCATTTTTATGATCATAAGGTATAAATAAGGATTCCCAGGATGATGATCAGATTTCCGATGATCTTTCCGCGGGAAATTTTTTCTTTCAGGATCCGCCAGGAAAACAGCAGGACAAAAACATAGGCGGCAGTATCGATCACCGGCCCGAATTTCATATCCACTTTGGTGTAGCACCAGGTATTCAGGAGCAGCACTCCGAAAAAGATACCATAGGCCAGGATCACCCGCCAGTTCAGATATTCCCGGAGGGGATTTTTGTATTCCATATTGGCACTCTGCTTCAGAAGTACCTGGGAAATTGCCGAAAAAAAGGTTCCGGCCAGCATGATCAGCATAAATGTTCTATTCATATCTCTGCACCATCCAGACTCCGATCAGAACGATCAGGATGCCGATGATGTTCTGAAGCGAAAGATTTTCGTGAAAAATGATCACAGCCCATACCTGGGACCACAGAAGATAGACACTTTTGTTGGCGTAGGCCGTGGAAAGAGAAAATTTTTTGATCACCTGCTGCCATGCAATGGCGTAGATCCCACAGTTTGCGATCATAAGAAAAAGAAATACATAGAGAAGAGGACTATGAAGTCCTTCTTTATTATAATAAACCGATGCAAGCTTGGAAAAAACGCTGGTAAGAGAAAACAGCAGGATATTCAGATGAAGCTGAATATAATCTTTGATTTTTGTCATGTTTCCTCCATATCATAAATGTGATTATCATAGACTGATAATCAATATATATCATCTGGCAGGTTTATGCAAGAAAATGTTTGAACAATGTAACGGTTTACAACAGGAAATGAAAATGATAAGATTAAACGATAAGTGTCAATTGATACAAAAGAGAGGAAAAACGATATGTGTTTATATTCAGTGGTTGTTCCTGTATACAATTCAGAACATACGCTGCAGGAACTGTACACTCGTCTGGAAAAAGTATTCCGGGAAACGATAAAAGAAGAATTTGAACTGATCCTTGTAGATGACGGGTCCAAAGACCGGTCTTTTGCGGTTATGCAAGAACTCCGGGAAAAAGATTCCCGTGTCAAGATCATCCAGATGGCAAGGAATTTCGGACAGCATCCTGCGCTTCTGTGCGGATTTGCCCACACAAAGGGAGAGTTCATAGTAACTATGGATGATGACCTTCAGCATCAGCCCGAGGAGCTCCCCAAAATGATCAATGTAATGAAGGAACGTGACGATGTGGATGTGATCATCGCAAGTTATGAAGGACGTAAGCATAATCTGATCCGGAAGCTGGGCACAAAGCTGTCTGTATGGGCAACTTCCAAAATGCTCGGCAAGGATCCGAACCTTCAGATCACCAGTTATCGACTGATACGTCGGTTTCTGGTGGAAGCCATGCTGAAAACCAATACATATCTTCCGCAGATCGGAAATCTTCTGGTTTTAAGCTCCAACCGTATCATCAATGTTCCGGTGCAGCATGCAGCACGTGCATATGGAAAGAGCGGATATTCTTTTCGCCGCCTTGTGAAGGATCTCATCTATGATATTACTGCCCATACGGCATTTCCGCTGCTTATGGTGCGAAACATCGGCATTGCCAGTTTTCTGGTAAGCTTTTTATTGGGGATCTATTATCTGGTGAGATATTTTCTGTGTGGGATCTCAGTGGAAGGCTGGACATCCCTGATGCTTGTGATGCTGGCATTTTTCGGACTGACATTGCTTTCAATCGGGATCATCGGTATTTATCTCATGAATATTCTCAATGAGGCCAAAAAGATGCCGCACTATGTGATCCGTCAGGAGGAGACAGACTGATGAAAAAAGAGATCGGCGGCTATCTGGAACTGGAAGAACCGGCGGGACAGGAATATTATCCTGATCTCTGCGGCGTGAATCTCGGAAGAACAGCGCTTCTGTGGCTGATGGAAGCACGTAAGTGCAGAAAGATCTACCTGCCATTTTTTCTCTGCGATTCCGTAACCGGTGCCTGTGAGAGATCCGGGGCAGAAATCGAATTTTATCATATGGATGAAGGTCTGCATCCGGTCTTTGAGGAGAGAACACTTTCGGAAGGAGAATATCTGTATCTGGTAAACTATTATGGCCAGCTTACCGATGATAAGATTCGGAAATATAAAAAAATCTATGGAAATATCATTGTGGATCATACGCATGCGTTTTTTCAGAAACCGCTGCCTGGCGTGGACACTCTGTATTCCTGCAGAAAATTTCTCGGAGTCAGTGACGGAGCATATCTGTCTACCGATGCGGAGCTGGAACCGGAAAAGAAGCCTCTGGACCATTCCATGGGAAGAATGGAGCATATTCTGGGACGTTATGAATATGATGCCGGAACCTTCTATCAGAAAATGCTGGATAATGCAGCAAATTATCATGAGATGGAGATCCGCCGAATGTCCCGTCTGACCGGAAACCTCCTCAGGACTATGGATTATTCCGGTATCAAAACAAGAAGAGAAAAGAACTACCGTCTGCTGGCGAAGCTTCTTCCTTCAAGGAATGCTTTTACAGGGAAGATGCCGGAGGGACCGTTTGCCTATCCGTATTATCATAAGAACGGATTGGAGCTTCGCCACTGGCTGGCAGGCCGTAAGATTTTTGTGCCAACAAACTGGCGCAATATCCTGGAAGAATTTGACAGGGATACCATGGAATATGACTGGGCTGCCAATGTGCTGCCGCTTCCCTGTGATCAGAGATACGGGGCAGAAGAAATGCAGTATATCGCGGATTCCATAAGAGAATGGGAGGAAACGGAATCATGAAACACAGATTGCTGATATTGGGAACACTGGGAGAATTTGTGCAGCTGGTGCAGAAGGCCCGCGAAAAAGGATACTACACCATTGTCTGCGACGGATATCCGGATGGTCCGGCAAGAGAATTTGCAGATGAGGCATTTCAGATCCCGGTAACAGATACGGAACAGATCGCCTGTCTCTGCCGAGAAAAAGAGATTGATGGTATCATCACATCCTTTTCCGACCTTCTTCTGGAATGTATGGTAAAGATCGCGGACCGGGCAGGAATCCCCTGTTATCTGAAACCGGAGCAGCTTCCCTGGTATCGTGATAAATCAGCGACCAGAGCACTGCTTACTGAACTGGGACTTCCCACTCCGGGCTTTCGAAAAATCCCGATCGCATATTTTAAAGACAGGTCCAAAAGAACTCAGCTGAAAGAGCTGCTTGAGGGACTTCGTTATCCGGTGGTCAGCAAGCCACTGGATAAATACGGCTCCCGCGGGATCTATATATCCGAAGATCTGGAGGAGCTGATAAACGGGGCAGAAAAAACAGCAGGATTTTCTGATATGCCGGAGATTTTGGTGGAAGAATATAACGATGGCTATGAATTCAATATGATGACCTGGGTGCGGCATGGAAAAGTCCATGTGATCAGTATTGCAGACCGTGAAAAGACATTTGTTGCCAAAGGTGAGATCCCCATCAGCACAAGAAATGTGTATCCTTCCAGATTATTGTCAAAAGTTGAAAAGCCTGCCACAGAACTTCTTCAGACATATGCGGACAGAACCGGCCAGAAAGACGGAGCCCTTTCCATGCAGTTTTTCTGGAATCCGGGAGAAGGTATCCAGGTCTGCGAGATCGCCGCACGATTTTTCGGATATGAGCATGAATTGACCGATATGGTCTATGGATTTAATATGGAAGAGCTTCTTCTTGCATCTCTCTATGATCCGGATAAACTGGAAAAAATGCTTGCAGAACACGATGTTCATAAACCACAGTGTTGTGGAGCTGTCATTTATTTTCAGGGAAGACTTCTTACCATCGGAGATCAGTCTGCGGCAGTTCGGTTGGGAGAGAAAGAACAGGTGGAAAAGCCCTGGATCTTTTATCAGGAAGGAGAGAAGGTCATTGAGCATGGTCCTAATCCGTATCTGGCATTATATTATGTAAAAACAGAGAATCGTAAGGAAATGGATCTTCTCACAGAGGAATTTTATGAGAAAATGCATATTCTGGACCCCAACGGCCAGGAGGTGGCATACCATAATCAGATCCCGGATTATGCACCGGCAGAAAAATAGGCATTGAATTTACAACATGAGTGTGAGAAAATGGAATGTACAGTTAATGTAGAAAAACCATGAAGAATGAGAAATAAAGAGGAAATACATGATTGATTTTAACAGACCTGCGTTTACAGGTAAGGAATTTGAGTACATCCGTGACGCAGTAGAACGAGGAATGCTCTGCGGCGACGGGATCTACACGAAGAAATGTTCTGCATGGATGGAAGAGCGCTTTCATGTGGGCCATGTGATGCTGACAACCTCCTGTACCCATGCACTGGAGATGGCTGCTTTTCTGGCAGATATCCAGCCTGGCGATGAGGTGATCATGCCGTCTTATACTTTTGTATCAACGGCAGATGCATTTGTGCTGCGCGGTGCAAGGATCGTATTTGTGGATATCAGACCGGATACCATGAATATTGACGAGAAGCTGATCGAACAGGCGATCACAGATAAGACCCGTGCGATCGTTCCGGTCCATTATGCAGGAGTAGCCTGCGAGATGGACACGATCATGGAGATTGCCAGAAGGCATGATCTGAAGGTAGTGGAAGACGCGGCCCAGGGTGTGGATGCCTACTATAAGGGAAAAGCCCTTGGTACCATTGGAGATTTTGGCTGCTACAGCTTCCATGAGACTAAGAACTATACCATGGGAGAGGGCGGTGCGATCCTGTTCAACGGGGAGCAATACCTGGAGAAGGCAGAGATCCTGAGAGAAAAAGGAACGGACCGCAGTAAGTTTTTCCGTGGTCAGGTAGATAAATACCGCTGGATGGATTATGGATCATCCTATCTTCCGAGCGAATTGAATGCGGCATATCTTTATGCCCAGCTGGAGCAGCATAAGAAGATCAGCGATAAGCGGATGCAGATCTATGATTTTTACAATGAGAACCTCAGGTTTCTGGCGGAGGAAGGAAAGATCCAGCAGCCTTATGTACCGGAAGAATGCACACATAATGCACATATGTACTACATTAAGGTACATGATATCCAGGTACGCACAAGGCTTCTGAAATATCTCCGCGAAAAGGATATCTGCAGTGTGTTCCATTATGTACCCCTTCATTCCGCACCGGCAGGAAAAAAATTCGGAAGATTTTCCGGAGAAGATGTTTATACTACAAAAGAAAGCGAGCGTCTTATGCGACTGCCCATGTTCTATAATCTGGATATGGAGGATGCGAAGAGAGTTGTGGATGCGATTGCTTCCTTTGATGGGTTTTGAAAGAAGAAGGGGAGAACTATGAAAAAAATAAAAAAATTACTGGCAGTTTTCGCAGCAGTCAGTGTGGCACTGATGCTGCCGTTACAGACCATGGCTGCAGTGGATCTGAATGCGAAATATGACATCAGCACCAACCAGATCCAGGGATGGCCGGCAGGACCGGATATTACCTCAGATACCGGTATCCTGATGGATGCAGACACAGGAGTTGTTCTTTATAACAAGGGCGGAGATGAACAGAGATATCCGGCCAGCATTACCAAGATCATGACCTTGCTGGTGGCAGTGGAGAACTCCACCATGGATGAGAAGGTGACCTTTACAGAGACCGGGGTGCGTAATGTTACGGCAGATTCCAGTAATATCGGCACAAAGGTGGGCGAAGTCCTGACTATGGAGGATTGTCTTCATGCTCTGATCATCCAGTCTGCCAATGACGTTGCGGCACAGATCGCAGAGCATATCGGCGGGACAGAGCAGACATTTATCGATATGATGAACCAGCGCGCCAGTGAGATCGGATGTACCAATACACATTTTGCAAATTCCAGCGGACTTCCGGATGATAATCATTATTCTTCAGCACGGGATATGGCGCTGATCTTCCGAGAAGGCCTGAAAAATGAAACATTCCGTACGGTTGTGGGCACACCGGACTATATCATCCAGCCTACAAATATGAACAGCCAGCAGAGAATCCTGCATACCCATCATCCTATGTTTGCACCGGAAAGCGGATTTTACTATGAAGGCTGCATTGGCGGAAAAACCGGAACTACCGTTGCGGCAGGGCATACACTTGTCACAGGAGTGACCAGAGATAATACCACATATATTGCAGTGACCATGCGTGGAACAGAGCTTTCCAATTCCTGTATGGACAGTACAGCTATGTTCAATTACGCATTTGAGAATTTCACAAAAACAGAAGTAAATGGCGGCTATGTATTCCTTCCAAAAGGGGTGGAGCTGAATTCCCTTACCGAGAAGTCAGAGAATACCAATGGGAAAACAGAAACCGGTTACTATTTCGGAGATTATCTGATCGGTACCGCAAGTGTTGCACAGGCAACTGATACACCGGTACCGGAACCGACCGCTGCGGCAGAGGACAGCCAGGAAGCGGACAGTTCCGAAGCGGAAGCTTCCACAGAATCAGCAGAGGAAGATAACAGCAAAACAACAGAGAAGAGTACAGCCGGAGAGGACTCCAGCGAAAAAAAGAGCATTCCTGCCCTGCGTAAGATCCTTCTTATGATCATGGCAGCGATGATCCTGATCCTGATCGCCCTTCTTGCGGCTCTCAGAATAAAAGAAAAGAAACATCACAAATAAATCAAAACAGAAAAGGAGAAAGAAAAAATGGGAAAAATAAAAGTAACACAGTGCGGAGATATTGAAGGACTGAAAGTGATCGAGCCAACTGTATTTGGTGATTCCAGAGGATATTTCATGGAAACATACAATTATAACGATTTCAAGGAAGCAGGCATTGATGTGGAATTCGTTCAGGACAATCAGTCCAGCTCCCGTTACGGTGTTCTCCGCGGACTTCATTTCCAGATCAGCTATCCTCAGGATAAGCTGGTACGTGTGGTAAACGGAGAAGTGTTTGATGTTGCGGTTGACCTTCGTGAAGGTTCCAAGACCTTTGGAAAATGGTATGGTGTAGTCCTTTCCGCAGAAAACAAGAAACAGTTCTTTATTCCGAAGGGATTTGCTCATGGTTTCCTGGTACTTTCCGAGAATGCAGAGTTCACTTACAAGTGCTCTGATTTCTATCATCCAAACGATGAGGGCGGACTGATCTGGAATGACAAGGACATTAACGTTGAGTGGCCGATCCCGGAAGGCATGGAACTTATTTTCTCCGACAAAGATCAGAAGTGGGGAAGCTTCAAGGAATATAAGAATCGATAAGGAATTGTAGAATGAAGAAAATATTAGCTTTACCGGCGGAGCTGTACCAGAATCGAAAGCTGGTTCTAAGCCTTGCAAAAAATGATTTCAAAACAAAATATGCAGGATCTTATCTTGGTATTGTCTGGGCATTTATCCAGCCTATCGTAACGATCCTGGTCTACTGGTTTGTATTTTCCGTAGGACTGAAGGCCGGAACGGTATCGGATTATCCTTTTGTACTCTATCTGGTATCCGGTATCGTACCGTGGTTTTTCTTCCAGGATGCATTAAACGGTGGAACCAATGCCCTGATCGAATACAATTATCTTGTGAAGAAGGTTGTATTCAAGATCAGCATCCTTCCCATCGTAAAAATAATTTCCGCACTTTTCGTGCATATTTTCTTTTTGGCCTTTGCACTGATCTTATGTGCATGCTACGGATATACACCAAGCCTTTATACACTGCAGATCATTTATTACTCTGTCTGCACTTTCCTTTTTGTACTGGGACTTGTGTATGCTACAAGTGCGATCGTCATTTTTTTCCGTGATCTGGCCCAGATCATCGGTATTTTTCTTCAGGTGGGTGTATGGCTTACACCGATCATGTGGGATATCGACATGCTTTCTTCACATCCATGGCTGATCAAGCTGTTTAAGCTGAATCCGATGTACTATGTAGTTACGGGCTACCGTGATTCCATGCTTGGTCATGTCGGGATCTGGAACCATGCTTCATGGACGATCTATTTCTGGGTAGTTACGATCCTGCTTTTCGGACTGGGATCTGTGATATTCAAACGTCTGAAGCCGCATTTTGCAGATGTGCTTTAATTGAATGCGGATGGCGGATATAAGTCTGATCCGGAGCGTACAGTTCCCATGGGGGATTTGCTCTGTACGGATAAAAAGCAGAACGGTGGCAGATTGTGAGAGTGAACGATTTACACAAAAGTGAGGTTGAAAATGGCAGAAGATATTGCGATTTCAGTAAATGATGTCAGTAAGATGTACAAGCTTTACGATAATCCTATGGATCGTCTTAAGGAGTCCCTGGGATTATCCAGAAAAAAGAAATATAAAGAGCATTATGCGCTCAACCATGTATCCTTTCAGGTGCATAAGGGAGAAACAGTGGGAATTATCGGAACAAATGGTTCCGGAAAATCCACGATCCTGAAGATCATCACCGGCGTACTTTCGCCCACAGCCGGGGAAATAGCCGTAAACGGAAGAATCTCAGCTCTTCTGGAGCTGGGGGCTGGATTTAACGGAGAATATTCCGGACTTGAAAATGTATATCTCAACGGAAGCATGATCGGTTTTTCCAGAGAAGAGATCGATGCCAAGCTGCAGTCCATTCTTGATTTTGCAGATATCGGTGATTTTATCTATCAGCCGGTAAAAACATACTCCAGTGGTATGTTCGTGCGTCTGGCTTTTGCGGTAGCTATCAATATCAATCCGGAGATCCTGATCGTTGATGAGGCTCTTTCCGTGGGAGATGTATTTTTCCAGGCAAAATGTTACCGGAAGTTCGAAGAGTTTAAGGAAATGGGGAAGACCATTCTGTTTGTAAGCCATGACCTGAGCAGTATCGGAAAATACTGTGACCGTGTTGTGCTTCTAAACAAAGGTGAGAAGCTTGCAGAGGGTGGTGCCAAGGAGATGGTCAATCTTTACCGTCGTGTACTGGTCAATCAGTATGACGATGCAGATCTGGAAGAAAACACAGACGATGAAGAAGAGGAACAGGCACCGGAGAACCAGGAAGCCGGAGCAGACGTTTCACTGAAAGCACATACCGGAAGCGGAAAAGCTATGAAGGACAGCCTGAACCTGAATCCCGAGGTTCTGGAATACGGCAGCAAGCTTGGCGAGATCGTGGATTTTGCAATCCGGGATGATACAGGTATGATCACCAATGTGATCGAAAAAGGCAAGAAATTTTCCGTTCAGATGAAAGTGAAGTTCCAGGCAGATGTCAGCGATCCGATCTTTGCATTTACCCTGAAAGATCTGAAAGGCACCGAGATCACAGGAACCAATACCATGTATGAACATACGCCTCTGAAACCGCAAAAAGCAGGCGATGTCCGTGAGATCACCTTCAAACAGGTGATGCCTCTGGAGGCAGGAGAATATATGCTGTGTCTGGGCTGCACCGGATATAAAGATGGTGATTTTACCGTATTTCATCGTCTTTACGATGTGTGTAACCTGACCGTGATCACAGATAAGAAAGCAGTGGGATATTTCGATCTGTTTTCCAAAGTATCTGTGAAATAAGTGGAGGAACGACTATGGCAGAGTTGAATTTAGATTATTATACGGCGAAGGATCATTATTCCGATGGGGATATCGAGGAAACACTTCTGAAAATGGCGCAGGAAGGCAAATCTTTTGAAGACCTGCCGGAGGAAGAGGTGAGTTTTCCAATGATCTACCATTTTTCAGGGGTGCGGGAGAATATTTTAAACTGGTATCCTCTGAAAAAGTCGGATTCCGTTCTTGAGATCGGAGCCGGATGCGGAGCCATTACCGGAATGCTTTGCCGCAAGGCCGGTCATGTGACTTCCGTGGAGCTTTCCAAACGTCGGGCAGATATCAATTATGCGAGAAACAGGGATAAGGAAAATCTGACGATCATGGTTGGAAATCTGAATGACATGATTTTTTCGGAAAAATTCGACTATGTGGTAGTAAACGGTGTGCTGGAGTATGCCATGAGCTTTACCGAGGGAAAAACTCCCTACGAGACATTTCTTCAGCGGATGGGTGCTTATCTGAAGCCTGAGGGAAGACTTCTGATTGCCATTGAGAACAGACTGGGACTGAAGTACTTTGCCGGAGCACCGGAGGATCACACAGATCTTCATTTTTTCGGGATCAACGGATATCCGGGAAATCAGTCTGTGCGCACCTTTTCCAAGAATGAACTGGGAGAGCTGCTGGAAAACAGCGGCTTTCCTTTTCTGCGCTTTTACTACCCGTATCCGGATTATAAATTTCCGACAGAGATTTTTACAGATGAGAGCCTTTATACCAATTCCTACGGAAGAAGCTATCCTGTATACACAGACAAAACAGCAGATCTTTTTGCAGAAAGTGAAGGCGTAAAGGCCTTCGAAAAAGAGAAGATCCTGGACAGCTTTGTGAATTCTTTTCTTGTGGAAGCAGGACGTACCGAAAACCGGAACCCGGAGGAAATCCTTTATGTGAAGCTGAACCAGGAGCGAAAAGAAAAGTTCCGTCTTCTGACCAGGATCGTCCGGGAGAACGGAGAGATCCGTGCGGAAAAAGAGGCTATGGCGCCCCAGGCTGAGAAATTTGTGGAAAAACTGGAAAAAACCGGAACAGAGAGTACCGGATCCGATAAATACAAGAATCTTCCCTGCAGGGCAGCAAACGGAAAGATCTCTTATCCACTTCTTACCGGAAAAACTCTTCACCAGGAAATAGCAGAGCTTGCCCATAAAGAAGATATTGAAGAGATCAAGGCACTTCTTAAAAAATTCTATCAGGAATTTTTTGGGGCTCGTCAGGCTGTGGATTACAGGACAGGAGAGTTCCGCGAGGTATTTGGTGATCATCCTGGAAGAAATGATTACGAATGTGTCTGCCCGGCCAATGTGGACCTGATCTGCAGCAACATCTTTATGGGAGAAAAGGAAAATCAGATCATAGATTATGAGTGGATGTTTGATTTCCCTGTGCCTGTGAATTTTATCATGTGGCGCCTGATCCATGAACTGTATACACATATTCCTGAGCTGCCACGGTTATGTCATGAGGATGAGATGATGGCGGAGTTTGACATCAGCTATACAGACTATGAGATATTTATGAATTGGACTATGCATTTCGTCTATGAGTATGTGGGCTGTGGTTCTCTGATCCCGTTTGAACAGAAAAAAGTGCCGGTTTCCGTAACAGAGCTGGTGAACAGAGAAAGAGAAAAGAACCAGATGCACAGCAAGATGTACTATGACTTTGGTGAGGGATTCTGTGAAGAGCATACACTTTATGCAGAGGGAAAACTTTCCGGAAACCGTTTCCGGGTAGAGTTTGCGCTTTCTGGTATCAAAGGAATACGAAATCTCCGCTGGAATCCTGCAAACGGTCATTTCCTGAAAGTGAAGATAGAGCGTCTGGACTGCGGATGCAGTGCGGAGCTTGAGCCTCAGGGTATCCATATGAAAGTGGATAACAGTACCACTGTGTTTTTTACCACCGAGGGCTTTTATCTTATCGATGTTACACACCCGGAAAATGTGGACAGGATCGTAATAGAGGGAAAACTTGACTGCCTTGAGCTTCCGGATGTGGAAAAACTTCTGGCCTTTGAAAAAGAGCGTGAAGTACGAAGAGAACAGGAGCGTGTCAGAAAAGAGGCTGAACGTGCCGCAAAGCAGGCTGCAGAGGAAGCAGCCCGTGCGCAGGAAGAGGCCCTTCGTCATCCAGGCAAAAAAGCGCAGGTAAAGAAACTGGTCAAAAAAGTTCTTCGTTATCATACAGAGCCGGCAGCAGTGATGGGAGTGGAGACAACTCCTACCTGTATGGGCAGTGTTGATTTCTTCCATTATGAGAATGGCACCTTAAATGCCATTGGCTGGGCCTTTGATCCGACGTTTGCGTCTATGGGACAGCCAAGGATCGCATTTTATCAGGGAACACAGAAGCTTCAGGAGGCTTCCTGTACTACGATCTACCGTACGGATGTGGCTAATGCCATTGGAAACCCGGATGCGGAAAGTGCCGGATTTTCTTTCCTGGCAACGGTTCTTGCGCCGGCAGAGACTTCTGTTTTCCTGGAATACGGAACCGCAGCGGATACCGGAAGATTCCTTATCGGAAAGATCCCGGGAACCAGGGATCAGAAAGAGCTTCTGGTATACGCGATCGAAGATCCGAAGAGTATCGGAAATCTCCGCCATTTCAAACAGCGTCATGTACGCAGCACGAGAAAGGCATATCCACAGGCAGTCTATCAGCAGAAGGTAGATGTGATCGTGCCAGTTTACAACGGACTGGAGTATTTTGATGCCCTGTTTTCCGGAATTGAAAAGACAAAGGTTCCATATCGTCTGATCCTCGTAAATGACAAGAGCCCGGATCCTGAAGTAGGAAACTATCTGGAAAAATATGCCGCAGAGCATGACAATGTGGTACTTCTGAATAATGAGACCAATATGGGCTTCCTTCCGTCTGTAAACCGTGGATTAAAGATGGCGGAAAATCATGTTGCCCTTGTAAATACAGATGTGGAGGTTCCGGAAGAGTGGCTGGAGCGCCTGATGCTTCCGATCTTTGCAAAGGAAAATATTGCAACCACCACACCATTTACCACCTGCGGAACCATCTGCAGCTTCCCGGATTTCTGCCGGGATAACAAACTGTTTGAGGGAATGCCGCTGTGGGAGATCGATGATGAATTCCGCATGATCCGTCCGCAGTATCCGGCCATGCCTACCGGTGTGGGCTTCTGCATGGGTATGAACCTGAAAGCAATCCAGGAGGTTGGCCTTCTGGATGAGGAGAATTTCGGAAAAGGCTACGGTGAGGAGAATGACTGGTGCCAGCGTGCCATAGCTGCAGGCTATGAGAACGTGCATGTGGATAACCTGTTTGTATATCACAAGCATGGTGGAAGTTTCCCGTCTGAGGAAAAGCAGAGACTCCTGAAAGAGCACAGTGAGGCGCTGCTCCGCAAGCATCCGGATTACAACAAGGATACTGCGGATTACTGCAGAAGAGACCCGCTTCGGCCGGTAAGACTTTACGTGGAAATGAAGCTTCTCAACAGGAAGCTGGATGTGCCTACTATTGTGGCCTTTGACCATGATCTCGGCGGTGGTGCCACGGCTTATCTTGTGGAGAAAAGACGTCTGGCTCTGCGGGAAGGATACCGTTTTGTGACCATTCGCTATAATATCGTAAGCAATCGTTTTTACTTTACGTATCAGTATAAGCAGTATGAGATGGAATTTTTTGCAAATGATCTGGAAACTGCCCTTGGTGAGCTGATGCGTGTGGATGAGATCTGGATCAACGAGCTTGTGACCTATCAGAATCTTTACGGAACCCTGGAACGTATCCTGCGTCTTAAGAGAGAGCAGGGGGCGAAGCTCCTTATGCTTCTTCATGATTTCTTTGCCCTTTGTCCGGCAGTGAATCTGATCGATGCAGAAGGAAAATACTGTGGTGTTCCATCCTGTGAGGTCTGTGATAAATGTATTCCGGATAACCGCAGCAATGCCTGCACAGAATACGGAACCGGAACTCTCTGGCGTACAAAATTCCGGGAATTTCTGTCAAACTGTGATGAGATCCGTGCATTTTCCGATGATACGGCAAGGCTGTTCAAGCGTGCTTATCCGGATGTATACAATCTCCATGTGATCCCTCATGCACCTCATTACCTTCCGGCAGTGAAAAAAAATAAAAAGACCACAGAGACCTTTAACATTGGTCTTATCGGCGTACTCTGCTACAAAAAAGGCCTGGAAGTTGTGAAGGCACTTGCGGGATATATCGAAGAGAATGAACTGAATATCCGTCTGAGACTGATCGGTACTTCCGACGAAGAGATCGAAAGTCCGGTATTTTCCCAGACAGGAAGATATACAAGAGAGGAGATCCCGAGACTTACCCTGGAGCAGGATATTGATATGTTCCTGATCCCGTCCGTATGGCCGGAGACCTTCTCCTACACAACCTCGGAAATCATTTCCATGGGATTTCCGGTAGCTGTACTTCCGGTAGGTGCACCTGTAGAACGTGTGAAACGCTATGCCAAGGGCCTTGTTCTGAAAGATGAGCAGCCGGAGAATATTGTGGAAGAGATGATTTCTCTGTGGAAAACTCTCGGCGGAAGTGAACTCCCTGTGGAAAAACGCAGGCTTCTTTTTGTAGGAGAGGAGATTTCCTTTGCTTCCAGATACCGTGTGGAGCATTTCCGGGAGCAGCTGATCCTTAAAGGCTATGCATCGAAGTTTATCCAGATGGATCAGGCAGAGCAGGAAAAGATCGAGGAATATACAGCGATCGTGATGTACCGCTGCAGCAAGCTGATGGAAGCAGAAATGCTTGCCAACCGGGCGAAATCAGCCGGAATCCCTGTTTACTATGATGTGGATGACCTGGTATTTGATTACGAAAAAATTTCCGGACTGCATTTCCTGAAGGGAAGCGAGTACAGTGACTTCTGCACAACTACAGACCGTATCCGCGGATGTATGGGATTCTGCGACGGATATTTTACATCCACGGAGACGCTGGCAGGAGAGATCCGGGCAGAATTCCCGGGAAAACCGGTGGTGATCAACCGTAACTGTATGAGTATGGAGATGGAAATCCTGTCTCACGAGGCTGTGGAGCAGACAGACAAGGCTAAAGACCGGATCTATATCGGATATTTAAGTGGTTCCAAAACCCATGATCAGGATTTTGCCCAGGTGGAGGCAGCACTTCTGGAGGTGATGGAGCGCCACCCGAAGGTTTACCTGAAGCTGGTGGGGGTGCTGGATGAATCCGGAATGGAGCCGGTGCAGAACCGCATCGAGAAGCTTCCGTTTATGGACTGGAGACAGCTGCCTGCCGTGATCGCAGGACTTGATATCAATCTGATGCCGCTGGAGAACAGCCTGTTCCATTGGTGTAAATCCGAGAATAAGTGGACAGAGGCTGCCCTTGTAAAGGTTCCAAGTGTCATGAGCCGTAACTGTGAGATGGAATACGTGGTCGAAAACGGAAAAGATGGCTGGATGTGCACCACAAAAGAAGAGTGGGTCAATGCCCTGGAAGCTCTGGTAACCGATGAGAAGGCCAGAAAAGCTATGGGTGAGGCCGCACATCAGAAGGTTATGGAACATTACCTTACAGTAAATACCGGAAAGGATGCAATGGAGGAATTGTTATGCAGCGAGAGCTATACGAAGTAGAAAAGGACAGGTTTGACCTGAAGGACAGTTCTCTGTATCACCTTCAGGGGATCTGGCCGAAGAATCATAAGCCGGAAGCCGTTCTTGACGGGGAAAAGCTTCCGGCAGCCATCAGTGCCCAGGAGCGTGTCAGCGCCCTGGAGCGCTTTAAGGATCTGGATCTGGTAAACGGAGAACGTGTGCAGATGGAAATCTGCCTGCCGGATCTGGAGGGCAAAAAGAAGCTTGTTGTTTATGCGGTAAAGGGTGAAAAACGTATCCGGTGGTTTTCTGTTTCGGCAGCACAGCTTTACAGGAAACAGGGAAAACCGCAGTACTTTATCGAGAGCATCGAGGTGGAAGCTGGGGAAAAAATCTGCCGTGTCCGTGGGTGGGCAGCCTTTAACAGCCCCCTGACCATACGCCTGGAGGATCGCAGCCGGAATGAAATCCCCTGCGAGATCACCAGACTGAAACGTGTGGATGTACAGAATCAGTACCAGGAAACAGAGATCGATGAGAAGAGCGGTTTTTTCTTTGAATTCCATTATGACAGTGTGAAGGACTTCTACATTGTATTTGAGGCAGGCAATGTGCGGACACTTCGTCTGGTACATCTGCAGCCACAGAAGCGCCTTGCGGAGAAAGCTGCGGTATATTTCCGTAAGGGAAGCCGTTACATGAAGCTTCACGGAGCAGCAGCCCTTACCGGAAAGGTATTCGGAAAGGTGCTGGACCGTAAAAACCGTCCGGTGGATTATTCCAAATGGATCGTGAAGCATCTGCCGGACAAGGCAGAGCTTGCAGAAGAAAGAAAAACGAAATTTTCCAGGAATCCAAAATTCAGTATCGTGATCCCGCTTTACAAAACACCGGAGAAATACCTCCAGCAGTTAGTGGATTCCATAGAAGCCCAGACCTACGGGAACTGGGAGCTCTGTCTTTCTGACGGAAGCGGAGCAGATTCTCCTCTTACCGATTATCTGAACAGGCTGGAAAAAAGTGATGACAGGATCCGCGTGATCCGCAACGACCAGGCACTTCAGATCGCAGAGAATACCAATGCGGCCATGAAAGCGGCAACAGGAGATTTTATCGTGTTTGCAGATCATGATGATGAGCTGACGCCGGACGCCTTGTTCCGGTGTGTGAAAGCGCTGAATGAGGATCCGGAACTTAAGGTTCTGTATTCCGATGAAGATAAGATGTCCATGGATGGGCACAAATTCTTCCAGCCGCATTTCAAACCGGACTTCAATATTGATCTTTTGTGTACAGTAAACTACATCTGCCATCTTTTTGTCGTAAAAAAAGAGATCGTGGATCAGATCGGAATGCTGAAAAAGGAATTTGACGGTGCACAGGATTATGATTTTGTATTCCGCTGTGTGGAAGCTGCGGGAAGAGAGCAGATCCATCATATCCCCAGGATCCTTTATCACTGGAGATGCCATGAGGATTCCACAGCAGAGAATCCGGAAAGCAAAATGTATGCCTTTGATGCAGGAGCACGTGCCATCAAGGCTCATTATGACAGGATCGGAGTTCCGGTGGAAATCGAAAAGGGTGAATATCTTGGACTTTACCGTACAAAATTCCTCTGGGAGGAAAAACCGCTGATCTCCATCATTATCCCCAACAAGGATCACATCGATGATCTGAAGAGATGCATTGATTCCATCGAAGAAAAGGCGACTTACCGCAATTATGAGTATGTGATCGTGGAGAACAACAGTACGGAGGATGAGACCTTTGCTTACTATAAAGAGCTGGAAGCATCCAATCCGAAAGCCCATGTGGTGTACTGGGATGGTATTTTCAACTATTCTGCCATCAATAATTTCGGAGCTGCTCATGCTAAGGGTGACTATCTGCTTCTTCTCAACAACGATACGGAGATCATCAGCCCGGACTGTCTGGAGCAGCTTCTGGGATACTGTATGAGACCGGATGTGGGAGCTGTAGGAGCGCGGCTCTATTATGAGGATGACACCGTGCAGCATGCAGGAGTAGTCGTTGGTTTCGGCGGCATTGCGGGACACTGCTTTGTGCAGCAGAAGAGAGACGCTACCGGATACTGCCACAGGATCATCTGTGCCCAGGATTACAGCGCTGTAACAGCAGCCTGCATGATGGTGAAGCGTGAGGCCTTTGATAAGGTTCACGGATTAAGTGAGGAATTTCAGGTTGCCTTTAATGACATAGATTTCTGCCTCCGTTTGGGAAAAGCCGGATATCTGGTTGTATACAATCCTTATGCGGAGCTTTATCACTATGAATCCAAATCCAGAGGTCTTGAGGATACACCGGAAAAGGTGGCAAGATTTAACCGTGAGATCGCTTCCTTTGAGAAGCACTGGCCGGAGATCCTCCGTGACGGAGATCCTTACTATAATCCGAACCTTACACTGGAGAGCCAGGATTTCTCTCTGAAGCGGATATAGGAGGTTATATTTTGGAAAAGAAAAAAATCTGGAAGGATGAGAGAGTTCAGGCAGGAGTTCTTGTCCTGGCAGCATTTCTGCTCCTGACCGCATGGGCGTTCATGCAGCCGCTGGGGGCAGGCCCCGATGAAAAAATGCGCTACATGGTGGCGCAGTATCTTCATGCACATTCGGGAAAGCTGCCTCTTGGAGATGAACCCACCATCCGTGATGCGACCTGGGGGATTTCCTATGCTTATTATCCGATCCTTTCCTACATGGTATCTGCTGTATTTATGGGAATCGCAGGTCTGTTCCATGCATCTGCAGACGGATTGCTCCATGCGGCGAGAATGGCAGATGTGCTCTTTGTGACCGGAGCGGTATATTTTGTGGTGAAAGCATCCGGAAAGCTCTTTCCGAAAGAGGGAAGATGGCTGTTTGCCGCACTGGCAGGCTTTATGCCGCAGGCATTGTTTCTGGGAACTTATGTAAATACGGATTCCCTGGCACTTTTATCCATGGCGATGATCCTGTATTCCTGGGCCTGTTATCTGGAAGCGGGAGACTGGAGCTTCAGAAATTCAATCCTTCTGGCTGTTGGAATGGCAGTCTGTGCACTGTCCTACTATAATGCCTACGGATGGATCTTATGCAGTTTCCTGTTTTTCTGCCTGACAGTCCTTCTGTGCAGGGAAGAGCCGGTAAAACAGAGAGTTGCATTTCTGTTCCGGAGAGGGATCGTGATCGCGGCAGTAACCCTTGCTTTATGCGGCTGGTGGTTTATACGAAATGCCGTTCTCTATGACGGAGATCTTATCGGAAGAAAGGCCTGTGCACAGTGTGCGGAAAAATATGCGGCTGTTGATTACAGGCCGTCCAGATACCCTACACCGGAGAAGCTGAACTGGTCATGGAAGGATATCCTTCTGTATCAGGACCCGGGCTGGCAGCATAACTGGCTGCTGACAGTTCTGGTAAGCTTTATCGGAACCTTTGGCCTGATGCAGATCTATATGCCTTATAGTGTGAGCAAGGCATATTTCCTGTTCTTTGGAATGGGTGGGATCGGTATTTTGACCATGTTGGGAATGTTTTATCCGAAGAAACGTACTGTGGTAAAAGAACGAAAAGCAGCAGGAAGTGAAAAGCTGAAGATAAAAACGATAACAGTGTACGATAAATGGGACAGAAAAGGAATCTTTCATCTGTTGCTGATCCTTCTGATCCTGATCCCTGTGGGTCTGTTTATGTATTATGTATATTATAGTGACAACCAGGCACAGGGACGTTATATCATGCCGGCACTGTATCCGGCTATGTATTTTGTGACAGCCGGCTGGAACCGTCTGCTTGAGCGTTTTGTAAAAAAAGAAAATATCAGAATGTGGATATACCGGGTCCTGACAGCACTTCTGGCTGCTTCTCCGTTTTTATGCTATATCTTTCTGGTAGTTCCGTTTTATGGCTGACACCCCGATGGGTGAGATGGCAGAAAAAAATCCCTTCTATGTATCCGGGTATGACCGGTACATAGGAGGGATTTTTTAATTCTGAAGTATATCCGCTTGGGAACCAAGATCAGGAACGGATGATCCGGATCATGCGCCACAGCAGAAGGATAAGGAGCAGGATGCCCACACCGCCAATGGCAAAATACGGGATCTGGGATCTGGATTCGGAATAAGCTTTTGCAGAATCCATGTTTTCATCATTTTCCAGTACATCGGAGGAGCTTTCCTGGGAGGAATCCTCGACTACTGCAGTTCCCACCTGAGTTCCGCCAAAGGAATAGGTGCGTAAGATCTGACCGTCAGATTCCGTATCTTCCGTAGTCAGGTCGTCTGCGGTCGCACCGGATGGAACCATTACAGTGCCTCCGGACAGAATGTGAAAATCATCCTCGCTGAGATCCAGAAGCTGGAAATTGGAAAAACCATAATCCAGAAGTGAGATCGCTTCGTTGGCTGTCTGACCGGTAGCTCCGTTCATGACTACAGCGATCAGAGTAGTCCCATTTCGCTGCGCAGCTGTGACAAGAACGCTTCCGGAAGCAGTGGTGGTACTTTCGCGACCGCCGATGCATCCTTCATAATAGGAAGCGGATGCAGGATCTGTCATGGTAAAAGAGCTTGTCAGGTTACGGGTACCGCCGGAAACATTGGTAGCCGGGATCGTATAGGAGGTGGCTCCGGAGATGGTGCGGAAGCTGTCATTACTGATAGCCGCCTGCATGATCAGAGCCAGATCATGTGCTGTGGTATGCTGGTTGTCATCCGGGAGACCGGTAGGATTGGTGAATACCGTATTGGTACATCCTAGCTCTTTGGCACGGTCGTTCATTTTCTGGACAAAGGCATCCACAGATCCGCCGATCTGTTCTGCGACCTGGAGAGCAATGTCATTGGCAGAGGCCAGCATCAGAGCGTAAAGGCACTGTTCCATGGTAAATACCTCTCCGAGCTGTGAGGAAATATGAGCGCCTCCGTCTGTAACACCGGATACACCGGTTTCGGTCATGGTAACCTGATCGTCAAGCTGGCTGTTCTCCAGTGCCAGAAGACAGGTCATGATCTTAACTGCGCCTGCCGGAGAAAGCGTGGTGTCCATATCCTTGGCATAGAGGAGCGTATCGGAAGTATCTTCCATGATCACGGCAGATGCGGAAGTGATCTCAGGCCCCTGAGGCCATCCGCTGATTCCATTGGTGGTAATACCGGAGGATGCAGCAACAGCGGTTTCTTCTGTGGCGAAAACCGGAGTCTGGAACACCATGGAAGCGGAGATCCCAATAGCCAGAAGCGCTGTGGTTATTCTTGATTTTTTCATGATAAATGGTACTCCTGTATAAAAAATAATTCTTATGTAAGCAATACATACGTAAGCCTAGTATAACACATTTCCTCTCTTCCTTGCAAAAAAAATGATGGAATGGTAAAATATGTTCATCAAACTGTTACTGTTCACTGGAAATATTCCGCGAAGCGTGTTGCTGAGAACGGAGTGAACAGTAACATCAAACTGAGTAATACGGAGATAATATATGAGTAAAGATGATTCTACAGGAAAGATCCAATGGGACAGACTTATAAAGAAGCTTTCCCCCTATACAGTACAGAAGGGCTTAAGATACCTGAAGCATTATGGCCTGAAAGAGTTCTGGATCCGGCTTCATGAGCGTTTTGAACCGGAAGAGGTTCCCTACGGACCATGGTATGAGGCATACAGACCTGACGAGGAAACACTGGAGAAGCAGCGGAAACGCAAATTTCCGGATGGGCCGCTGATCAGCATTGTGGTACCTGCATATCTGACACCGGAGCGTTTTTTAAGACAGATGCTAGACTCTCTCCTTGCACAGACATATGAGAACTGGGAGTTGTGTCTGGCAAACGGAAGCCCGGAGGATCCGGACATGCAGACTGTGCTGAAATCCTATGCAGAGATGGACAGGAGGATCCGCTATCAGGACCTGAAAGAAAATCTTGGCATTGCAGAAAATACAAACGCGGCTTTTGCCATGGCAAAGGGTGATTTTATCGCACTTCTGGATCATGATGATCTGCTGGCCCCCAATGCATTGTATGAGATCGCGGCGGCGTTGGAGGAGCATCCGGAGGCGGATGTGATCTATACAGATGAGGATAAGGTCACGACAGATCTTTCTGAACATTTTCAGCCCCATCTGAAACCGGACTTTAACCCGGATCTTTTAAGATCCAATAATTATATCTGCCATTTTCTGGTGGTAAGACGTTCAGTAGTGCAGACGGTGGGCGGATTCCGTCGGGAATTTGACGGCGCCCAGGATTATGATTTCATTTTCCGCTGTGTGGAGCAGGCAAGGGAAGTGGTCCATGTACCGGAGATCCTTTATCACTGGAGGACACACAAATCCTCCACAGCAGATAATCCGGCAAGCAAGATGTATGCTTTTGAAGCCGGCAGACGTGCCATTGAGGGGAATCTCAAACGGACCGGAACTCCGGGAACCGTGGAGCATACTCCGGATTTTGGATTTTACCGTGTGAAGTATCCGGTGCAGGGAGAACCTCTGGTTTCTGTTATCATTCCGAACCGTGAGGAGAAAGAAACGCTTCAGGCTTGCGTGGAATCCATTTTTGAAAAAACTGCCTACAAAAATTACGAGATCATCATTGTGGAGAATAACAGTAGCTCCGAGGAGATCTTCCGGTATTACAGAAAGCTTTCGGAGGATCCCAGGGTTCATCTGATCCGCTGGAAAAAAGGCTTCAACTATTCTGCCATCAACAATTTCGGGGTGCGCCATGCCAAGGGAGATTACCTGCTTTTTCTGAATAATGACGTTAAGGTCATCGATCCGGACTGGATGTCAGAGATGCTGAGCGTGTGCCAGCGTAAGGAAACAGGTGCAGTCGGCGTCAAGCTGATCTATCCGGACAACACCATTCAGCATGCAGGCTGCGTGGTGGGAATGGGCGGAATTGCCGGGAATATGTTTGTGAATATGCCGGCGGAGCGTACCGGATATCTCCATAAGGCCTCTCTTTTGCAGGATATGAGCTGTGTGACTGCAGCATGTATGATGATGAAGAAGGAAGTTTTTCTGGAGGCAGGAGGCTTTACGGAAGAGCTTGCAGTTGCGTTTAATGATGTGGATCTCTGCCTGAAGGTGCGAAGCCACGGTCATCTTATCGTCTATGATCCGTATGTGAAGCTCTATCATTACGAATCCAAGTCAAGAGGCACTGAGGACAGCGAGGAAAAGGTCCGTCGTTTCCAGACGGAGATCGAGTACATGCGCTGTCACTGGCTGGATATCCTGAAAAAAGGAGATCCATACTATAACAAAAATCTTTCTTTAACCAAATGGAATTATTCCCTGAAGCCCCTTCCGGGAATGGGAAAGAAGAAGGGATAAAGCAATGCAGGAAGTATCAGTAGTCATACCAAACTTTAACGGAATGGCATATCTGGATGGTGTTCTTTCCAGTCTTGAAAGACAGACCATCCGTAATTTTGAGGTTATACTGGTGGATAATGGTTCCACTGATGGCAGCTGTGCATTTGTTTCAGCGGAATATCCATGGGTACACATGATACAGCTTCCGGAAAATTACGGCTTCAGCAGAGCCGTCAATGAAGGAATCCGTGCGGCACGTTCCCCATATGTGCTGCTTCTGAACAATGATACGGAAGCGGAACCGGATTTCCTGGAGGAGATGGTTGCTGCCCTGCGCAGACATAAGAAGGCATTTTCCTGTCAGGCAAAGATGATCCAGCTTCATGACAGGGACAAGATGGATGATGCCGGAAATTATTACTGTGCCCTTGGCTGGGCTTTTGCCAGGGGAAAAGGCAAGGACATCAGCCATTATGACCGAGAGCAGAAGATTTTTTCCACCTGTGCGGGAGCTGCGATCTACCGGAAGAAATTTATTGACAGGATCGGAGATTTTGATGAGGAGCATTTTGCTTATCTGGAGGATCTGGACATCGGTTATCGTGCCAGGATCTGCGGTTACCAGAACTGGTATGCTCCCAAAGCGAAGGTTTATCATGTAGGAAGCGGCACCAGCGGTTCCAGATATAATCAGTTCAAGATCCGGTATTCTTCCAGAAACAATATTTATCTTATCTATAAGAATATGCCGTTTCTCCAGATCGTGCTGAACCTTCCGTTCTTTCTGGTGGGATTCGGTGCGAAGATCCTGTTTTTTGCGTCCAAGGGATTCGGACGTGAGTACCTTGCAGGCATCAAAAACGGCTTTCAGATCAGTCGCAAAAACAAAAAAGTCAGATTTTCCATGAGGAATCTTCCGCGTTATATACAGCTCCAGTTTGAACTCTGGATTAACATTTTTAGGCGTTTTGCCGGTTAAGACATCATATTTTCACAGAATTTTTATATTTCGGAGGGAAGATTTTATTGCTTTTGAGTTTCATCTATTATAAGATAAAAGCAATGAACTTAAATGAGGTGGCGGAAATTGATTAAAGATAACCAGAAAAATTTCAGTCGTCTCCATATGCTGATCGATGTATTTGTGATCGCGGCCTCCTATGCCCTGGCCTGGCTGATCCGTTTTCAGGGAATTTTTGAGCATTCGGCGGTCCAGTCCAAGACCGTCCAGGAATATATGTTTATGCTGATATTCATTATTCCGGGATATTTACTTCTTTATCAGGCCTTTGATCTTTATACACCGATGCGAATGCAGGGGCGTCGTCTCGTACTTGCCGGAATTGTGAAGGCAAATGCGTTAGGGCTCCTTATCATCATGTTTGCACTTTACAATTTTAAAGAGTTGGACTATTCCCGTCTTACTCTGGTTTCTTTCTGTGTGATCAATATCGTCCTGGAATGGTTTGTGCGTATGGTCATATTTTACATTCTCCGGGATATGCGCAAAAAAGGAATGAACCAGAAACAGGTGCTGCTGGTAGGATACAGCCGTGCTGCCGAGGAATATGTAGACAGGATCCTGCAGAATCCGCAATGGGGATACGTGATCAGGGGCATACTGGATGACAATGTGCCGGCAGGCACTACTTATAAAGGCGTTAAGGTGATCGGTCGAATCGCCAATCTGATGATCATCCTTCCATCCAGTCGTCTGGATGAGATAGCCATTACCCTGGGCTTAAGTGAGTATTATCGTCTGGAAGAGATCGTTGCACTCTGTGAAAAATCCGGCGTGCACACAAAATTTATTCCGGACTATAATAATATTATTCCGACCAAACCATATACAGAAGATATTCTCGGGCTTCCGGTGATCAATATCCGGTATGTGCCCCTGAGCAACACGTTTAATGCACTGATCAAGAGATCTATGGATATTGCAGGCGCGATCGTTGCGATCATTGTGTCCTCCCCGGTGATGCTGGTGCTGTGTATGCTGATCAAGCTGACCTCGCCGGGACCGCTGATCTATAAGCAGGAACGTGTCGGGCTTCACAATCAGACTTTCCGGATGTATAAATTCCGTTCCATGGAGATCCAGAAAGAATCAGAAGAAAAAAAGGCGTGGACAGTAAAGAATGATCCAAGAGTTACCGGAATCGGTAAATTTATGCGTCATACCAGTCTGGATGAGCTTCCACAGCTTTTTAACATTCTGAAGGGTGAGATGAGTCTTGTGGGACCAAGACCGGAGCGGCCGTTTTTTGTAGAAAAGTTTAGGGAGGAGATACCACGTTATATGGTCAAGCATCAGGTGCGGCCGGGTCTTACCGGGTGGGCGCAGGTAAATGGCTATCGTGGAGATACTTCTATCAGAAAAAGGATAGAGTGTGATCTGTATTATATCGAAAACTGGTCTGTGGGATTTGATATAAAGATCATGTTTCTTACCATATTCAAAGGATTTATTAATAAGAACGCATACTAAAAAGGGGAAAAGGAAAAGATGTCAAAACCTCGGAAAAAAAGCAAGAAGATTTTATTTATCCTGGAAATCGTTGTACTGCTCCTGTTTATCGGAGGTCTGTTCGTTTATGGTCAGATCTCAGCCAAACTGGATAAGATCGACATCCAGGAAACAGATCTTGCAGACCAGGATATTGTAACTAATGATCAGGCACCGCAGATGACGGGATATACCACCTATGCACTGTTCGGACTGGACCACAGAAGCAAGAACGAGAAGCTGAACACAGAGAACAGTGATACCATCATCATTGCGAGTATCAACAATGATACGAAGGCAGTCAAACTTGTGTCTGTCTATAGAGATACCCTTCTCAATGTAAAGGATGATACCTATTCCAAAGCCAATTCGGCATATGCACTTGGCGGACCGACCAATGCGGTTTCCATGCTGAATACCAATCTGGATCTGAATATCACCGATTATGTTGCTATTGATTTTGATGCACTGGTAACTGTGGTAGACTGCCTGGGAGGGCTGGACATCCCTCTTTCCTATGCGGAAATCGTTCATATGAACAATTACTGTGTGGAGACATCAGAGGAAACCGGAAAGAGCTACACACCGGTTGAACTGCCGGATCCGAAGCCGGAGGATGAGGAAGCGATCGTAGATACCTATCATCTTAATGGCGTGCAGGCTACCTCCTACTGCCGTATCCGTTATACTGCAAGTCTTGATATGGGGCGTACCGAGAGACAGAGACGAGTGATCCAGATGATCGTGGACAAGGCAAAAAAGGCAGGTCTTTCTACTATCTTTGATATTATGGATCAGGTTTTCCCGATGGTCAAAACTTCCGTTTCCAAGACAGAGATCCTGAAGATGATCCCGGCTATGATCGGTTACAGCATTGATGAGACTACAGGTTTCCCGAATGATTACAAATTTGCCCAGGTAAAGGGCAGTGTTATCGTACCTACCACACTGGAATCCAATGTTCTGAAGATACATCAGTTCCTGTATGGAGACGCCAGTTACACTCCGACGCAGGACGTGCTCAACAGAAGTGCCCAGATTACAAATATCGCAGGCGGAGGTGATGTGCAGGACACTGCACCTGCGGTGACAGATACACCAAATGACACAACGGATGATTCGTACACGTGGCAGGGAGATACATCCACAGATTACAGCAGTACGGACACAAGTGGCGATGCTGATTACAGCGCAGACACAGATTATGATGCCGATTACTCCGGAGACGATTACAGCACAGATACGGACTATTCCGGAGACAATTCCGATACGGATACCGGCGATTATGATACGGATTACAGCGATTATACCGACGGAGAAGATTATTCGGAGAATGAATAAAATATCAAAATGATCAACCAGCAGAAGGGACCATCCAGTAACGGGTGGTCCTTTCTGGACAGGAGACAAATATGAAAACATTAAAAACAGACGTGATCATCCCGGCATATCATCCGGGAGAAGAATTTGAAAAACTGCTGGAAAGACTCAGCGCACAGACATATCCTATCAACAAGATCCTTGTCATGAATACGGAAAAGAAATTCTGGAAAGAGATCTGGGAACAGAAATATCCGCTTGTGGAAGTCCGGCATCTTACAAAAGAAGAATTTGACCATGGTGGTACCAGAAGGCAGGCGGCGGAGCTTTCGGATGCGGAGATCCTTGTATTTATGACACAGGATGCAATGCCGGCAGACAGGGAACTGATCGGAGCACTGGTAGGAGCCCTTGCAGAGAATCCACAGGCAGGAGCCGCTTACGCTCGCCAGCTTCCAAAAAAGGACTGCAGATTTCTGGAAAAATATACCCGTTCCTTTAATTATCCGGAACAGTCCTGCCTGAAAACGGAAAAAGATGTACAGACCCACGGAATTAAAACATATTTCTGCTCCAACGTCTGTGCTGCTTATGATCACAGGATCTATGATGAGATTGGTGGATTTCCGGAGCATGCTATTTTTAATGAAGATATGATCTATGCAGGCTGGATGGTAAAAAAAGGCTATGGAGTTGCCTATGTATCAGAGGCACGGGTGTATCATTCTCACAATTACAGCTGTATGCAGCAGTTCCACAGGAATTTTGATCTGGGAGTTTCCCAGGCGGAGCATCCGGAGGTTTTTGAAGGAGTGCCTTCCGAAGGTGAGGGCATCCGACTGGTAAAAAAAAGTATGGCATATCTTCTGAAAACAGGCCACGTATGGCTGATTCCCGGACTGTTTTTGCAGAGTACTTCCAAATACGCCGGATATTTTCTCGGAAAACGATACAAAAAGCTCCCTGAAAAAATGATCCGATCCTGCACCATGAATCCGGAATATTGGAAAAAGAACAAATAAGAGCAGGTCACGGTTTTTTAAAAGAGATATCACAGTTTAAACACAATTCCCTGTTAAACTGTCTTTTATAAGAAAAATAAATGTTACTGAGAACGGAGTGAACAGTAACAGATAAATGCATCAGATAACATAGAAGGGAGCACCAGAGGTATGAGTGAAGAGAATAAATGGGGGACAGGCTTGCCGGATGATGATGAGAATGTTTCGGCAGAACAGAAACCGCTGACGCATCCTTATTCTGAGGGACGCAGGATGCAGGAGAGCGGACAGAACAGTGATGCGGATGCCGGACAGAGTGAAGGTGTTTCGCAGGAGAAAACGAAATACGGACATTATGAGGTGCATCAGCCTCAGGCCGGTAATTATGCCGGTGGAAATATACCGCCCAAAAAGCCGCGGAAAAAGAGGGATTTTTCAGGAAGCAACAGCTTTGGAAAGAAAGCAGCCACTGCGGTGGCACTGGCTGTGATCTTTGGGCTGGTGGCCGGAGCAGTTTTTCAGGGTGTGAACATTGCAGCAGATAAATACAGAGGGAATGACAGCAGTACAACGATCGGGAAAACAGAAACGGTTACCGGAACAGAGGACAGTACTGGCAGCAGCTCTGCAGATTCCACTGTGAAGGATATTGTGGCAGAGAGTGGTACAGTGGCTGGTGTAGCTCAGGCGACCATGTCTTCTATCGTTGCCATTACATCCGTCAGTGTACAGGAGATCCCAAGCTTTTTCGGATATGGAACGAGGCAGTATCAGAGTGCAGGAAGTGGCTCCGGTATTATTGTAGGAGAAAATGACAGCGAGCTTCTCATTGCGACTAACAACCATGTAGTTTCCGGAGCGACTACACTTACTGTGTGCTTTGCAGGCAGCGATGTAGTAGGAGCGGAAGAAGAAACCCAGGCCATGGCAAGCAGTGGCAGCACCGGATTCGGTTCCGATGGAGATGTGGACGTGGATAACGCAGTTTCTGCCAAGATCAAAGGCACCGATGAAGAGAATGACCTGGCAGTAGTGGCAGTGGAGAAATCCGATATTCCGGATGAGACCATGGAGGAGATCAAGATCGCGCAGCTGGGAAGCTCGGACGATCTTGTAGTCGGTGAGCAGGTGGTTGCCATTGGCAATGCACTTGGCTATGGCCAGTCAGTTACCTCCGGATGGGTAAGTGCCCTTAACAGAAGCATCAGTACAGAGGACGGAGAAGCCAGCGGACTGATCCAGACTGATGCAGCCATCAATCCTGGAAACAGTGGCGGTGCACTTCTGAACATGAACGGTGAAGTGATCGGTATCAATGCGGCCAAGTATGCAGACAGTCAGGTGGAGGGCATGGGATATGCTATTCCGATCTCCAAGGCAGAGCCAATCCTGGAAGAACTGATGAACCGTGAAACCAGGGATAAGATAGAAGATTCTTCGAAGGTAGGATATATGGGAGTCAAGGCTGCCGATCTTACAACAGAAGCCATCCAGATGTATAATATGCCGGCAGGTGCTTTTATTACTGAGGTAACGGAAGGCGGCGCAGCAGATAATGCCGGGATCAAAAAAGGCGATATCATTGTGAAGCTGGATGGACAGAAGGTAAGCGGCAAGGATGACCTTGTTGATAAGCTGCAGTATTATGAGGCAGGAGAAAACATCGAAGTGGTGATCTCCAGGGCGAACAGTGGAGAGTACAAGGAACAGACGATTGAAGTGACTCTCGGAAGCAAACCATCTTCTGATGAATAAAAGAAAATATAGGATGATCATTTATAAACCGGGGAGCTGCATGTTCTTATGCAGCTCCCCGGTTTATAAAAACTTAATTTGATACAGCGGGATTATGTGCTATAATATGCATAATAAAAACCAGAAAGGAAATGTTATGGCAGATCAGTTTGATAATAATAAAGACAATGACCAGGAGCAGAAATACGAGAAATTCTGTTTTTTATGCCGCAGACCGGAGAGTCAGGCAGGGAAGATGATCGACCTTCCCAATCATATACATATCTGTGCGGATTGCATGCAGAAAAGCTTTGATACTATGAATACCCAGATGAATAATGGAAATTATTCCGATCTTTTTAACATGCCGAATGTGAGCATGATCGATCTCAGTAGTTTCCAGAATCCCGGAAACCAGGCGAAGAAGATCAAGAAAAAATCAGAGACTCCGAAGCCGGTGATCGATCTCAAAGATATTCCTGCACCACATAAGATCAAGGCAACCCTGGATGAATATGTGATCGGACAGGAATATGCCAAGAAGGTAATGTCTGTAGGTGTATATAACCATTATAAGAGGGTTGCTACAGATACCATGGACGATATTGAGATCGAGAAATCCAACATGCTGATGATCGGACCTACAGGCTGCGGTAAGACTTATCTGGTAAAGATGCTTGCCAGACTTCTTCAGGTACCGCTTGCCATTGCAGATGCCACATCTCTTACAGAGGCCGGTTATATCGGTGATGATATCGAGAGCGTAGTATCCAAGCTGCTTGCAGCTGCGGATAATGATGTGGAGAAGGCAGAACACGGGATCATTTTCATCGATGAGATCGATAAGATCGCAAAGAAGAAGAATACCAACCAGAGAGATGTCAGCGGAGAGGCTGTCCAGCAGGGACTTCTGAAACTTCTGGAGGGAAGTGAAGTGGAAGTTCCGGTAGGTGCTACCAGCAAGAATGCCATGGTACCTATGGTGACCGTAAATACAAGGAACATTCTGTTTATCTGTGGCGGTGCGTTCCCGGATCTTGAGAATATCATCAAAGAAAGACTGAATAAACAGGCATCTATTGGATTTTATGCAGATCTGAAGGACAAATATGATGATGATCCGCATGTGCTGGAGAAAGTAACTGTAGATGATCTCCGCGCATTTGGAATGATTCCGGAATTTATCGGTCGTCTTCCGATCATCTTTACCCTGAACGGGCTGACGGAAGATATGCTTGTGAAGATCCTCAAGGAGCCGAAGAACGCCATTCTGAAACAGTACAAGAAGCTTCTGGCACTGGATGAAGTAAAACTGGAGTTTGAGGACGGCGCCTTACATGCCATTGCCCGTAAGGCATTGGAACGCCATACAGGAGCCAGAGCTCTCCGGGCTATCCTGGAGGAGTATATGCTGGATATCATGTATGAGATCCCCAAGGACGACAATATCGGTGAGGTTGTGATCACAGAGGGATACATTCAGGGCAACGGAGGTCCGAAGATCCTTATGCGTGGCCAGGAGATCCCGGCACTGGAAGGATAAGAAACAAGAAGATTCTTTAATATATAAAGGAGCGTGACAGACATGGAAAAAAGCAGTTTTTGGGATGATCTGGGAAACACACTGACAAGAAAGGCAAAGGGCTTAAGTTCCAGGGCAGAGAATCTCTATGAGATCCAGAAGATCCGTAACAAGCTCTCTGCACAGGAGCGTATGACCGAAAAGCTGATGATGGATATCGGAAAGATGATCTATACACGTTATGAGCAGGGAGAAGCCGTTGACGGTGAGACGGGAGCTATCTGCGAGGAGATCAGCCAGCATATGCTGGAGGCAGATCACTACAGAGATGCGATCGCTGCCAGCAAAGGGGAGAAGTTTTGCCCGGCCTGCCATAAGGCGGTGATGCGGGAGGCCAGCTTCTGTCCGTATTGCGGAGCGGCGTGTCCTACAGCGGAGCTGGAAGAGAAAGCGGCCGATGTGATCGAGCAGGCAGATGAGGAACTGAGAGAGGCTGCTGAGGCAGAGGTGACAGAAGTATCGGAGACAGCAGAAGAGCCGGAAGCAGAAGAAGCTGCAGAAGAAGCTGCAGAAGTAGTGGAAACAGCAGAAACCGCAGAAGCATCAGAAACAGAAGCATCAGGATCGGATCCGGAATCGGAAGTGGAATCTGCAGAAACAGAGGAGCCTGCGGCTGATCCGGAAAATACAGAAACAACAGAAGAAAAAACAGAATAACCATGAGCATATAAGGCAGGCTTTCCCCGGCGGGAGCCTGCCTGAGTATTATGCAGACCACAGAAATAAGGAGGGGGAATAATGTTGTGGAATTTACTGACGGCGGGAATCTTTGGTACAGACTATTATATAAAGAAGAAAATCAACACATCGGAGAAGAAAAATCAAAAGTGTCTGGGAGGCAGGCTGATCGTAAGAAACTGCCATAATCACGGGATGATGCTTGGGATATTAAAAAACATAGATAAAGAACTTCTGAGAAATCTTGCATCTATGGTGCTGGGCGGTGCAATCTGGGAGTACATACGTACTTCCGGAGAAAAAGGCACACGCATATCCAAGCTTGGGCTTTCAATGATCCTGGGCGGCGGTCTGAATAATTATACGGAACGGCGCAGAAAGGGATACGTCACGGATTATGTGAGCCTGAATGTGGAAAACCCGAAGCTTAAGAAGGTCGTATTTAATGTTTCGGATCTTTTCATATTTGCAGGTGCGCTTCTCTGGGGCGGGAGAGAGATCTTTTCTGAAAAAGAAAAATAGTAACTATTCAGAAGGTAACTGTGAGGGTACTGGACAGTTACGAAAAATAAATAAAAAAACAGAAGTGCCGGTGTTGGGCGCTTCTGTTTTTTTGATTTTGGATAAAATAAAAAAGAATGCAGGAAATGGGACTTGAACCCACACGATCTTGCGACCACAGGCACCTGAAGCCTGCGCGTCTGCCAATTCCGCCATTCCTGCATTTTTTCAACCGGCTTACTTCGCTATGTTTTGCTCCGCTTGTCGACTGCTCACTTATAATAACTCAGGAATTGGATAATGTCAATAGAAAAATTCAAAAAAATTAAAAAAATTCAAAAAAAATATTTTGAGTTAGTTTTATACATTTTTTTTGCATATGGTGTTGAAAAATGACGATTCCTGTGATACAATCTTGAAGATTTAGGATAAAATAAGAGAACAAAGAAAGGGAGATTGTATGAAAGCATTTCTGATATTGGAAGATGGCCATGTATTTACAGGAACCAGCATTGGTTCTGCAAGGGAAGTCATCAGTGAAATTGTCTTTAACACTTCCATGACCGGTTATCTGGAAGTAATGACAGATCCTTCTTACGCAGGACAGGCGGTGTGTATGACATATCCGCTGATCGGAAACTACGGAATCTGTTATGATGACCAGGAATCAAGGAAGCCGTGGATTGACGGATTTATCGTACGCGAATTATCACGAGTTCCCAGCAACTTCAGAAGCGTAGACACCATTCAGCATTTTCTGAGCAAAAACGACATTCCGGGAATCGCAGGAATTGATACCAGAGCATTGACTAAGATCCTTCGTGAGAAGGGAACCATGAACGGAATGATCACAGTTGATGAGAACTATGACCTGGATACAATCATCCCCAGATTAAAAGCATATACAACAGGAAAAGTGGTAGAGAAGGTTTCCTGCCGCGAAAAGGAAGTGCTTAAGGGGAACGGACCGAAGGTTGCCCTTCTTGATCTGGGCGCCAAGAAAAACATTGCACGCTCACTGAATGAAAGAGGATGCCAGGTTACTATTTATCCGGCTCTGACATCCGCAGAAGAGATCCTTGGAGACAATCCGGACGGCATCATGCTCAGCAACGGCCCTGGAGATCCGAAGGAATGTACTTCTATTATTAAAGAAATCAAAAAACTCTATGACTCCGATGTGCCGATCTTTGCAATCTGCCTTGGACATCAGCTTATGGCTCTTGCAACGGGCGGAGATACCCATAAGATGAAATACGGTCACAGAGGCGGAAATCATCCGGTTAAAGACCTTGAGACAGGAAGAGTTTATATTTCCTCCCAGAACCATGGCTACGTTGTAGACGCAGAGGGCCTTGAGGAGAAAAATATTGCACATCCTGCATTTGTAAACGTCAACGACGGAACAAACGAGGGTATGGCATACAATGGAAAGAATATCTTTACTGTACAGTTCCATCCGGAAGCATGCCCGGGACCACAGGATTCCAGTTACCTTTTTGACAGATTCATGAAGATGATGGGAGGAGAGAAATAATGCCAAGGAATAAGGACATAAAAAAAGTACTTGTAATCGGCTCAGGTCCGATCATAATCGGCCAGGCAGCAGAGTTTGACTATGCAGGAACCCAGGCATGCCGCTCCCTGAAGGAAGAGGGCATGGAGGTTGTACTTTTAAACTCCAATCCTGCTACCATCATGACAGATAAAGACATTGCAGACAGAGTTTATATCGAGCCTCTGACTGTTGAAGTCGTAGAGCAGCTGATCCTCAAAGAGAAACCGGACAGTGTACTTCCTACACTGGGCGGCCAGGCTGGTTTGAACCTTGCCATGGAGCTTGAGGAGAAAGGATTCCTGAAAGAGCACAATGTACGTCTCATCGGTACCACGGCAGCAACGATCCGTAAAGCTGAGGACCGTCAGGAATTTAAGGATACAATGGAAAAGATCGGCGAGCCGGTTGCAGCATCCAAGGTCGTAACAACTGTAGAAGACGGTGTTGCGTTTACTCAGACTATCGGTTATCCGGTTGTTCTCCGTCCTGCATATACACTTGGCGGAAGCGGCGGCGGTATCGCGCATAATGAGCCGGAGCTTCGTGAGATCCTTGAGAATGGTCTCCGTCTTTCCCGTGTAGGCGAGGTTCTTGTAGAGAGATGTATCGCCGGATGGAAAGAGATCGAGTACGAGGTAATGCGAGACAGCGCAGGAAACTGCATCACAGTCTGCAACATGGAGAACATTGACCCGGTTGGTGTCCATACCGGTGACTCCATCGTAGTTGCTCCTTCCCAGACCTTAGGAGATAAAGAGTACCAGATGCTCCGTACATCTGCTCTTAACATTATTACAGAGCTTGGCATCACAGGTGGATGTAACGTACAGTACGCTCTTCATCCGGAGAGCTTTGAATACTGCGTTATCGAGGTTAACCCTCGTGTAAGCCGTTCCTCCGCACTTGCAAGTAAGGCTACCGGTTATCCGATCGCCAAGGTTGCAGCCAAGATCGCACTGGGCTACACACTGGATGAGATCCCGAACGCCATCACAGGCAAAACATACGCAAGCTTCGAGCCGATGCTGGATTACTGTGTCGTTAAGATTCCGCGTCTGCCATTTGATAAATTCATCACAGCAAAACGTACACTGACTACACAGATGAAGGCTACCGGTGAGGTTATGAGTATCTGCCATAACTTTGAGGGCGCTTTGATGAAGGCTATCCGTTCCCTGGAGCAGCATGTAGACAGTCTGATGTCCTATGATTTCTCACATCTTTCTGATGAAGAACTGATGGACGAGCTGAACATTGTGGATGACCGCCGTATTTGGAAGATCGCAGAAGCTCTGAGACGAAATATTTCCCAGGAGAAGCTTCATGATATCACAAAGATCGACATCTGGTTCATTGATAAGCTGGCTATCCTTGTTGAGATGGAGCAGGCTCTGAAGACTCAGAAGCTGGACAAAGACCTTCTTCTTGAAGCAAAACGTCTGGAGTTCCCGGACTACATCATCGCAGACCTGACAGGAAAGGCAGAAGCTGAGATCAAAGACTTGCGTAAAGAGTACGGCATCCGTGCAGCATACAAGATGGTTGATACCTGTGCAGCAGAGTTTGCGGCAGAGACACCATACTATTATTCTGTATATGGCGATGAGCAGACAGAGAATGAAGCTGTAGAAACAAAAGATAAGAAAAAGATCCTGGTACTTGGTTCCGGCCCGATCCGTATCGGTCAGGGTATCGAGTTCGACTTCTGCTCCGTACATTGTACATGGGCATTTGCGAAAGAAGGATATGAGACGATCATCATCAACAATAACCCGGAGACAGTAAGTACAGACTTCGATATTGCAGATAAGCTGTATTTTGAGCCGCTGACACCGGAAGATGTTGAGAATGTTGTAAATATCGAGAAACCGGACGGAGCCGTTGTTCAGTTCGGTGGACAGACAGCCATCAAGCTTACAGAGGCACTGATCAAGATGGGCGTTAAGATCCTCGGAACATCTGCTGAGAACGTAGATGCTGCAGAGGACAGAGAGCTCTTTGATGCTATCCTTGAGAAATGTGAGATCCCGAGACCGAAGGGACATACCGTATTCACAGCAGAAGAGGCGAAAAAAGCTGCCAATGAGCTGGGTTATCCGGTACTTGTCCGCCCGTCCTATGTACTTGGAGGACAGGGAATGCGTATCGCTGTCAGCGATGAGGATGTGGAAGAGTACATCGGGATCATCAATCAGATTGCTCAGGAGCATCCGATCCTTGTTGATAAGTACCTGATGGGTAAAGAAATCGAGGTCGATGCAGTATGCGACGGTGAGGACATCCTGATCCCTGGAATCATGGAGCATATCGAGCGTGCAGGTATCCACTCCGGAGACAGTATTTCCGTATATCCGGCACAGACCATCAGCCAGAAAGCAAAAGAGACCATCACCGAATACACACGTCGTCTTGCACAGGCACTTCATGTTATCGGTATGATCAATATCCAGTTCATCGTTGTAGGTGAGGATGTATATGTGATCGAGGTTAACCCGCGTTCCAGCCGTACAGTACCGTACATCAGCAAGGTAACCGGAATTCCGATCGTTCCTCTTGCAACAAGAGTCATCCTTGGCCGCAAGATCAAAGAGCTGGGCTATACACCGGGACTTCAGAAGGAAGCAGAGTACTTTGCGATCAAGATGCCGGTATTCTCCTTTGAGAAGATCAGAGGTGCAGATATCAGCCTCGGACCTGAGATGAAATCCACAGGTGAGTGCCTTGGTATTGCAAAAACCTTTAACGAGGCTCTTTACAAAGCCTTCATCGGAGCCGGAATCCGTCTTCCGAAGCACAAACAGATGATCATCACTGTAAAAGATGAGGATAAAAAGGATATCATTCCGATCGCAAAACGTTTCGAGGCTCAGGGCTATCGTATCTTTGCAACACGAGGTACTGCAAGCATACTGACTGAGAACGGAATCAAGGTAACACGTACCAATAAGTTGGAGCAGCCGTCTCCGAACCTGATGGACCTGATCCTTGGCCACAAGATCGATGTTGTTATCGACACACCGCCACAGGGTGTTGAGCATCAGAAAGATGGTTTCGTGATCCGTCGTAATGCCATCGAGACAGGTGTCAATGTGCTTACAAGCCTCGATACTGCAGAGGCTCTGGTCACAAGTCTTGAGAATACAGACCTGAACCACCTGACTCTGGTAGATATCGCTACCATCGACAATCGATAAAAAATTGTAAATTTTGCGAAATAAAAAATTAAAAGTTTACGAATTGTCAAATATGTAATATACTGATAAGGACGGGGCCGTCGTTCACATACCGGCCCTGTCCTTATCTTGCTTTTGGAAAGGAGTTAACATGATTTTTATAGAATTACTGAAGGTTATCCTTCTCGGTATTGTGGAAGGAATCACCGAGTGGCTTCCAATCAGCAGTACCGGACATATGATCCTTGTGGACGAGTTCATCAAACTGAATGTATCCGAGGCATTTATGGAATTTTTCCTGGTGGTGATCCAGCTTGGCGCGATCCTGGCAGTTGTTGTATTGTACTGGAACAAGCTGTGGCCCTTTTACATAAGAAAAATCCCGAAAAAAACACAGATGGCGCTGCGTAAACAGTCGGCAGTACCCAGAACTGTCCTTACCTTTGTGGAAAAATACTGTGATAAGGATAAGTGGATCCTCTGGTTCAAGATCCTGGTAGCATGTCTGCCGACGATCATCATCGCTCTTCCTTTTAATGACATTATTGAAGAGAAATTTTATAACTATGTGGTCGTTGCCATCATGCTGATCGTTTATGGTGTGCTTTTTATCGTTATCGAGAACTACAACAAACGCCGCAGACCAACCTGCACCAGACTGGATGAGCTTTCCTTTAAGACAGCGCTGATCATCGGCTGCTTCCAGGTGCTTTCCGTGATTCCGGGAACATCCCGTTCCGGATCTACCATTATCGGAGGTATCCTTGCAGGAACATCCCGTACGGTTGCAGCAGAATTTACCTTTTTCCTGGCAATTCCGGTTATGTTCGGAGCAAGTCTTCTGAAACTGGTGAAATTCGGTTTTGCCTTCAGCTCCACAGAGCTGATCATCCTGATCGTAGGTGTTGTGGTATCCTTTGTGGTATCTATTCTTGCCATCAAATTCCTGATGGGATATATCAAGAAACACGATTTTAAAGTATTCGGCTGGTACAGGATCATCCTTGGTATTCTGGTGCTCGGATACTTCGTTGGAAAAACATTTTTAGCATAAAACTGCAATTTGGAGGTAATCATTATGGAATATAAGAAGCTTTTGATCGTACTGACAGCAGTGACGGCGCTTGGTATGGCCGGATGTGGAAAATCATCAAAGGAAACAGCAGAGGTGACACCAACACCGGTTCCTACAGCCGCACCTACGGCTGCACCGGCTACATCCACACCGCTTCCCACATCTACACCTGCACCGAAGCTGATCGGTGTAAAGACAAGTACCGCAAAATTCGTTTATCTTACCAACAGCACGAAGGGAGAGATCCGTGAGATCTATCTCCGCGCGGCAGGAGGAGAAGAATGGGGCAAAAATCTTGTTCCTGCAGAAGCTACCATCAAAGATGCGGAGCAGGTGCAGATGTATTACACCCCGGATTCTGCAAGGGATGCCATCTATGATATGAAGATCGTAGACGGAGACGGAAATGCCTATGAGATCTACAGTGTACAGCTGAGCGATATGGAAAAGGCAAAACTGATGATCGATAACGGAGAAGCATACCTGACCTATACAAGTCTCAGTGACAAGAGTGAGAAGAGCACTATTGGCAATGTGGAAACTGACAACAGTGAGGCAGACAGCAGTGATTCCGCAGACAGCACAGATGCTTCAGATCTGACAGATAGTTCTTCCGGTATCACAGATACTTCTTCCGACAACAGCGATGGAAGCTATGACAACAGTGATGATGGAAGTTATGACAACAGTGATGACGGAAGCTATGACAGCAGCGATGACGGAAGCTACGACAACAGCAGTGATGATGGAAACTATGACAGCAGTGATGATAGCGGCGACTATGTAGATGACAGCAGCAGCAGCGGCAGCGGTGACGATTCTCTTGACAACAGTACAGATGACAGCGGAGACGGAGAGATTGTCTGGGATGATAACGGAGACTGGTCAGAGGAATAAACCGGGATCCTGTAAACAGAGGGAAACATGGAACAGACATTTCTTGAAAAACTGAAACGAGTAAAACCTGGGGATCTGCTTCACATTATTAAGTTTATCCTGGCATTTCCCATTGCGATGGTCTACAGGCTTTTTCGCAGGGATCTCTGGCTTCTCTGTGATACGGAGAATGAATGCCGGGATAACGGATTCTGGTTGTACAAATATCTGAGAGAAAATACCAGTGAGGATGCAGTGTACGCCATCAACAGAAAATCTCCGGATTATGCCCGGGTAAAAAATCTGGGACAGGTGATCCAGTATGGAAGCTTCCGCCACTGGATCTACTATCTGGCTGCGTCAAAAAATATCAGCTCCCAGAAAATGGGAAAACCAAACGCAGCCATCTGCTATGTGCTGGAGGTTTACGGAATCCTGCGGAACAAGCGGGCGTTCCTGCAGCATGGGATCATCACGGCAGATCTTAGTTTTCTGTACTATCCGCATACAAAAATGAGCCTTTTTGTTACCAGTACCTATGATGAGTGGAAATATGTCAATGACCGGTACGGATATCCGGAAGGCTATGTGCAGGAGCTGGGGCTATGCCGTTTTGACCAGCTTCATGATATGAAGATAAAAAAGAACCAGATCCTGATCATGCCGACATGGCGTATGTATATCCGCAATGAGATATCAGCTGCTGATCACGAGCTGGAAGCACAGAAATTCATGGAAACCGATTATTACCGTTACTGGGATGCACTTCTCAAGGATGAGAGGCTGATCCGCTATATTGAGGAGAACGATCTTCAGATCATTTTTTATCCGCACAGGGAAATGCATCGGTTCCTAAAATATTTTCATGTGGATCATCCGAATATCACAGTGGCGTCCTGGCCTGAGTACGATGTGCAGACACTCCTTAAAGAGTCCGCAGTGCTGGTGACTGATTTTTCCAGCGTGGCCATGGATTTTGCCTACATGAAAAAACCACTGGTCTACTACCAGTTTGACAATGAAAAATTCCGGCAAAGTCATCATCAGATCGGGTATTTTGATTTCCGGAAGGATGGCTTCGGCCCGGTATGTGTAACGGAACAGGAAGTAACGGACTGGCTGATCCGTCTGCATGGACAGGGATTTGCCAATGAAGAAATCTATCTGGAAAGACACGGAAAATATTTTGATCTGTGGGATACAAAGAACTGTGAAAGAAATTACAAAGCGATCAAAGAAATGTAACAGGTGGTGAAAAATTGCAGCAGTTAATGGAGGCTCCGGCGGAGATCAAGGTAAAAACCAGGAAATTTTCGCTGACAAAAGGAACCATAAAGATCAGTTTTGAGCTGGAAGAATCCAGAGGAAGGATCCGTTCCCTGAAGCTGAAACAGCGAAATACAGTGTTGGATACAAGCTTTCCTTTTGAAATGCAGACAGCAAAAAAAGGAAATACGATCGTGTATCATGCACAGATCAATGTAGATCAGTATCCGATGGAAACCGCATTCTGGGATGTGGTGGCATCTGTGGATAAAGAAGGAAAAGAAAATTATGAGGATGCGATCCTGGGAGGCTTAAGTTCAAAACTTAAACTTAAGCTGATTCTTTTTCCAAGATGGACCAGAACCGGGGATGGGCATATGGTTTATCCATTTGTTAACGGAGCAAGGCAGTTTACCATTCAATACCGGAAATATGATCCGAAATATGACAGCTATGCATTTATAGCAAAAGAATTTCTTGCATTATTCTGCTATTTTATCCTGAAACCTTACTGGGATCACAAGAAATTATGGCTGATCTGCGAGAAATATTGTACAATGGCACAGGACAACGGCCTCTATTTTTTTCGGTACTGTATGGAGCATGCACCGGAGAAGGACAGAAGTCGGATTTTTTATGTAATAGATAAAAAATGTCCGGATTATCAGGCTGTAAAAGAGTATGATGCCAATGTGATCCAGTTCATGTCATTTAAGTACATGATCTATCTCAGCGCTGCCCGGTATCTGATATCTACTGATGCGATCCGGCATTTTTATATCTGGGATTCGCCCAACAGCATCTACAAGGTTCTGTATCAGGCACGGAAGAACATCGTATTTCTCCAGCATGGAGTGATGGGCTTCAAGCAATGCCACAGGACCTTCCATAAAGGCGGAGGCAATCAGATGGCACTGTTTGTGGTGTCTTCAGGTTATGAACAGAAGATCATCCATGATTATTTCGGATACGATAATGAAGAGATCATCATTACCGGACTAGCCAGGTGGGATGTGCTGGAGGACAAGTCAGATCCGGCTCATAAAGAGATCCTGCTGATGCCTACATGGAGAAACTGGCTGGAGGATATCAGCGAGGATCAGTTCAAAAAAAGTGAATACTATCAGCGTTATAAAGCATTTCTGCAGGATGAGAGGCTTAAGACTCTTCTGGAAAAGGAGGATATCACGCTGAATTTTTATATCCATCCGAAATTCCGGGAACATATCCGGAGCTTTCAGGTGGAAGACAGGCATATCCGTCTGATCCCATTTGGGACCATGCCGCTGAATCAGCTTCTGATGAGCTGCCATATGCTGATCACCGATTATTCTTCTGTTTCCTGGGATGTCTACTATCAGGAAAAACCGGTGATATTTTATCCTTTTGATCTGGAAACCTATGAGAAAGTTCAGGGAAGCTATATGGACTACAAAAAAGATGTTTTCGGAGATCTGGCATGGGATCAGAACCAGCTGGTGGATCTTATCGGAGAATATGTGAGGAACGGATTCCGTGAAAAACCGGAATTTTCAGGAAGGAGAGATGAGCTTCTTCCCTACAGGGACAATGACAATAGCAAACGAATCTATGAATATATAGCCAATGCTCAAATACCGGACAAACTGAAAAGAAGGCTGAAAGAGAAAAAATTTTAATGTAAGGATACAAAAGGAGCAATATGAACAGGGAGTATGAATTTTCAGTAGTTGTTTTTGCAAAAGATACCGCAAAGCTTTACAGAACCTTTAAAAATGTACGTGAGGTCACACCTAAAGGAACGGTACAGATCCTTGCAGTACGCACAGCAGGAGATATGGATATCCCTGATGAACGGGACATGAGGGAGTTGGAAGAAGCCGGAGAAAAGGAGAAAGAGCTCAAGGACGAAGAGCTGGATAAGATCTACGGAGCGTTCAATCCGGAAGATTCCCGTTTCCGGGAGATGCTGGATGACAGGGATCTTTTATATATTGACGGTCTGGAATGCGGGGATCTTGTGGCGGAGCTGAAGGATAAGATAGCCGGAAACTATGTCGTTTTTGCAAAAGCCGGAATCTGTTTTTCCCCAAAATCCAGTGCAGAGGTCAGACGCTGCTTTGAGGAAGACAACAGAGATGTTGTCATAACAAAGATCCGTGGAAAAGGAAAT
Organism: Blautia sp. SC05B48; assembly: GCF_005848555.1. Classification (NCBI taxonomy): domain Bacteria; kingdom Bacillati; phylum Bacillota; class Clostridia; order Lachnospirales; family Lachnospiraceae; genus Blautia; species Blautia sp. SC05B48. The sequence continues at coordinate 635,896 of NZ_CP040518.1, read as the reverse complement.
ATCCATGTGCGGGAGCATAATAACTACTGTGACCGTTTCACCGAAAAAACAACGCTGGATAACAATGTATATCTTCTGCATCAGCTGTATACCGCTTATACATTTGCAGCAGATCAGGTGAAATGGGTATCCGAGATCCGTCCGGAGATCTGGTATCTGGATGTGATGACTATGGTATATCAGTCCGTTGTAAGCTGCCGGAGTCTGGGAGTGACTTCAGGGGAAGATATCTATGTGCAGATCCTTGCGGACCATCTCATGGTGGAGGACTGGAAGAATATGCTGCAGGATCCGAAGCAACTGGAGGTATTTTACCAGGAATTTTTCCGAAAGATTGCAGACTGCAGAAGAAAAGAAAATCCTGTTCATGAAAAAAATGCAGATTATGTGCTGCTGTATTACAGCGCAAAAATGGCTGATATCATATTTGATAACGAGGAGCTTGATGAAGAGAAAAAATGCAGATATGAGGAAGGCATCGAAAGCTTCCTGAAACAGATGGAGTTTCCGGAAATCGTGATGTCCAATCAGCATCTCAGCAGGGCAAACAAAGTATATCTTCTCCGGAAATATTATCCGGATATCCGAAAAAAATTCCCGGATCAGGCGGACACGATCCTGAATCCCATATATGATAATCTTAATGTCAAGATATTCCAGCCGGAAAAAGACCAGCTGCACTGTGAATTTTCCATTGTGGAGCCTGTGAGCAGGACAAACCGTGCATATATGATGACTGGTGGCAGCACCTATGAAGCCAGATGGAAATATACACTGGGAAGAACCGGCTGGTGCAGGGAAGAAAGTGCCGTTGAGAAGCTGTATATCGTGGACATTCCGCTTTCTGAGATCAGTGAGTTTATCAGCTGGGGTACAGGCACAGATGGACATGTAAATAAAATGTACAATATTTCCTACGGAAAATATGTGCCATTTACAAAGAAGCTGCCGCTTTTCCTTCATATAGAGGATAAGCTTCTGTATCTTAACGAAAAAGTCCGGATGATCCGTGGAGAGGATCAGGAAGATGCAAAAGTTCTGGGCCATCAGTATGAAGTAACTGTAGAGCCATACAGCCAGAGCAGAGAGAAACAGCTGAAGAAAAAACGCACCAAAGCAATATTCTCTCAGGGAAAGGCCGGAAAAAAGGCAGTTCTCGTGCGTAAGCTCTACGAGATGCAGAAGGCAAAGCAGAAAAAGCAGATCTGGCTGATCTCCGACCGTACAACACGTGGAGATGACAACGGCGAAGTGATGTTCCGCTATCTCTGCGCCAATCCGGACCCTACGGTGGAGCCTTATTTTGTAGTCAACAAGGATACACAGGATTATGTGGAAATGAGGAAGCTTGGAAAGGTTGTGGAGCCTTTCTCCTGGAAACATAAGCTTCTGTTCCTGCTGAATGAATTTTCACTGTCCTCCCAGGCTAACAAACCGGTGATCAATCCTTTTGGAAAGCTGGAGTATCTGTACCGTGATATTATCTATGACAAAAAGCTGGTATTTCTGCAGCATGGTGTTACCAAAGACAACCAGTCCAAGTGGCTGAACAAATACAACCGTAATCTTTTCGGATTTATCGTCAGCACAAAGCCGGAGTATGATTCTGCCTTTACCTATGACTATTTTTATCCGGAAAAAAATATCTGGCTTACGGGAATGCCACGTTATGACCGTCTGGTCCATGATGAACGCAAGTATGTGACGGTGATGCCTACCTGGCGCAAGAGCCTTTCCTCAGGAACCGATGCCAGAGGAGTATGGCAGCTTGGAAAAGAATTTCAGGAAAGCGAATACTTCCATTTTTATGATGATCTTCTCAACAACGAAAAACTTCTGGGAGCGGCAGAGAAATACGGATATACCATCTGCTTCATGCCTCACCCAAATACCATTGATGGCCTGCATATGTTCCGCCATGATCCACGGGTAAAATTTATGGATTCGTCTTATTCCTACAAGGACATTTTTGCCCAGACAGATCTGATGATCACGGACTATTCTTCGGTTGCCTTTGATTTTGCATACCTGAGAAAACCCATCGTATACTCCCAGTTTGACAGAGACAGCTTTTTCAGTGGTGCGCATTCCTACACAGAGGGATACTTTGACTATGAGAGAGATGGCTTTGGAGAGGTGGAACATACACTGGACGGAACTGTGGAACGGATCATTGAATATATGGCAGACAGCTGTCAGATGAAAGAGGAATATCGGAAACGAATGGATGAGACCTTTGCATTTAATGACCGTAACTGTTCCAAACGTGTGTATGAGAGAATCATCGAGAATCGGTAATATGGAGGTTGGATTTTGGAAGGAAAGCAGGCAATAAAGTTTGATAAATATAATTCTCAGGCGATAAAGGGCATTGCCATTGTTATGATGCTGTTCCATCATATGTATCTGAGTCAAGACAGATTTGAGGGACTGAATGTTGTTTTCACTCCGTTTTCGGCAGATCGGATCATGTATCTGTGCAGAACATTTAAGATCTGTGTACCGATCTATGCATTTATTTCCGGATACGGACTGTATCTCAGTTACAGAAAAAATAATTCCACACCTGGTAAGTGGACAGCCAAAAGACTGATAAAAACAATGGGAGGGTTCTGGATCATATGGGGGCTTTCTGTTGTGATCTTACAGCTTTATAACGGCTATGCCGTGACCAGATATTTCGGAAACGGAAATATTGCCAAAGGTGTTAGCGCAATGGTGCTGGATTTTTTTGGTCTGGCGAAACTTTTCGGAACTTCGACTCTGAACGGAACCTGGTGGTATATGAGCGCGGCGATCATTTTTATCATCTGCGTGCCGCTGTTTATGATAAAGGAAGAATATCTGGTATTTATTCTTGTGGCTGTTGCGGCATTTCCGCGGACAATTTCCATGGAGGTTATGGGAATTACAGGTATTTATGCATTTTTACCGGTATTTCTCATGGGAATGTGCGTAGCCAAGTATGATTTGTTTAACCGATGGTTTAGGATATGGAATGTTGGAGTGAAGCATGTTTTCAAATTTCTTCTGGAACTTCTTGCGGTGTTTATTTTGTATAAAGCCTACAGAACTTTGCCGCTGAAGGTATACAGTGAGATCCACTGGGGTGTGTATCCAATTGTATTTATGGCATTTTGCTGCGAATTTATTAATGTTATTCCGGGAGTGCGACAGATTTTACTGTTTCTCGGAAAACATTCCATGAATATATTTCTGATACATACATTTATAAGACAATATTCTTTTGTGTATGTGAGTGGATATTTTCTGACCAATACACTGACGCTTCTGCTGGCTTCACTGGCCGTGTCCATAGCGCTGGAATGGCTGAAAAAGGTAAGCGGATACAACCGCCTGATCCAGAACATCTGTGTGAAAATAGGATAATAAAGATAAAGGAGAAAGACCTGTCATCGTCTGTGGCAGGTCTTGTTAAAGTATGAAAGCAAAGAAAATAGTTTGTATATATTGGATGATATTAGTAATGATTTTTGGAGGCATTATTGGTATCAGAAGTACAGAGATAAAGGTCGAGGCTGCTGAAAGAACAGTACGATTTTGGGATAACAGTGGAAATTATCTTCAGAAATCCGGCGGAAACTGGTATCTGAAAGATTCAAAGAAGCGAAAACTTAGCGGATTGCGTTATTTGTCAATTCCAAAGACAGAGTTTTTAAAAACAGGATTTTATATGTTTGACAAAAACGGAAAACTTTTGAGAAAACAATCCGTGTATTATTTCGATAAAAAGACAGTTTCTGGTGTTCGCTTTGATAAATACCACATCACAGACTCCAATGGAAGAATTTCAAAGGGAGAGCGTGGCTTTGTAAACGTAGCTGAACAGAACGTGCGGGGCAAAAAAATTATCGCAGGCATTTATTATGTGGAAGCGTACGGAAAACTGGCTGATCGTGGAACAGTACGTTATATAAGACAGAGAAGATTCGGTGGGCGTAATTTTAAAAGTGGTTATTATTATTTCTATGGAACCGGAAGAATCTGCATGCGTCCGTCTTTTCATAAAATGAACAAAACAGTTCAGGGAAAAAAGTTTAACGGAATCTATTATTTTGGCAATGATAACGGAAGAATGGCACAGAAGGCAGGGTGGGTAACCTGTGATGGCCAGCAATATTATGTAGATCAAAATGGAAAAATGCTGGTGAACCGGTGGAAAGATGGCTATTACCTGAAATCTAACGGAACCATTGCGAAAAATATGAAAACACCGGATGGTCAGTATGTGGACTGGAGGGGAAGAAAAAGTACAAGATCAGAGTATGCCTTAAGTGAGTTTAAATCGGAATTAGAGAGTTTTGCTTCTGCCTACGGTGGAAACTGGTCTGTTTATATAAAAGATCTGAAAACAGGAAATGTTGTAAATATAAATGATCAGGAAATGTATCCGGCAAGTACGATCAAGGCGTTTGTGATGGCATCCGTCTATGATCAGATTCGTCAGGGAAAAATGCAATACAGCTCCGGTGTGTACAGCTTGCTGTGGGATATGATCACCGTCAGTGATAATGAATGTTATAATGAACTGGTAAGGCGTCAAGGGGGCGGAAGCTTTGTAGGAGGAACGGCTGTAGTGAACCAATATCTTCGAAAGAACGGTTACAAAAATACCGGCTGCCACAGTTCCTTGCATCCATCTTCTTCAGCCTGGAGCAGTGATGGGTGGCGTAACACGGCATCTGCAAAAGATTGTGGGATGCTTTTAGAAAAAATCTATAGAGGTCGGTGCGTTTCTCAACAGTATTCCAGAGAAATGTTAAATCTTTTACTGTATCAGACGAAACGATACAAAATTCCATCAGGCCTTCCGGCAGGTGTAGTGTGTGCGAACAAAACGGGTGAAACAAGCTCAGTTCAGCATGATATGGCGATCATCTATGGAAAGAAAACAAATTATGTATTATGTATATTCTCTGAAGGAGCCTCCGAAGATCATTTACTGCACGGAATCCGTTCGATTTCTTCAAGAGTATATCAATATCTGAATAAATAAAGATCAGCCAGCAGTCATGAGCCCGGGGGCCTTCCTTGATTCGGTAAAAATAAGTGGCATTCATGAACGTGCTGGCTGATTTTGTATTATCATCAAAGAAATGGTTGCGGAAGAATTTCACAGATAAGGTTTTTCTTTATCCTTTAATATGCCGGATGTTTCCGGTATCTGTGATATCGTAGCCGGTCTGGAGAGACAGGAACCGACGGAAAGGTTCGGATGCAACGGTTTCCGCTACGGCCTGAAAGCCGGGGGTGCTCAGATTTTTGGTCTGCATAACCAGGAAGCGTGATTCCTGGCAAACAGGAAGAAAATCCAGCTCCGGAAAGCTTCTCGCCACACAGGCCTCGCCAAGAGCTATGTCTGCCTGTCCACCAGCCACTGCGGCAGCCGTGGAGTGATCGGTAACAAGCTCATTTCGATATCCGGATATGGAATCCGGTGAAATTTCGGAAGACAGCAGTGTACGGTCGAGAAGGATCCGACGGCTGCTTCCTTTTTCGCGGTTCGCAAAAATAATATCTGCCCGTGTAAGATCAGAAAATCCCCGGATATTCTTGGGATTTTCTTTTTTTACATAGAAGCCGACGGGATACTGACACAGAGAGATCACAGTCAGTGGGATACCGGGTACAAGGCTATGGATATCCTCCGGTGAGGCGGATGCACAGGCAATGTGGACTTTTTCAAAATAAAGAGAATACAGTCCGTTGTAGGTATTCATGTGAGATTGCAGAATCGGCAGACTGTCCGGGTGTGTGGGAAGCTGATTCAGGAGAAGATCCAGAGCCGGAGAAGCCTGCCCGCTGATGATCAGTCCACTGGAATGCAGAAGATAATCTCTTTTCAGAAGAGAACTTTCCGGCTGATAATTGTGAGACTGAACAGAAAGGGGAGAATATTCCGGACTATTAAGATACTGAGACAACTGTTCCTCGCTGACCCGCAGCTGTTTGCCGACTTTGGAGGATGGGAGCTCTCCCCGCTTGATCAGGTCATATACCGTTGACTTTTTGATTTTCAGCTTATCTGCCACTTCCTGAGCTGTGTAAACCTTATTCATCGATACCTACCATAACATTGGTTGCTTTGATGACTGCGTAAGCATCAGAGCCTACTTTCAGTCCAAGTTCTTCCACCGCCGCACAGGAGATGGTAGCAGTGATGATATTTCCACCACCGATATCGATAGAAACGATGGAATTTACAGCTCCCTGGTTGATGTTGATGATTTTTCCTTTTAACTGATTACGTGCACTGAGTTTCATAAGTAATTCTCCCTTTCTTGAATATTGAATGAACCGGATCAGGCAAATTCTCTGCTTCCGTTGTGCAGAGCAATGAACCTTGTGTGGGATTTGTCTGTATCAGGAGTGCTGTAAGCCACTCATGATAAGAAACGAAGCGGATCGTGAACATCCGCCTGGCTTGTCAACTATGTATTTATGATAGCACTTGTAGAGAAAAACAGCAATGCCTTATAGCTTGACAAGAAACTTTCCTTTCGGTAAAATTAAACAAAACCATTCAAAACTAAACAAAACTGAATGAAACGGAAAAGTAGAGGAACAAAAGATGAAGAAAAAAATCTTAGCAGCCCTTACCGCGGGAATTTTAACAACAGGCCTTATGACCGGAACTGTTTTTGCGGCAGACACAGAAGTGAAAGGTGATGAGAACCTGAAGGGAGAGGTTTATGCATTTATTGCTGCCAGCCTCAGCAATTCCATGGAGGAGATCCAGAAGGATTTCAATGAGCTTTATCCGAATGTAACGATCTATTACAGTGCAGACAGTTCAGGTACACTGCAGACACAGATCGAGGAAGGTGCACGCTGTGATCTTTTCTTTTCAGCAGCAGATAAACAGATGGATGCCCTCACAGAGGAAAAACTGACAAAGGAAGACACCGTTAAGGATCTTCTTGAGAACAAAGTCGTTCTGATCAAACCAAAGGACGGAGAGACAAAGGTAACAGGATTCGAGAATATCACAGACGCTGAGAATATGGCGCTTGCAGGAGAGGATGTTCCGGTGGGACAGTACTCCCGTGAGATCTTTAGCAATCTTGGAATCATGGACGATGTAAACAAAATGGAGATCAACGAGTGCAAGAATGTAACGGATGTACTTGCAGCAGTCAGTGAAAGAAGTAATGAGGTTGGTGTTGTATATGCGACAGATGCTGCATCTGTTACTGATAAAGTAGATATCATCGCAGAGGCGCCGGCAGACAGCCTTAAGACGCCGGTTCTTTATCCTGTGGGACTTATCGAGGACAAGGAAGCATCTGAAGACGATACCAAGGCAGCAGAGGCTTTTCTTGATTATGTAGAGTCTGACGCAGCGATCAAGGTCTTTGAGGACTATGGATTTACAGCATATGAGGCTGAGGACAGCACAGCTTCCGCAGACAGCACATCCAAATGAGTATGATGTAGAAAATCGGCAGTAAATACTGAAACACAGTAAATGCTGACGCAGGAATGAAATATGGCAGAATTTTTGAGCGAAATAAACTGGAGTCCTCTGTGGATTTCCTTAAAAACAGGTCTGGCAGCGACAGTGATCGCTTTTTTTCTGGGAATATTCTGTGCCCGAAAGATTATGAAACTGAAGCCGGGAGCCAGAGCAGTACTGGACGGGATCCTTACTCTTCCGCTGGTACTTCCTCCTACAGTGGCTGGATTTTTTCTGCTTCTGATCTTCAGCCTGAAAAGGCCCTTCGGAAGCTTTCTTCTGGATAATTTTGATATTAAGATCGTGCAGACCTGGAAGGGCTGTGTGATTGCAGCGGCAGTGATCGCATTTCCGCTGATGTACCGCAATGCACGGGCTGCTTTTGAACAGGTGGATATAAATCTTATCCATGCAGGTCAGACTCTGGGGATGAGCGACAGCCGGATATTCTGGCGAGTAGTCATGCCGGCGGCAGGACCGGGGATTGCATCCGGAACAGTGCTGGCATTTGCACGCGCGATCGGAGAATATGGCGCAACCTCCATGCTTGCCGGAAATATCCTTGGAAAAACCAGAACAGTTTCTGTTGCGATTGCATCAGAGACAGCAGCCGGAAATTACGGAACTGCAGGATTCTGGGTCATTGTGATCGTGCTGATCTCCTTTGTGATCGTGGCATTGATCAATATCGTATCCGGAAGAGGAATGAAGACAAGAAGGTGGATCTGATGGCAGTCAAAGTAAATATCGAAAAAAACTTCCGTGATTTTTCCCTGAAGGTGGATTTTGAAGGCAGTTCGGCATCCATTGGGCTTCTTGGCGCTTCCGGCAGCGGAAAAAGCATGACCTTACGCTGTATTGCAGGGATCGAAACACCGGATAAGGGAAGAATCATCATCAATGGAAAAACAGTATTTGATTCTGAAAAGGGGATCAATTTGAAACCGCAGAAGCGACGGATCGGATATCTGTTTCAGAATTATGCTTTGTTCCCAACCATGACAGTGGAACAGAACATCCGCTGTGGTTATCGTGGGGAAAAAGCCTCCGCCAGGGAAAAGGTGGCAGATCTGATTCGGCGATATCATCTGGAGGGGCTGGAGAAGCGCCTGCCCTCACAGCTTTCCGGCGGACAGCAGCAGAGAGTGGCACTGGCCAGAATGATGATCGGAGAGCCGGAAGCTATTCTTCTGGATGAGCCGTTTTCCGCACTGGACGGTTACCTGAAGGATGTGCTCCAGCGAGAGATGCAGGATTTCCTCAAGGACTATCCGGGAGATATGATCCTTGTGACACACAGCAGAGATGAGGCCTATAAATTCTGCAGGGAGCTTTCCATTGTACATGAAGGCAGGATCCTTGTGACCGGGGAGACAAAGCAGCTGTTTGAGAGACCGGGACTTCTGGAAGCAGCAAAGCTTACCGGCTGTAAGAATTTTTCCAGAGCGGAGAGGCTGGGATCTCACGAGATCTATGCGGCGGACTGGAAAATGAAGCTCCATACCGAAGAAAACGTAGATGAGGACATTACTTACGTAGGGATACGCGGTCACTGGATCCGCCCGGAATCAAAGCCGGGTGAGAACTGTATGGCAGTGCGGGTAGACCAATACATAGAAACTACATTTGAACATCAGTATATGATCCGGAACAAAGCAGAAGAGAATGCTGCCGGATTATGGTGGATGCGTCCCAAAAACAGCTTTACGGAGGATCCGGATAAAGATCTTCCGGAATATCTGTATCTTCCACCGGAGCATCTGATGTTGCTGAAATAAAGAAAGCTCCGGAAACAGACATTATCTGCTGTTTCCGGGGCTTTTTTGTGTTCCGGAATTTTTGATGGATTTTTACGGGCAGAATCTATTTTCCATGATTTCCGGAGTAGGTGATGTAATCGGACACCATCATGGCAAGCTTGAAGGCCAGTGCATCCTCAAAGGTACGGATATCCAGGCCAAAACGTTTCTGCAGCTTTTCAAAACGGTATACCAGAGTATTCCGGTGCACATAGAGCTGTCTGGAAGTTTCAGAAAGGTTCAGGTTATTTTCAAAGAAGGTCCGGATGATATTGAGGGTTTCGTCGTCGATAGATTCCAGGGATTCTTCTCCGAAGATCTCGCCTACAAACATGTTGCAGACCTGAGTGGGAAGCTGATAGATCAGACGGCCAATGCCCAGCCGGTTGTAACCGAAAACGTTTTTGTCAGCATAAAAGATCTTGCCGACCTCCAGAGCAGTGCGGGCTTCCTTGTAGGCGTCGGAAAGCTCCATGATATCATCTGCAACATTGCTGTAGGAAACCCAGGCAGAGGTCATGGCCTCTGTATTGAGCATATCCACCAGCATGCAGGCGATACCATCCAGCTCTTCGTAGCTTTCGGTGTTCTGAAGCTCACGTACTACGATGATGCCGGAATCATCCAGTGCAGTGATAAAATCCCGTGTACGGGCAGAAAAGATGTTACGGATGGTAGCCAGGGCATTTTCGTCCTTGTGCTGCTTGGTTTCCACAAGAAATACCGCACGGCGGGCAGAAGGTGTGATATGAAGACGGGCAGCCTTGTTAAAAGCCTCTACCTGGGAATAGCGGTTCAGGAGAAGATTCTGCATAAAGGAGTTCTTGTCTGTTTTTTCCGTATAGGCGGTTAGGAGACTTTCTACCTGGCAGACAGCAAGCTCTCCGATGGTAGAAGCCTGCTCTCCGGAGCCCCATACGATCAGAAGCATATTGCTCTGAGGTGTGTTGTTCAGCTTGTACAGAATGCAGCTGTGATTGGAGATGCATAAGGCAGGATCCTCCCGGAACTGAGCAAGCTTTTCAGAAGAAGGAAGCCGGCGATCCCCTGTGGAAATGTATATCTGGTCATTTTCATCCAGAATACAGAAATCAAGACCGCTGATCCGGTTCCAGTCATCCAGAGATTTTTGAATTGTTTGCTGTATTTTCATAAAAAGCGTCCTTTCTGATGTAAAATAAAACTAGTGAAATAAAAAGAAAACCCCGGGAAATCATATCCCCCGGGGTTACATTCTGTTTTTATGATTCGATGAGAATTAGTTTGTGATAGTAAGCTCTGTCTCTTTGTCGAAGAAGTGAGCTTTCTCCATATCGAATGCAAATCTGATCGGATCACCGGTCTTAGCTGTTGTACGAGGATCAACTCGTGCTGTAACCTGAGTTCCGTCAACATCGAAGTACAGGAATACTTCAGCACCAAGAAGCTCGTAAACTTTAACTACGGAGTTCATTGGTTTGCTTGGAGATGTCTCAAGGAACATCTGAGAATCATGGATATCCTCAGGACGGATACCAAGAACAACTTTCTTTCCAACATAGCCTTTGTCTTTCAGGATTTTAGCCTTAGCTGCCGGAACGATAACCTCATGCTCACCACCGATCGTAGCAACTACATTGCCGCCTTTCTCGGAGATAACAGCATCAAGGAAGTTCATCTGCGGAGATCCCATGAATCCAGCAACGAAGAGGTTGCCTGGTTTCTGATACAGGTTCTGTGGTGTATCAACCTGCTGAACAACACCGTCTTTCATAACAACGATTCTGGTACCAAGTGTCATAGCCTCTGTCTGGTCATGTGTTACATAGATGATTGTAGCACCAAGTCTCTGATGGATCTTGGAGATCTCGATACGCATCTGTACACGAAGTTTAGCATCCAGGTTGGAAAGAGGCTCATCCATAAGGAATACCTTAGGATTACGAACGATAGCACGTCCCATAGCAACTCGCTGTCTCTGACCACCGGAAAGAGCCTTCGGTTTACGATCAAGAAGCTTGTCAAGGTCAAGGATTCTTGCTGCTTCACGAACAGCCTTGTCGATCTGGTCCTTCGGAACTTTACGAAGCTTAAGTCCGAATGCCATGTTATCATAAACTGTCATATGAGGATACAGAGCGTAGTTCTGGAATACCATTGCGATATCACGGTCCTTAGGCTCAACATCGTTCATGACTTTGTCACCGATCTTAAGTGTACCACCGCTGATCTCCTCAAGACCTGCGATCATACGAAGTGTTGTAGATTTTCCACATCCGGATGGTCCTACGAAGATGATGAATTCTTTGTCTTCGATCTCCAGGTTGAAATCTTTAACTGCCTGGAAGCCGTTCGGATAAGTTTTATTAATGTGAGATAATGATAAACTTGCCATTGTTGTTTCCCTCCAAAATTAATATATTGTTTTTACGTAATTTCCTTTGCTGGTTAACAGTATATCGAAAATGAGGGAAAAGGGCTAGAGCTGAATCGTACAAAGTTTCCGGCAGTTTCTTGTCATTCTGACGAAAAAATGAAAGGGGATTTTTCGTCATTTTGTCAAAACGACGGTTTCCAGTGTACCGTAACGCAGAATCTTCAATATGTAAAAAAAGTTCAAATAAGTTATTTACAGCTAACTGAAGTTGGAGTATACTAACTTATTAGATAAAAGAAAAGTTTTCTCAATAAAGGAGGGATCAGAATGCATATTGCAGAAGCTGAAACAGAAGAGAAAAAAACGGGATGCTACCGACATACAGAGATGCAGAGGGATCTTATTATAGAGAAACTGAAGGAGAAGGGATTCCGCATCACCAGACAGAGAAAGATCCTTCTGGATATTATCCTGGAGGGAGAGTGCTCCTGCTGTAAGGAAATCTATTACAGGGCTTTCGCACTGGATCCAGGAATCGGTGTGGCCACAGTATATCGTATGATCAATACACTGGAGTCCATCGGTGCTATCAGCCGAAAGAATATGTATCGCGTGGCATGCAGCACAAAAGGAGCCTGTGCAGTAGAACTGGATGATGATACGATATGCCATCTGTCCGGGCAGAAGCTTAATGAAGTGATCCTTGCAGGACTTCGGGCCTGCGGAGAGATCAGTGAGCAGAATATCCGTACCCTGGCACTGCTGCCTGTTCATGAGGTCGGGTGAGTATGGAAAAGCTATGGCACAATATAATAGGAAAGAAGAGGTTTGTGCAGACTAATAATTAGACAAATTAAACTATTAGTAAAAAATAACTGTTAGGCAAAAATAACTGAAAATTCAACAAATTGTATCAAAAACACAAAAAAAACACTGGACTTTTTCTTACAGACATTTTATAATGATGAAAATATCGGGGCGGACATGAAAAAATCCTCACCGGAAATCAGAAAAAATAAAAATCATATATCAGGAGGATACTTATTATGGCAGACTTTAAATTCAAAAAATCAGGACTTTTTGCAGCAGGCGTTCTTTTCGGAACAGCAGGAATCAAGATCCTTACAAGCAAGGATGCGAAGAAGCTTTACACAGGATGCACAGCAGCCGTTTTAAGAGCTAAGGACTGCATTATGAAAACAGCTACGAATCTGCAGGAGAACGCTGAAGATATTTTCGCTGAAGCTAAGGAGATCAATGAGGAAAGAGCAGCAGCTGAAGAAGCTGTAGAGGATGTTGAGACAGAAGCTGAGGAAACTGTAGCTGAGGATGCATTCAAAGAAACAGCAGAAGAGACAGAAGAAGCAACAGAAGAGACAGCAGAAGAGACAGCAGAGTAAAGAGGCGATTTTCCGTGAAATTTTATATCAAACATGAGACAAGAGGCCGGCTTCGTATCCATCTTGCTCAGAAGAGAATGAGTTACGGGCAGGCAGATACGCTGCTGTATTATCTCGAGAACCTTGATGGAGTGGCTTCTGCTAAGGTATACGAGAGAACCTGTGATGCAGTTATAAATTATCGGGGCAGCAGAGCAGCGGTTATCCGTGGCATCAGCGAATTTCATTATCAGGATGTAGAGGTTCCTTCACAGGTGCTGCAGAGCTCAGGGAGAGCACTGAATGCAGAATATCAGGAGAAGCTGATCTCCAAAGTGATCTGTCATTATGGAAGAAGGCTTTTTTTGCCATATCCGCTGAATGCCATTTATACAACAGCTACTTCCCTGAAATATATCTGGAAGGGAATTGATACACTTCTTCACCGTAAGATCGAGGTGCCGGTTCTGGATGCCACTGCAATTGGAGTGTCTGTATTACGTCAGGACTTCGGTACTGCAGGCTCCATCATGTTCCTGCTTGGGATCGGAGAGATCCTGGAAGAGTGGACACATAAGAAATCCGTAGGTGATCTTGCAAGAACCATGTCCCTGAATGTTGGCAAGGTATGGCTGAAGAGACAGGATCAGGAGATCCTGGTAGAGTCCGGAGAGGTCCAGCCGGGAGATGAGGTTGTTGTACGTATGGGTACCGTAATTCCTTTTGACGGAAGTGTTACGGATGGAGAGGCTATGGTCAACCAGGCTTCTCTTACCGGCGAGTCTGTACCGGTATGCAAGAAAGAGGGCAGCGTTGCCTATGCAGGCACTGTTGTGGAGGAAGGTGAGATCACCATCCGCGTAAAGACCGTAGGAGGTTCCAGCCGTTATGACAAGATCGTCACCATGATCGAGGAGTCTGAGAAGCTGAAATCTTCTTTGGAGGGAAAGGCAGAGCATCTGGCAGATAAGCTGGTTCCGTATACACTTGGAGGAACAGCTCTTACATATCTGATTACCAGAAACGCTACCAAAGCTCTTGCGATCCTGATGGTAGACTTCTCCTGTGCGCTGAAGCTTGCAATGCCGATCTCCGTATTGTCCGCAATCCGTGAGGCCGGTACACACAAAGTTACAGTTAAGGGCGGTAAATATCTGGAGGCAATGGCAGAGGCAGATACCATCGTATTTGACAAGACCGGAACTCTGACAAAAGCGAAACCGACCGTTGTGGACGTGGTTCCGTTTGATAACAATAATCCGGATGAAATGCTTCGTATCGCCGCATGTATGGAAGAGCATTTCCCGCATTCCATGGCGAAAGCCGTTGTCAGTGCAGCCAAGAAGAAACATCTGGCACACGAGGAGATGCATTCCAAGGTTGAATATGTAGTAGCGCATGGAATTTCCACTACGATCGAAAACCATAAGGCCGTGATCGGAAGCTATCACTTTGTATTTGAAGATGAGAAATGTCTGATCCCGGAGGAGGGCAGGGAGAAATTCGACAATATTCCGGAAGAGTATTCTCATCTGTATCTTGCCATTGACGGACGCCTTGCGGCAGTGATCTGTATTGAAGATCCCCTTCGTGAGGAAGCGAAAGCTTCTGTAGAAGCACTGCGTGGGGCAGGAATTTCCAAGATCGTTATGATGACAGGGGACAGCGAGCGTACAGCAGCAGCCATTGCCAGACGTGTGGGAGTGGACGAATATTATTCCGAGGTACTTCCGGAGGATAAGGCCAACTTCATCGAAAAAGAAAAGGCAGCCGGAAGAAAGGTTATCATGGTAGGTGACGGAATCAATGATTCTCCGGCACTTTCCGCAGCCAATGTCGGTATCGCCATCAGTGATGGTGCTGAAATTGCCCGGGAGATCGCAGATATTACTGTAGGTGCAGATGATCTTCAGGAGCTTGTTGTTCTGAAAGAGATCAGCAATGCACTGATGAAGCGTATCAGACGCAATTACCGTTTTATTATTACCTTTAACGCAGGCCTTATCGCCTGTGGCGTTGCAGGTATCCTGCAGCCGACTTCATCCGCACTTCTGCATAATACCTCCACACTGGCGATCAGTCTGAAGAGTATGCAGAATCTGCTCCCATAGAAATTTTTCAAAATAAATATAAAAAGCCGGCCAGGTTATCGAAGAGATAAGAGCTTCGTGCCTGGCCGCTTTTTTTAGGCTGCTCAGACGCGGATCGCAGGTATCAGCATGAAGGTGCAGGTGTATGAAGTAAGTTTTATTCATGAGGAAAGGGTTCGCTTTCCAGCTTCAGTCCGTCAGTCATATGATAGCGTTTCTTTTGGGTATCCGAACGGAGAGGCCGAGTATGAAGGCTTCGGTACCTGGAAGGGCTCATATGATAAAATTTTTCGAAGGTATGTGCAAAATGCTGCCGGCTGTTGCAGCCGGAAGAAAAGGCAATATCCGTAATGCGCAGAGTACTGTTGCACAGAAGAAAGGCGGCCTGTTCCATACGCTTGCGGTTGATATAGGTATTGATGGTGCAGCCGTTTTTTTCTGTAAAGAGCGCCTGCAGGTAGGATTTGTTGATCCCTGCATATGCGGAGATGGCAGGAATATCAATGTCTTCCAGATAATGCTCATCAATGTAGCGGAGCGCTTTTTTCAGATAGACGATTCCCTGAGTGCTCCGGCTGGAGCGGGCGCAGAATGCAAGCTCTGTAAGCATACGGCTGAAAAGAAGAAAGAAGAGAAATTCTTCCTTTTGTATCTGACCGGGATTTTGTTGTAAAAATGTGAGCAGATCCTTCAGGCTGTATCCGAAGCTGCGGGAATCCGTGCCGGAGCAGAAGCCCTGGGAGACGTCCGTAAAATTCCAGAACCGGGAAAATCTGGGATCCTTTTTCAGGAGAAGCTCCAGAGCAACCGGGCTTTTTTCGGAAGTAAGGGAAAATTCCAGATTCAGGATCGAGCAAGGGAAACCATCTGGAATCTCCAGCCTGTGAGGTACATCCGGCCGGATAAAGATAAATTGCCCGGATTTCAGTGGGAATTCTGTGTCCTGCGTGCCGTCCAGGCAGAAAACCCGGCAGGAACCGGAGGTGATATACATGATCTCATAGCTGGAATGTGTGTGGTGCTCCATATGATAATAAGGCAGGGAGAGAGCATAAAAAGCAGAAATATGGAAATATTGGGAAGAGTCCTGGAAAATATCTGGCATGAAAAAACCTCCTGAGTACGATGCGAAACGGAATGTAAATATTTCAGCTGTAAATTTCGAGTCAGACAGATGCAGATATCCGGTTAAAAAACTCTGCCCGCCTGAATATACCCTTTGCTGTCTGCAAACAGTATATCACGCAAAAATAAATACGACAATATATTGCATTTTTACATTCAGGGGATGATACCTGTCACCTCATAAAAAAACAGATGTTATACTGTGATCAGAATCAGAAAAACGGAGGGTATTTTCTATGAGCTATAAAAATGAAAACATGAAAATGATCGAATTACATGAGAATGGCCTGGATATCCGGTTCCGTATCCGGGAAAACGGCGTGGTAGAGCTGGCAGATTTTTCTTCACAGGAAGTAAAAAAAGCAATCATGGAGCCGAAGGAGGATATCTGTTACCCGGCTGTTGAGATTCACAGAAGCGGCACAGGAAGCCTGAACATGCATGCTTACAAAAACAACATTAATCAGTCCTCTGTGGATTTTGTTTATGAGAACCATGAGCTGAAGGAACAGGATGGCGGAAAAGAGCTGGAGATCGTAATGGTTTCCCCGGAAAAGCTGAAGGCGGTATATCATATGCGCCTGTTTGACGGAGTGCCGGCAGTACAGACCTGGACAGAGATCATCAACGAGGGAAGCGAGGATCAGGGGCTGACTTATGTTTCTTCCTTTATGTATCAGGGAATCTCCGGAGGCGGCGAGAAGCCTTATTATAAAAAAACAGATATCTATGTGCCATTTAACAGCTGGTGCTGTGAGGCACAGTGGCAGAAATACGATGCAGAAACGCTGAATTTAAACGGAATGGTCGTAGATGGCTTCAATCATCAGGGATATGGCCTGAACCGTTATTGTTACAGTGGAAAGGGCACCTGGTCTACCTGTGAGTATCTTCCCATGGGAATTGCCGAGGACAGAGAAACGGGGGAGACGTATATTTTCCAGATTGAAAGCTCCGGACAGTGGCTGGCAGAATATGGCTCTGCACAGGGCGGAAATCTGTATCTTACCTTAAGCGGTGCCACCGAGCAGGAGCACGGTTGGTATAAGAATCTGAAACCAGGAGAAAGCTTCACAACCGTTCCGGCAGGGGCAGCTGTTGTAAAAGGTGGCCTGAATCCGGCAGCAGCGGCATTGACCAGGTATCGGAGAAAAGTACGCAGACCTAATACGGACGATGAGAAGCTGAACGTGGTATTTAATGATTACATGAACTGCCTGATGGGAGACCCTACAACGGAGCGGGAGCTTTCCATTATTGACAAGGCAGCAGAGCTTGGATGTGAATATTACTGCTTGGATGCAGGCTGGTATGACGACGGATTCTGGTGGGACCGTGTCGGGGAATGGAAAGAAGCATCCGGAAGATTCCCGAATGGTCTGAAAGAAGTCTGCGATCATGCACACAGTAAAGGCCTGAAAATGGGACTCTGGCTGGAAATCGAGGTTATGGGAGTTGCCTGCGAGCTGGCAAACAAGCTTCCTGATGACTGGTTTGTCTGCCGCCATGGAAAACGCCACATTGACAATAAACGCTATATGCTGGATTTCCGCAATCCGGAGGTACGAAAATACTGCCGTGATGTAGTAGACAGGCTGATCAATGATTACGGTGTAGAGTACTTTAAAGTGGACTATAACGTAACCATGGGATACGGAAGTGACCTGAACAGTGACAGCTGTGCAGATGCCATCCGTGAGCATTATGAATGCCTCCACCAGTGGTATGAGGAAATCTTCCGGGATCATCCGGAGCTTGTTGTGGAGAACTGCGGTTCCGGCGGACAGCGTATGGATTATGGTATGCTGAAGATATTAAGCCTGCAGTCTACCAGTGATCAGACAGATTATCTCTACAATGCCAATATCGCTGCCAACGTAGCCAGTGCGGTAACTCCGGAGCAGGGAGGTATGTGGGTATATCCGTATGAGGATGAAGAAGAGCATGTGATCTACAATGTAGTAAATGGCATACTTCTCCGCCCATATATCAGCGGTATGGTATGGAAACTGGGAGAAAATTCCATGAACCGGATGAAGGAGGGAATCTCCCTGTATAAGGAGATCCGGGAGGAAGTCCGTGACGGCGTGCCGTTCTTCCCACTTGGTTTTGGAACTCTGAAATCCGAAGTTCTTGCTTACGGAGTGAAAGCAGAGAAGAATACTTATCTTTCCGTATGGACACCGGGAACAACAGAAGCAGTGATCCCTCTGGAAAATGCAGATCAGATTAGCAGAGTATCCGTGATCTATCCGAAGGAAGAGATGTGCGAATATAAAATCGAAAATGGAAATCTTGCAGTGAAGATGCCGCAGGAAAAAGCAGCGAGATTATTTAGAATCGAGATGAAATAGAAAAACAGGAAAGTCCTGATTATGGGACTGAAAGAATATGAAAGTAAAACCACATCAGTAACAGAAGAAAATTGAGAGAATAAAAATACAGCCAGAAATATCGGATATAAGATCCGGATAATTTCCTGGCTGTATTTTTATTTACCGGATATCCGCGCCAGGCTTCATGATCTGAAGCAGGATCATCGCACAGATGAACGCTCCGATGCCGGGAACTGCACCGCCGATCCCTACAAAACGAAGTCCGGCATATTTTACGATCATTCCACCCATGGCAGAACCGGCTGCAATACCAAAGTTAAAGAAAACCGAGATCAAAGAAGATGCAAGGTTTACACAGGCAGGATGCTCTCTGGTAGCGATCTTCAAAAAATGCATCTGCAATGGTGAGTTCAGAAGATACATCACAACACCGAGGATAAACAGTACCAGTCCTCCGCTTATCAGATTATGGGTGGCAATGGGCAGAAGCAGCAGACATACAGTTTGGATGACGTAGATCAGGGGCAGCATGTGGATGCCGGTTTTGTTTGCCACCTGACCGGAGCTTACATTGCTGGTGATCGCTGCAATACCAAAGATCAGAAGCGCAAGGCTCAGCATGGAATCCGGAATATGGAGCTCCTGCTGGAAAATCGGTGTCAGATAAGTATAGAAACAGTAAGTGGAGGCGCCTGCCAGGAAAACGATGGCACAGCCAATGGAGATCCTTTTGTCCAGAAAAAGCTTAAACTGTTCCAGAATACTTCCGGCCTTCAGCCGGTTCTGCCGCGGCAGTTTCACAAACAGAAGCGCCAGCAGAGCCAGGGTTGCCACGAAGATCGTGATAAAAGCCGCACGCCAGCCAAAAGTTTGCGTGATAGTGGAAGCGATAGGCACACCCACAACAGAAGCAACGCTGAAGCCTGAAAAGACACCTGCGATCACACCTGGGATATGCTCCGGGATGGAAGCAACATCTTCCGCATAAGTCATGGAGATGGAAACCACAGTACCGGAAACCACAGCCGTAAGAATACGGAACACCAGAAATACCATGTAATTGACAGCAATGGCACAGATCAGATTGCAGAGCGCAAACAGTGAGATCCCCAGCATGGTAATACGAAAACGGTTGTATTTTCCCACATAGGCAGCCAGAAACGGAGTGCCAAGGCCATAGGCAAAGGCAAACAGAGATACAATGCTTCCGGCCTGAGTCAGTGAAATTCCGAATCCGTCCGCAATTTCCGGCAGGATACCGATCACAGTATATTCACTGGTACCCAGAAAAAAGCTGAGCATGATCAGGCCTACAACAGCCGGATTAAAAAATCGAGCTTTGGATGATGACATGATGATAAGTCCTCCCTGAAAAAATTAAAGATTAAATATCTGCATCAGAGAAATTTTTTTCAACAAGAAAATCTCCTTCAATGCGGTAAAAGAATATCACAATTTACACTACGTTTCTTGTTTACAGCTGTCAGATTTTTGTAGTATATTGATATCAGGAAGCGGGGAGGAGAAGAGAAGATGGAAATACCGGTATTTGGAAAAGAACAGTATCCGCTGAACAGAGAGTCCGGACTTTCCTATACGATTTCGGATATTTACAAGCATGTGCCAATACATACTCATAATCATTATGAACTTTTTATCATTTCAGAGGGTACGGCCTATCATATGATCAATGATTCCGTGCAGACAGTAAGAAAGGGGGATCTGTTTTTTATACGCCCCAATGATATGCACAGCTATAACTTTTATCATTCGGAGAATTTCTGCGTCCGGAATCTGGGCTTTTCTACCCAGGTGCTCCGGAATGTTTCTCTGTTTCTGGAGCAGGAGGAAAAGATGGATAAACTGATAAACAGTGAGATGCCTGCCTATGTACATCTGGAAGGGGAAAATTTCCGCAAGGTTCTGGATGCAATGGATACTGCGGGAAAGCTGGTAAACAGCAGCCATCCCCGGCACGCAAGATATCATGCGCAGTGTGTCATTGCGCTTCTTCTGGAGGATTATTTCTTCACTTATGATGAAAAGGATCCCTGGAATCAGATGCCTTCCTGGCTGTCAGAGCTTCTCTTAAATATGTCAAAGATTGAAAATCTCCAGGAAGGCTACGAAAAAATGTGCGAGTTGGCTCCCTGCTCTCCAAGCCATCTCTGCAGGCTGCTGAAACAGATCTGTGGGAAAACGCCTACCCAGTATATTAACCAGGAGCGTCTGAAATATGCAGTTTATCTTCTGGCACAGACAGACCGGGAGATTCTGGATATCTGTGAGTGCTGCGGATTTTCCAATGTGAGCCACTTTTATCATCTGTTCCGGGAGCAGTTTGGAGTGTCACCGGCGAAATTCAGGAAGACGGTGTGATCGGGTATGAGTTAGAAGAGGCAGAACAAAAGTTTTATCTGAGAGATCACAGATGCGGACAAGCCATATTACTTTAAGGACCGTAAGTTTGATGAGGAGGTATGGGAAAAATAAATGAAAAATAAAAGATACCTGGCATTTTTACCAGAAAGCTTATCAGCCTGGATGAATTTGTAAAGATCCCGGCGGTGTACCTGAATTATAAGAAATACAGATGAGTGAAGGATCTGACAGTGAAAAGCGAATAGGAACAGAAAACAGCAGAGCTGTATGTCCCGGGATTACAGGGAATATACAATTCTGCTGTTTTATTTTATGAGATTATCTGTTTTCCGCAAGATATTCTTCTGTAAGAGCAACCGCATCCGTGATGCACTGCGGGCAGCTGCAGAGGACCTTGCCTGTCTCTACACCTTTTAATTCACGGCAGATGCAGGAGCCGTTTTTTTCTTTGAATTTCCCGATATAGGTGCGAAGCTTTTTGTAAGTGTCACCTTTGGAGCCGGAACCTTCTTCGGTATTTCCGCGGCTGTTGGAAAGTCCGATGATCATAGCCATACCGGAAATAGCACCGCACATTTCCATAACACCCATTCCAAGGCCGAAACCCTCAGCAATACGGAACATCTCGTTTTCATCGATGCCAAATTCCCGGCAGAAAGAGCAGGCAACTGCCTGTGCACAGTTGCAGCCATTCTCGTGTAATTTTGCAGCGTATTCGGCTTTTGTACTCATGATTTCTTATCCTCCTGATTTCAAATCGCAAGTAGGTTTTTGATCGCTTCCATATAAATCAGTACCGCTTCTTCCATACCGGAGACCAGGATAAATTCATCGGCTCCGTGGATGCGGTAGTCAATTCCCTCTTTTTCAGGTCCGAAGGCTATGATGTTTTTGAGGGATTTTGCGTAAGTGCCGCCTCCGATGACCATTGGTTTGTGCTCGGTATCGCCGGTCACATCTGTGTAAGCTTTGTAAAGAGCATTTACCAGCGGAGATTCTCTTGGGAAGAATAACGGGGCAACAATCTGTGTGATCTCAATACGACCGTTTTTATCTTCCAGTCTGTCCTGGCACATTTTGCGGATATCGGTCTCATTAAGAGTTACCGGAACACGGATATCGATGGTACAGGAAATGACACCGTTTTCTGTTTTTACGATTCCGTTGCATAACGTCAGATCGCCGTATTCATCTGCAAATTTCAGACCAATGCCGGAGCCGTCACATGCAGTGCCGATATGGGAGTTATAGAATTCTACAAAGTCATCTTCAAAGCCTGCTTCTGCCAGGCATTCAAAGGTTACTCCTGCAGCATTGACACCGAGATGAGGAGTGCTGGCATGGGCCGGAACACCTTTGGCGTAGATGGTGAGTCTGCCATTTTCTTCGCTTACCTTATATTCCTGGAGCTTCGTCCGGGAAAGTGCGGATTCCAGTTTTTCCTTCAGACCGTCCTCATCGGGAACAACGGTTGTACAGGTGTCACACATTGCATTGGATACAAAACCGCCGTTTATGGAGATGATTCGGGTGTTTTTTGAGCAGGCGATCATGGCAAGCTGGCCTTTTTCGCCGTGGATACATGGGAAGCTGGCATCCGGTGTGAAACCGCAGGAAAGCTCTTCTGCTACCTGATTGTAGTGAGCCATACATTTGGAACCTGTTTCCTCGTTGCAGCCCATGATCAGGCGGACTCTTTTGTTCAGCTTCACGCCGTGATCGCGGAGAAGCTTCATAGCATAGAGCGCTTCCAGGATAGGGCCCTTGTCATCAGTGGTCCCGCGGCCGTATACATGATCGCCTTCACGGGTAAGGCGGAACGGATCGTAGGTCCAGTCTCCGCCTACAGGAACGATATCCAGATGACCGGCGATGCCGACGATCTCATCGCCCTCGCCCATTTCGGCATAACCACAGTAGTTATCCAGGTTTACGGTTTTAAAGCCAAGTTCTTCGGCGATCTTCAGTCCCTCTTTCAGGGCTTTTGCAGGGCCCTCACCAAATGGCTTTCCCTCGGAAGGGGTACCGAGCTGGGAGTCAATGGCAACCAGTCTGCCAAGATTTGTGAGCATTTCTTCTGATAATGCGTGGATTTCTTCTTTAATATCCATATTGATTTCCTCCTATTTACAGCGTTCCGGAAAGTGACAGGATGGAACGCTGGTGTTATGAGCTCTATTATAGCATAGATTGTAATGAACGGCAGAGTAGATTTTTACCTGTTGAAGACGTATCGATCCATTCGGCGGAAGGCTTCCTCTATGCGGGAACGGGGTGAGGCCAGATTCATTCTCAGGTGACAGGAACCGAAAAACATCCTGCCGTCCTGGACGGCAACACCGACATCCCAGCAGGCTTTTTCCACATCCTCGATTGTTTTGCCATGGGCGGCACACCAGTCGGTGCAGTCGGCAAAGAGCATGTAGGTGCCTTCAGGCCTGGAAACGTTGACACCATTAAAGTGCCGGTCAATGTAATCACAGGCAAAGTTTACATTTCCGCTTAGTACTTCGCATAGTTCATCGGTCCATTCATAGCCCTCAGGCTGATAAGCGCCAAGCAGAGCGTGCATGGACAGAACATTCATCATATTATAATGGCTCAGACTGGACTCTTTCAAAATACGATCCCGCCACCAGCTGTTGTATACAATGTGATAGCTGCCAACAAGCCCTGCAAGATTAAAGGTTTTGGATGGAGCGTAGAAGGCCGCTGTACGCTGGCGGGCATCTTCACTGACGGACTGGCTAGGGATATGCTTATGGCCGTTCAGGATGAGGTCAGACCAGATCTCGTCTGAGATGACATAGACATCATGTTTTCGGTAAAGTTCCATGGCTTTTTCCAGCTCCCAACGCTCCCACACGCGTCCACAGGGATTATGCGGATTGCAGAGAATGGCAGCGTGGATCTTCTTTTCCCGGAGTTGTTTCTCCATGTCTGCATAATCCATTCTCCATATGCCGTTTTCATCCCTTACCAGCGGAGAATGTACGGCCTCGTAGCCGTTGTTTTTTAGACTTGTTGTGAAGCCTATGTATGTCGGGCTGTGAACCAGGACGTTATCACCGCGGGAGCAGATGCAGTTCAGTGTACTGATAACTCCGCCCAGAACGCCATTTTCGTAGCCAATGTGCTTGGGCTTCAGACCGGTGACACCGTGACGTGTTTCCTGCCAGCGGATGATGGCCTTATAATATTCCGGCGGGGCTTCGAAGTAACCGAAGGCCGGGTGACCGGCCCGTTCGATGATCGCCTGCTGTATGGTAGGTACAGTAGGGAAGTTCATGTCTGCTACCCACATCGGGATGGCATCGAAGCCTTCTTTCGGCGGGGCAGGAGAGAAACCATCGCCCTTCAGGCCGTCTACTGCGATGGAATCTCTGCCATGCCGGTCAATGATGGAAGTGAAGTCATATTTCATATGGATACTCCTTCTGAAAGATTCTATTTGCTTCACCTTATCATATTTTTGGGGGAGAGGCAATTCCTTTCCATTTCAGTATGATGTTCCGAACCCTTCAGGTCCTTCTGGCATATGCTAAAATCAGAAGTCAAAAAAGGAGTATCTGCATGAAAAATAAAAAACGGATCGCATTGGCGGTGGCAGTCGTGCTGGCGGTGACGGCGCTGCCGATGACAGTTTTTGCATCAAAGAAAGATAAGGAAGAGGAGAAATTGAGCAAAGTCACTTTAAATGAGGTAGCACATTCTGTTTTCTATGCACCCCAGTATGTTGCGATCGAGAAGGGATATTTTGCGGAGGAAGGTCTGAATCTGACACTGGTGACGGGATTCGGAGCAGATAAAACGATGACTGCTGTGATTTCCGGTGAGGCAGATATTGGATTTATGGGTGCAGAGGCATCTGTTTATGCTTATCAGGAGGGCGCCACGGATCCTGTCGTAAATTTCGCGCAGTTAACTCAGCGTGCGGGGAATTTTCTTGTGGCAAGAGAAGAGATGCCTGATTTCAAGTGGGAGGATCTGAAAGGAGAGAAGGTTCTTGGCGGTCGTAAGGGTGGCGTACATATAACTATGTAAATTATGAGACGATTGTGATTCTGTGTAACTGGGTGGATGGGATGAATAGTGCGAAGAATGTATAAAAGAAGTGGCGGAAATACCAGCAATGATATTTCCGCCGTTTTACAACTCTGAATATCCGATTCAGAGCTACTTTGTATTTATATAATACTGCATGGATTACTTACCGTCAATAAAGAAGGAGCCAGATTGTCCCGACTCCTCCAAGTATATGTCCGCAAACACATACCCCAATTGTTATTAATATACTGCAACAACTCTAAATATGCAATAAACAAGATAAAACTTTTATTTAAATTTATATTTTGCGGAATTTTGTTATCTCTTTCCAGTTTGATGGGAATCCCATATATTCAAAGAGAACATTCAGCTTAAGATTTGAATTCTGTTTTTCGTACTTACTGAAAATATGCAATAGTTGTTTTTTAAATTGTATAAAATCTGTTTTGGAAAGTAGATAACGAAAAGCAATAACAACACTGAATAAGTCGTTTTTTCCTTATATGTATTTTGAACCATTTTTAGAAATGTTCAATTTTTTATGTAACAATGTATCTGGAATGTCGATATATGTGCGATAAGAAAACAGGCGTTCATTATGTGCACATACGTTTCGGTACAGCGTTAATACCTTCAAATACTTTATCATTTCATTTTTCTTAACATTCCCAAAATCCTGGCAAACTGTTCCCTGTATATTCTGAGGTAAAAATTCAAACATTTTGGATATCTGACCAAAAGTAAGTGTATTCATAATCACCCATAATGGAATATTATGATATTTATTACGCTGATAAACAAGATAATCATGATCCCTATTTTGTTTCGCCATCGTATCAAGCATCTTAATTAATTTTGCGATTCCATTTTTATTTTTTGAAAGATTGTTATAATTGTTAGGATTGAGATATTCTTCCTGACGCTCCCCATGCTTTTTACAGAAATGATAAGAAATGGACGAACGCATTCTTCTTTCTACACGGCATAAATATTTAAAAAAGAGTCCACGCAGTTCTTCATCAAATTCATAAAGAGATACGATATCTTCAAAACGTGCTTCGTTAATATATT
Organism: Blautia sp. SC05B48; assembly: GCF_005848555.1. Classification (NCBI taxonomy): domain Bacteria; kingdom Bacillati; phylum Bacillota; class Clostridia; order Lachnospirales; family Lachnospiraceae; genus Blautia; species Blautia sp. SC05B48. The sequence continues at coordinate 609,834 of NZ_CP040518.1, read as the reverse complement.
TACGAGTATGAATATCAATAAATGGATGTTTATATCCACCAATCAATGCATAATAACTGATATTTTGCAGAGCTTCTACCGCGAAATCAGAATCTACAATAATCAGATTTTTTTCACTTTTCAGTTTTTCAATCTGTGTAGTATATGTAATAAATGGTTTGCTCATATGTACCTCTCAGCAAAATATTTTCAGATAAAGAAAAAGGAGAGGGGCCTCGGCACCCTCCCCCGATCGCAGGCTTCACGAGTTTCTGCAATCTGATCACTAAAGATAATATAACCGATATAACTTGGAAAGTCAATCAGAAATTATCCTTGCGTTAAATTATATTCAATCAGGATTTTTTTATACCCACTTGTTTACAAGTATGCAAATTTCAATTATTATGGTGGTAAGATTATTTGAGGTGGTAAATTTCGTTGCAACCACGCACCCTATAGGTTAAAAGAGATGCAGGAGCCGCGACGCCTGCCAAATAATCTCTTTCATCTATAAAATGCTCTGTTCCCGGCGGATAGGGCTTTTATTCATGAATAAATTGATCCCACGGTTCATATCCATTCATGTAAGAAAATTCTTCTTCAGTTCTGAATCCTTCCAGTAATGCCTTCTTCATTTCTTTGGCATACGGATTTTCAGTATCCCGGAATTTCATGTGCTGATATAATTTTGATTCTCGAAAATCACCCATGGTATCTACGTTCTCCAAGAGTTGCTTTGCCATCTGAAAAGTGCCTTTCACATCTTTTTCGGCAACAACAACATTTAACATTGCTGCGCATTCATGATATTTTCCCATGTCAAATACATTGGCTAAAATACTCATTTTTTTTGCCAGATATTTTGCATATTCATGATTCTTTTCTTCAAGAGCTTGGGTGATCATGGTACCAAAAGTCAGATTTAATGTAGTATACGTTGAAAAGACTACATCTTCAAGTTTTTCATATGCATCTTCTGTTTTTCCCTGCTTCATATATAATTGTCCCATTTTTACTTTTTTCACAGGATCATAGTCGGAAAAATAACGTAGATATTTTTCTGCCATAGCATAATCCTTTTTCCTTAAATAAAAGCCAAACAGGGAATCTGCTGCATGGTGCTGGATTTTTTCCTCTTCGTCATTCAAGGCTATTTCATACCAGGCATTGATTTGTTCATCGTACTTATCTGGATTATCACATTCACCAATAATTCTTCGGGAATCGAGCATTACTGCGATCTGCCAGATAAGCAAGTTGCAGTTTGGGTATTTTTTTATGGTATTTACAGCCCATTGATATGTTTTTTCGTAACCTTCCTCTGAAAACATTTTGTCCATCTTCTGAATAAATTCTCCGATTTCAAAATCTGTCAATTTTTCTTGAAAAGACAACAGGGTATCCAGAGAAATATGCAACAATCTTGCAATAGGTGACAACAATTCAATGTCTGGCTTAGAGTTGCCATTTTCCCATTTATTTACTGCTGGAGTTGTAACACCAAGCCTGTTTGCCATCTCTTCCTGGGTGTATCCGGCTTCTTTTCTGTATTTTTTTATCACACTACCAATATTCATTTAAATTCTCTCCTAACAGATTTTCCAAAAGCTTTTGTAACTAAATCATAACAGCATTCAAGATATAGCACAATTGAATTGTTGTTAATTATCTTTCAGATTTTTTAACTGCCGGGAAAATAACCTACTGCTCTACATTTACCTGTAGCTCTCGGCATTCTGCGATGGAAGGTATCCCGCAAAGGAGATTCCTGAAAGAGCAGAACTGAGTTTGAATAATAGCATGGCGATGCTGTTATTTAAACGATGCCACATTTGAAGAAAGGTATATTTCTACCAATGATCATCTGATCTTTTCTCCGGCACACTGTTATCAAAAATATATTTTGCCAATTCCTGTACCATTGTAAGTCCCGTATCGTTCAGATCTGTTGTCTGCCCCATATAAAAAGCAACGGCATTTGCCACATCATCACTTGTAATATCAGAAGCTGGCTTATCAGGCAATGCATTTCGGATTGTCTTTATGGATTCGGCTGTAGCAACAGTACTTGTAAGTTCTTTGTTCTGCATACTGGATTTTATATCACGCAATATGGATACAAACTGATTCTTGATTTTTTCAATATCTGCTTCATTCAATCCTAATTTCTGCCAATTTAAAAACTGTTTATCTTTTATAATTTCTTTTCGTTTTGCCGGTTCTGCATTCATTAAATCCGTCAACTGATCTACTGCAAAATCAACCACCTGGTTTCGAGCCATGACTCCCTCGATAATGGTACCATCAAAGAAATTGCGAATCATAATACACAGGCGTGGAAAGTGCTCATGTTCTAACAGGCAGTTTAAAATATTTATATCTATTCTTCCGGTAATTAACCTCTTTACAGGTTCTTCAGAAAGTCCTAATTCTGAAATATCATAACTTTTTGGTGTGGTAATCTGTGTAATTCCAAGCAGATAATCTGTGGAAACATGAAAAAATCTGGCTGCATCTATCACGATACTTATATTAGGATTTTTTGTTTCACCACTTTCGCTATGGCTGATCTGTGAGTGTGTCACATGAAGCTCCTCAGCCAGTTGTTTTTGGCTCATGCTACGGTCTTTGCGTAAATTACTTAACCGATAAAGAAATTACTGATCTACTGGAAAATACAAACTTTTTCAATGCGGGTAAAAATACGGATAAAGCAGTTGAACTTTTGCAGAAGTTTTTCCCCGCAATGGAGAATTTTCAGACACAGATTCGAAAGTACGATCAGACACTTCGTTCCTTAAAGTCAGATAAATCATCTTTGCAAAAACAGACAGAGAATTTATCCAGACAGGTAAAAGAAGCAAAATCCAGTAGTATGCGAAAAAAATGGATGATGCCAGACTCAGGGCGGATTATGAAAATCTGCAACATCTGGTAAAACGTATTCCACCGGGAATACTGGAATTGGCAAAAAGAGGTCAGTTAAGCCATTCAGACCGTGAACGATAAAATTATTTTAAAGTGGACAGACACGAAAACTGTCCACTTTTTATATGATAATGATAGAAAATTTAACAGAATGAGGATGTGATAGCCTTGTGTAAACCAACGTATTATCTCTGGCGCAGCGACTTCTCCTCACAGGAAGAATTTGAAGCTGAACGTAAGAAATATACGGATAGTGGTTTCCGGGTTGTCACATTTCTGGATGGGAACTCGGATGCCGATATTCACAATGGTATCAAAGCAATGGTTAGAAATCACTGGAATGATATATCATGATTTCAACAAACTGGAATTTATCGTCTTGTTCCATTCTTATCAAAATTCTTTTTTAATGCTATTTCTGTTGGGAGAATAGATCCAATTAAAGGAATAAGTTGAACACCACAGATAATTCCTCCTATACTCCCAACACAATCTTCATTTTTTCCAATTACTAAAAGCATGAATATTACTGTTATCGGCAACATAACCATTCCACAGACATACCAAACTTTACCACAATATTTATGAGCAAATTCCCATGTGTCTTTGTTCTTCATAGACATCGAAGTCCGATATCCAAATACTGAATTTATTTCCTTTGGAGCCTTTTTCATAAAATATCTTCCAAAACCAATCATCGTAAATGGAAGAAGCAAATCCATAATCAACATAAAAATCCAAAACCCCATTGTAAACCTCCTTTACTACAACTTCCGATTTCACGCTTTCTTGATTGGATGTCTAATTACAGTTTTCCATTTTTCCGGGGCAACCTTTCTTGCATCAGACATATAAATCTCGTGGTGCAATCTATCTTTGTTAATATCATTCACATACCCATTTTGTTCTACATAAGTATCCATAAGAGCAACGGTTGCTGGCTCATCATCAAAAGAACCTATGTGCATAATTTGGACGCATAATCCTTCATCAATCGTAAGATACTCTGCGGATGAACAATCGAGTTTCTTCTTTTTGGTTGCTGTTTCTACCGCCCAGTCAAAATTGGCTTTAGAAATGAAATCAGGCAGACGAATGACAGAAATCCAGTTAAAAGCAGATTTATTTGTATAATCTACACCTTCGATATCATCCTGCCACCAAAAGCCTTCCAATGGAGGGACAACATATTCAAAAAAGCCTTCAATTTTATAATCAGTCTTGTAACTCATTTTTAATGTGTATGCAACAGCATATAAAACACTAATCGCTTGTTGATATGCACCGCCTTCTTCGTTTGGATTGCCTTTACCTCTGACTGCAATGTAATTAGCCTTCGGGACATTTACAATCTCTGGTTTTTTCTTCGGCATATAAAATTCTTTATATTCTTTCTTAAAATCAAAAGCCATAACTACCTCCGTCAAATTTCCAAAATCTAATCAAGCGGATATTCGCAATCCGCTTTGCTACTTGCTCATAACCGAATAACTGCTCCGCAGTTTATCAGAAGGAGCTTGCACTCCTCCTGATACAAGCAAGTCCCCACCCACTGCTTATTTCTTTTCGCAATTGAAGCAGGGGACTTACTTGATTCGATTAAATATTTCCTTAAAATCATATCAAATCTCACATGTTTTCGCAATCTATCATCAATATCAAATATTTCATAATTTTAAATGCCTTCAATTTGACTATATACTTTTTCTTACCCATAATATATAACGATATTACATAATGCATAGTATTTAAATTTACATTAATGAAAGGGGCAGCTATGAATGCAGGATATGTCCGTCTCTCCCGAGATGATGATAAGAAAAATTACGTTTCCATAGAAAATCAGAAGCTGATCATCAGTCAATATGCCAATGATCATGGCGTAAAAATTGACCGCTGGTATGAAGACGATGGAATTTCCGGCTATATTTTTGACAGACCTGGATTTCAGCAGATGATGGCAGATCTGGATCAAGAGATTGATACCGTATACGTCAAAGACTTCTCCCGTCTTGGCAGACATAATGCAAAGGTTCTTCTGCTTCTGGATGAGTTCCAGGAGCGTGGCAAACACTTGATTGTCATTGATGACAACTATGATTCCATGGATTCCAGTGATGACACCATTGGTATAAAAACATGGTTTAATGAAAGGTATGTGAAAGACACCAGTAAAAAGATCAAACGTGCCATCGGAGCCCGGCAAAAAGAAGGAACTTTGATCACCAGACCCCCGTTTGGGTACCGTCGCAATACAGAAGATAAAACGATTTTGGAGATTGTGCCAAAAGAAGCGGAATATATCAGGAAGATTTATGATTTATACCTTTCCGGTTCCGGTTATCGAAAAATCGCTACGTATCTGACAGAGCACAACGCACCGACTCCGTCTATGATACAGCGGGAACGTGAAATCGAAGAAGGAAGATTATCCAAAAGACAGGTGGCTTCCAAATGGTCGGATGCCATGATAAAAGAAATCCTGGACAATGATTTTTATATTGGAACGTTTCGGTTGAAAAAGCGTGCAAGGAATACCGTTCATGGAAAGGACAAACGTGTCCCAAAGGAAGAACAGTGTATTTTCGAGAATCATCACCCGGCGATTATTGACAAAGCTACCTTTTCACTGGTGCAGGAATTAAAAGAAAAACGTAACCGCACGAATTATCGTGGAAGCCGTGGACAGTGGCTTGGTTCAGAGATTCCCAATCCTTTCGGAAGCTGTCTGTATTGTAAGGACTGTGGCAGCCGTCTTACACCGATCAAGCGTCAGACATCCAGCAGGGAACGAAAATATTATATCTGTACGACATATAACACCAAAGGCAGGCGTTATTGCTCCAAGGCTCATCTGATCGAAGAAGATGATTTAATGGAAGATGTTCTGACTTATATCAAACTATGCAGAAATGCTCTCAGTGAAGTCATTGCTACCTATGATTTGAAAGATTTTGAAGCAGAAAAAAAAACAGTCGAAGAAAAACGACAGGAACTACATAGAGAAATCGGTGACCGAAAGAATCAGCTGAAAGTTTTACTTACACAGAAAGTAAAAGATCTGGCAGTTGCTAACGGAAATGAAAATTTGATCAATGAGACTTACGATTCCATGCAGAATGATTTGTTTGCTCAGATTCATGGTCTGGAAATGCAGTTAAAGGAACTGGATGAAGCAGCAATCGAAACGCCGGATGTAAAAGATAAATTACGGAATGCTCTTGATGTAGTAGATAAGATCATTGCCGGGGGAACGCTTGACCGCAGAGATATTGAACTTCTCATAGAAAAAATTGTGGTGGATGAGGACGGAATGCCGGAAATTACTTTAAAGTATGGACTATCCAATCTGATTCATTATAGTCCTTCCGATGAAATGAACCGCAGAGAAAATACGATAATTGCTATCGTAATGAAGCTGATCGCTGAGGATGAGCGTGGCTACACATCTGCCAAGTATCTGTCTGAGCACATCACAGATCTTGGATTCAAAAAGACAAAGCAGAGTATTCTGCCCTATATTGAGCTGGCGAAAAATCTTGGAATTCTGGAACCCACAGAAAACTCGCTGAAGCCGTATAAAATCGTAAAATCAAAAGAAGAAATTACGGTGCTTGTCAAAGACTATCTGCCGGATACGTCAGATATCTCAGCAGAAACCACCGCAAAACAACTATCGGATAAATATTTACATTGTAATACAGGCGACAGGTGGAATGCCGGAAATGGTATTTGAATATATACTGAAGAAAAACAGCATTGATCCGCAAAAGGATCTGATCATTGACCAGAGTATTGATTTCGGTTCCACGGCAGCAGCCTTTACAGGTGATGATTCAGCGGCATATACAGTAGAATTCGAACCATCTGCAACTATTCTGGAAAAAGAAGGAGCGGGCTATGTAGTGGCATCTCTCGGGGAGGCATCCGGATATGTACCATATACATCCTACAGTGCAAAAGCAAGCTACATGAAAGAAAATCCTGAGATCATCCAGAAATTCACCGATGCACTTCAGAAGGGAATGGACTATGTGCAGAGTCATACGCCGGAGGAAATCGCGGAAGTGATCGCACCGCAGTTCAAAGAAACAGATCTTGAAACCATCACTGCCATTGTAAAACGTTATTATGACCAGGACACATGGAAAGAGAATCTCATCTTTGAAAAAGACAGCTTTGAGCTTCTGCAGGATATCCTGGAAGATGCAGGAGAGTTGACGGATCGTGCGGCGTATGAAGATTTGGTGCAGACGGAGTATGCACGGAAAGCATGTGAAAGTTAAAGAAAGTTTAAAAAACATGGGAAAAACCTGCGGCTTTTATAAAAACCGCAGGTTTTTGTACGTAACAAAGAAGGAATAAGAAAAAGAGAATGTCAGAATATGCTATTGAGTGACTGAAAATATTAGATAAAAAGTTCCAAAATAGTATTTAATAAATGGATGAAAATGATTCGTTAAACATAAATGGTGTAAATAAATTTAAAATAATTCAAAAAAAGTTTAAATGAGGTCAAATGAAATATAATAAAGATATGGTAAAAATGCACAAAAAATATCAAATAAAATTATAAAAAATATAGAAAAGATAAAATGTAGTTGAAAATTACTAAACAATATGCTATCTTTTACTTAACAAAAAACGAGACGTGCTAAACGGAAAACTAAACAAAATTCATGGAAAAGTTTAAAGGAGGACATGGTATGAATTTTAAAAAGGTAATGGCAGCAGTACTTGCAGGAACAATGGTATTCGGAATGGCTTCTTCTGTAAGTGCAGCAACAGAGGTTTCATTCTGGACACTGAGCACAAGACAGAATGCGGTTGAGCCGATCGTAGAGGCATTCAACGAAGCAAACCCGGATATTAAAGTAACAGCTTCTTTCTATGACACAGATGGAATCAAGGATGCCTGCAAAGTAGCAGCTTCTTCAGATACACTTCCAAGTATGTGGTTTAACTGGGGCGGCAGTCTTGGAAGCTTCTATGAGGAGAATGGAAAGACATATGATCTTACACAGTATGCGAAAGATAACGGATGGAACGACAAATTTACAGAATCTTCTTTAAATCTCTGTACATTTGAAAACAAGCTTTCCGGATATCCGACAAGCTACAATGCACTTGGTGTTTACTATAATAAACAGATCTTTGAAGATAACGGAATCGAAGTTCCTACTACATTCGAGGATTTCGAAGCAGCTCTTAAGACTCTGAAAGATAACGGAGTTACACCAATGGATACAGCCGGACTTAACGGATGGCATGTAATGAGATGGTTTGAGCTTCTTGTTGAGCACTATGCAGGTGCTGAGCTTCATGACAAGCTGAACACATTTGAGGAGAGCTGGAACTGCGATGCAGTAGTACAGGCTTTTGAGAAATATAAAGAGTGGGTTGACGCAGGATACTTCCCGGATGGTTTCCTTACACTTGATCCGAACGATACCATCATGGCAATGGGTACAGGAGAGTGTGCAATGGATCTCCAGGGACAGTGGTATGACGGACAGTTCATCCAGAATGATCTTGATCCTAACAATTATGGTGTATTTGCATTCCCGTCAGGTGATGACAACCGTATGTCTGCTTTCGCAGAGATGACACAGTTCAATGCTAATCTTTCTGATGAAGAACTTGATGCATGCGTGAAGTTCATGGATTACTATCAGAGTGATGAGAATGTTGCAGAGTATGGTGAGTACTATAACGTACCGCTTCCTGTACAGGGCGCTGAAGCTCCGGCTGAGCAGGTCAACGTAAACGGTATGCTTGAAACATCTAATGAGAACGGTACATTCACGATCACTGACCAGGCATTCCCGACAGAGGTTGCAGATGTTCTCTTTAATGCACAGGATGCAGTTGCAAACGGCGAGATGACACCGGAAGATGCAGCAGCTAATATCCAGAAGGCAATTGAAGAATATCAGGCTAAATAATCATAAAAGCATAACGGGGCGGCCAGAGCGCAGGCTTTGGCCGCTTTTTTCAGTAAAAATGGAGGTGATCCGGAATGAAGAAAAAAAGAAAAGTTGATTTTGGGGCATATGCGTTTCTGATACCGGCAGCAGTGATCTACCTTTCCGTAATTGTGGTACCGGTATTTTACTCACTGTTTATCAGTATGTTTAAATGGAACGGTGTTGCTGAGAAGGAGTTTGTAGGTCTGTCAAACTATGTTAATCTTTTTACAAATGATGCAACATTTATGATCGCGTTGAAGAATAACCTGGTCTGGATCGTACTTACGATTGTACTTCTGATGACGGTTTCTCTTGGCTTTGCGGTCATTCTTAACAAACAGTTCCGCGGACGTACCGTGTTCCGTGCATTTTTCTATTTTCCCTGCGTTATCGCACCAATCGCGGTAGCGATCATCTGGAGATGGATCTACAATCCGAACATCGGATTTATCAATCAGTTTTTCAAGGTACTTGGGATTAATTTCAAACAGACCTGGATCTCTGATCCGAAGGTGAGCCTGTATGCAATCTTTGCGGCAGCACTGTGGCAGGGGATCGGCCAGCCGATGATCCTTTTCCTGGCAGGTCTTCAGGCAGTATCCCCGGATGTCCTTGAGGCAGCAACCATTGATGGTGCAGGTCCGGTCCGTAAATTCTTCAGTGTTACCGTACCGCTTATGAAAGAAACATTCGTTATGGTTCTTGCAACACTGATCGTAGCAGCTATGAAGGTTTTCGATATTGTACAGGGTCTTACAGGAGGCGGTCCAAACAACTCTACACAGGTTCTGGCAACCTATATGTATTCTCAGACATTCCAGTATAACAATGTAGGTATGGGAACTGCAGTTGCCTGTGTCATGGTAGTCATGATGCTTGTGGTGATCATTCCGTATGTTTCCTTCACGGCAAAAGAAAAGTAGGAGGTGCAGACAATGGACGGAAAAACAAAAAA